>JBAYVG010000016.1:0-46937 GCA_041674785.1 Rhodocyclaceae bacterium
ACGTGCCGGGGCACGAGAAGTTGATCCACAACATGCTGGCCGGCGCCACCGGCATCGATTTTCTGCTGCTCGTCGTCGCTGCCGATGACGGACCGATGCCACAGACGCGCGAGCATCTGGCCATTGCGGACTTGCTCGGCATTCACCGTGGCGCAGTCGCACTGACAAAATGCGATACGGTCAGCGCGGAACGGCAAGCGGCCGCAATGAAGGAAGTGCGCGGCCTGCTTGCTGGCAGCGCATTCGCCGAGGCCCCCGTCTATCCAGTAGCCGCGGGTGCCGGTGCTGGCATCGCCGAATTGCGCGCACATCTGGAAGCGGCAGCTGCCATGCAGCGCACGGACGACGGCATCGATAGTCATAGATTCCGCCTGGCCATCGACCGCTGCTTCACACTCTCCGGCATCGGCACGGTTGTCACCGGCACGGCGTTTTCCGGCCGCCTGCGGGTCGGCGACACGCTCACTGTCTCGCCGCCAGGTTTCGTTGCCCGCGTACGCAGCCTGCACGCGCAGGACCAGCCGGCCGAGTGCGGCTTTGCCGGCCAGCGGCTGGCGCTCAACCTCGCCGGTGATTTTTCCCGCGATGCCATTCGCCGCGGCATGTGGGCGCTCGACACTCACCAGCACCTGCCTCTCGACCGCTTTTCGGCAACGCTGCGCGTCTCCCGCGAGGAGAATGCTGCTGTCAAACACTGGCAGCCGGTGCACGTGCACCTTGGCGCCGAAGACATCACCGGCCGGGTCGCGCTGCTTGAGGGCGACAGCCTGGCACCGGGCACTGAAGCCCTTGCCGAAATCATTCTCGACCGCCCGCTGTGCTGCGTCGTCGGCGACCATTTCATCGTTCGTGACACGTCAGCCAGCCGCACGCTCGGCGGTGGCCGCGTCCTCGACATCTTTCCGCCGACACGACACAAGCGCGCACCTGCACGGCTCGAAATGCTGCGGCTGGCTGCCAGCGGTGACAGGGCTGCAACGCTGCGGCAGATGCTCGACAGCAACCCGACTGGCGTCCTCCTTGAACGTTTCGCGCAGGGATGGAACCTTACCGACGAGACCGCCGGGCAGCTTGCTGCATCGCTCGAACTGATACGGATCAATACCCGCGACGGCACCCTCGGCTTTGCGCCAACGAGCTGGGCCGCCCTCGGCGATCGGCTGCTGGCAGCGCTTGCCGCCGAACACGAACGCGCACCCGACATGCTCGGCGCCGAACACGAACGCCTGCGCCGGCTGACGCTGCCGACGCTGGCGCGCGCCGCCTTCGACCGCCTTGTCGATGAGGCGCTGGGGGCTGGCAGCATCGCCCAGACATCGAGCTGGCTGCACCTGCCGGGGCATCGCGTCACACTCTCCGCTGATGACGCCGCGCTGTGGAAGACACTGGCGCCGCTACTTGCTGCCGAGCCTTTTCAGCCGCCACGCGTGCGTGACATTGCCACCGCTACCGGCCTGGCCGAAGACAAGATTCGGGCGCTGATGAAGCGCGTCGCGCGCACCGGCCAACTTTACCCGGTGGCGATCGATCACTACTTCAGCGACAGCGCCATCGCGCAACTGGCTGGCATCGTCGCCACACTATGCGAAACCAATGGCGCAGCGCGCGCCGCCGACCTGCGCGACCGCATCGGCGGCGGCCGCAAGGTAGCCATCCACATTCTCGAATTCTTCGACCGCATCGGCTACACTCGCCGGGTTCGTGATCTGCGTGGCGCAAAGGATGAGCACATGCTGCGCGACGCCGCCGTGCCGCGACAGTGGCAGATGCAATGAAAAGAACAACGGAAGAGATCGTTCCCCGGTGGGGCGACCGGTCTTCAAAACCGGTAGGGGCCGTCAGACGGTCCTTGGTAGGTTCGACTCCTACTCTCTTCCGCCAACCTGACTGAGACAGATGGCTCACCAACCCTTCCACGGCAGCGTTCCCGACGGCCTTCTCTACGACACCCGCTACGACATGTGGGTGCAGCGGAAAGGCGATGAGGTACTGATCGGCATCACGGGTTTCGGCGCCTTCCTCGCCGGCGAAATCATTGCCTTTACTGGCAAGCCAAAGGGAGCTGAGGTCGACTACGGGCGGGGGCTCGGCACCGTTGAAAGCGCCAAGACGGTACTTGCCGTGCATTCGCCAGTCGCCTTCACGCTGCTTGAAGTCAATGAAGCGCTTGAAGAAAAACCGGCAGCCATCAACCGTGACCCGCATCGGTCGTGGCTGGTGCGTGGAACAGCCCGCGATGGGAAGAACGGCTGCGCACATCTGGTCGATGCGGCCGCCTACCGCGCCCACGTGCTGTCGGTGGAACCGGAGGCCACCTTCGCATGAGCAAGCTGGCCATCCTGTTATGGTCGACCGATCTCGGTCGACCAGATCTTGCTGCAGCACCTTTTGTTTACGCCGCCGCCGCCAGCGCACTCGACGCCGAGGTGGAAGTTCATTTTGCTGGCCGCTCGGTCCGTCTGCTCATCGAAGGTGCGGCCGCAGCCATGAGCACTTCGGAGCGCGGCGGCCGCAGCCTTTATGCCTTCATGCAGGATGCTGCCCACGGCGGCGCGCGCTTTCTCGCCTGCAGCATGGCCTGGCATGAATATGTCAGGGAGGGCGAGCCCACGATTGCCGAATTCGTCGGGCAAACCGGCGCAACCGCCTTTGTCGCCCGTAGCCTAGACCCCGACTGGCAAACGCTGGTTTTTTGACATCGTCATTGCCGGAAGCCCGGCATGCCAGCTCCCGAATGTCATCGCGTTCGGCGTAACATGTGATCATCCGATTGTCAGGGGTCACTCGCCATGAAACTCCGCTTCCGCTTCCCGCTCCACGTTCACATTTCAACGCTGTTCCTGATTCTGATCCTGATCGTCGGCAGCGTTCTCGGTGGATTGGGCTATACGATCAGCCGAGGCATCCTGGAAACAACCGCAGGTGAGCTGAGCGACCGTATCGGCCGGGAAACGGCACGCGAATTCGCCGGCATCATCAGCCCGGCGGAAATGGCCACCCGGCTGATGAGCCTTGACGGCATTACGCAGGCAAGCTCGCTGGACGCACGCCTGATGCACATTGCTTTCATGCGCGAGGCGCTGAGCAACGCCAACGAGGTCAGCGGCTTCTATGTCGGCTACAAGAATGGCGATTTTTTTCTGCTGCGAAGGCTCTGGCAGGAGTCCGAGCGGGCGACTTTTGGCGCCCCTGCCGGCACGGCCTACATCGTCCAGAGTATCGAACATGGCAAGGGCAAGGCGCGGAGTCATTACATTTTTTTCGATGCGGCCCTCAAGGAATTGCGTCGTGACGAACATCCGGAGTATGCGACTTCCTACGACCCGCGCAGCCGGGACTGGTACAAGGCGGCGATGGCGGCTCCGGGGCAGATCAAGACGCCGCCCTACCTGTTTTTTTCCAGCCGGAAGGTCGGCATCACTATCGCCAATCGTTCGCCGCGTGGTGACGCCGTCGTCGGCGCCGATATCCGGCTGGAGACGCTCGACCAGTCGCTGGCCCAGCAAAAGGTCACTCCGGGAACAATCATCGTGCTCGCCAATCAGGACGGGCATACCATCGCCTTCGACGACCCGCTGAAATCTGTTGTCTGGCCCGATGGACCTCAGGGTAACCCGGCGCTCGCCCGGGTCGACGAATTGGGCTTCCCTGCACTTGCCGGGCTAACGCCACTCCTCGGCAAGCTCGACAAGGGCGCTGCCCGGGATCTGCTGCAGGAAGTCGACAATGACACCTGGCGCATTTCCATTCGCCCAATAGAACTTGAAGGCGTCCGGAAGCCGCTATTCCTGATTACTGCAATTCCCGACAAGGAATTGATGGCAGCAGCCCTTCGATTGAGAAACCAATCTGTGCTGGCAATGGTGCTCGTCATCCTGCTCTCGGTGCCGGTTACCTGGGTTCTGGCGCGCCTCATTTCACAACCATTACGCAAGCTCGCCGGCGAGGTCGAGGCGATTCGCCATTTCGAATTTTCGCAGCCGATCGAGGTCAATTCACCGGTACTGGAAGTCAGCGACCTGGCGACGACGATGGACGGCATGAAACGGACGATTCGCCGCTTCATCGAGATCAGCATGGCCGTTGCGGAGGAGAACGATTTCGACCGACTGCTGCCACGCCTGCTGACCGAGACACTCTCCGCAGCTGAGGCCGATGCCGGGCTCCTGTTCCTTAGTGATGACGACAAGCTGCACCCAGCCTCGGCGCTTCTGGCAAACGGTGAGGCGCTTGCGGCGAGTGACGCGCCGATTGATCCGGCGTTGGCCGGGCCGCTGATGCGGCGGGCGCTGGAGACACGCTCGGCGTCTGCCGGCAGACTCGACGCCGCCGATATCGAAGCGCTGCGGCTGATGCCGGCAATGCAGGCGAGCGCGGCCACCCATGCCATTGCCGTGCCACTGCTCAACCGCCAGCGCAACCTGGTCGGAGCACTGCTGATTTTGCGGCATGGAGAGACCGATGCCGCGCACCTGAAATTTATCGAAGCACTCTCCGGTTCGGCCGCCGTATCGCTCGAAACGAAGGAATTGATTCGGGCACAGAAGCGGCTGTTCGAAGGTTTCATCCAGCTCATTGCCGGGGCCATCGATGCCAAAAGCCCCTACACCGGTGGCCATTGCGCCCGAGTACCGGAGCTGACGAAAATGCTGGCACGTGCGGCCTGCGACGAGAGCAGCGGCCCCTATCGCGATTTTCAGCTCGACGACGAGGCATGGGAAGCGGTACACATTGCCGCTTGGCTGCATGACTGCGGCAAGGTCACTACCCCGGAGTACATCGTCGACAAGGCAACCAAGCTGGAGACCCTGTACGACCGGATTCATGAAGTGCGTATGCGATTCGAAGTGCTGAAGCGCGACGCCGAGATCGACTGCCTCCAATCGATCGCGGCAGGTGCACCGGCACAGGCGGCACGCGACGCCCTGGCAGAGACACTGCGGCAGCTCGACGACGACTACAGCTTCATCGCCACCTGCAACGAGGGCGGAGAATTCATGGCGCCGGAGAAACAGGCACGCCTCCAGCAGATTGCCGCGCGCCCGTGGATGCGCACACTTGACGATCGCATCGGCCTGTCACACGAAGAACGGGCTCGCAAAGCCGCATCGCCAGAAATTGCACTCCCGGCCAGGGAAACGCTGCTTGCTGACAAACCGGAACATCGCTTCCCACGCCGTCCGCAGGACACCATGCCCGCCGACAACAAGTGGGGGTTCCGCATGCCGGTTCCGGAACTGCTCTACAACAAGGGAGAGCTCTGCAACCTCTCGGTCGCGCGCGGCACGCTGTCTGAGGAGGAGCGCTACAAGATCAACGAGCATATCGTGCAGACCTTCATCATGCTTTCGCAACTGCCCTTCCCCAAACATCTGCGCGATGTTCCTGAAATTGCTGCCGGCCATCACGAAAAGATGGACGGCACCGGCTATCCACGGCGGCTAGGCCGGGAAGCACTGAGCCCGCTAGCGCGGATGATGGCCATTGCCGACATCTTCGAGGCGCTGACGGCGATTGATCGCCCCTACAAAAAGGGCAAGACACTGTCGGAAGCGGTAAAGATCATGTCCTTCATGAAGAAGGAAGGGCACATCGACCCCGAGCTGTTCGATCTGTTCCTGCGCTCGGGGGCCTATCGGCAATATGCAGAACGTTTCCTGCGGCCGGAACAGATCGACAGCGTCGACATTGCCGCGTTCATGGATACTGCGGACGCTGCTATATAGCGCGCAGGAGCGCGTCGAAATCCACTGTCCGCGTGATGATGCTGTCGCGCGGAATGTGGACAAGAAAGCCAACACGACGCGGCCGTTCGGGATTGGCCGTGGAAAACTCGGCCAGTTCGATCTCGGCTGCATCCTCTACATTGGGGCCCACAATGATGTTCATGGCGTTCAGACGGAGTGACACACGCTTGGGCTGAATGATGGCCTCAGCGTTGTGCAGAGCCTCGATGATCGGATCAAGGTAGCTGGCTAGCCCGACACCCGCCGGCTTCAACTCGTTCAGCTCGGCTTCATTGGCGGCAAGCTGACTGCGCAAATGCGCGGGGTCGGCATTTTCGTGCGGCGCGCTGGCTAGCATGGCATCCAGCCCGGAACCACCCTGCTCAAGCAAGCGCAAGCGCGTCTGCAGCAATTGGCGGTAGGCACGGAGCTGGTCGCTGCGCTGCTTGTTGCTGGCAATATCACGCAGGGCAGCCATGACCAGTTGCTCTAGCACGAAATCCTCGAGGGCATTACGAATCCCGGACTCCGTACGCGCAAAGCCGGAAATACGAAAATCATTGAAACTGACGGTTTTCTGGGCGACCCCCTGGCGCAGGATCTCGCCTTCCATGGCGCTGCCAAGAACAGTGCGCTCGACACGTGTTGCCGCCAATACGCCATAGAGAGTCCCCACCGCCTGTGCGTCGTCAGTCTGCAGAAAATTCCGCAAGTCCTGACTGCCGGAAACGGTATCGGTGATCGTTGCCGGGCGCGTGAAGAAGGCCCGCAGCAGCGCGTCATGCGCCCATTTTTCCGCAGTTAGTTCAATACTTGGTGGCAGGCGTTCAACGGCGCCCTGCGTGTAGACCAAGGCGTGCTCGACAGCTGGCAGCAGGCGCTCGCGCGCGCCGCTGATAGCCTTGAGGCGAGGGTCGGTACCGGCGATGACCTTGTCGACAGCTCCCTGCAAGCGTGCATCGGCGGCGCTGCTCTCTTGTCTGCCGAATAGCTTGTCGAAAAACCCCATGGCGACGACCTCGTTATTTCAGCTTTTTCATTGCGTCGTCGAGTTGACGACGCAGTTGGTCGGTCGGCAGACCCTGGGCTTCGGCAACGCGGATCTGACGAACCAGGTCGGCGATACGACTGGGGCTACTGGCTGGCTGTGTCGGCGTTACGCGCACACCACCAGCGGGAACCGGCGTTGCCTGACCGGCGACGATTTCGACCCGCTCACCACCTTGAGGCTGTGCTCGCTTGGCCGTGATCACCAGCGCCCGTGGCGGTGGTGTCGGCTTGATCATGCGCCCGCCCAACATGGCCTGCGGCTTCACCGGCCCGCGAAACTCGGCGATAGCGCCGTGCAGCTGCTTGCGCAGATCGGTGGTCGGAGCGCCGACAGCGTTGGCTTCGCGAATCTGTCGCAGGATATCGTCGACCTTTGCCGGCGCAGCAGCCGAGCGACTGGCTTCGCCAAAGCTTTCCTTGGGCGCCTTGACCGCAATGTCGAACTCTTCCGGCGTCGAGATCATCTTGCCGAGCCGGTAGTGGTCGTAACGCATGGCAAAGGTCAGCGCGGAATCGCCCCAATCGCTCCTGGCCGTAGTGTCCGCGCCGGATTCAAGCAGCACCTTGGCAACTTCCTCACGCCCTTCGCGTGCCGCCAGCATCAGCGGCGTCGCGCCGTTCGGTGAGCGCGCATTGACATCGGCACCGCGCTGGATCAACTCGCTGGCAAGATCGGTATGCCCGTTGAAAACGGCATAGTGCAGGGCGTTCCAGTGTTTGTCTTCACGGTTAAGAACGGCACCACGTTCCAGCAGCCAGCGGACTGCGGCCGTATGGCCGTTCCAGGCCGCCAGTTGCACCGCCTGTTCGCCATTGTTGTTGGCACGTCGCGGATTGGCGCCACGGCTGACAAACAGTTCCATCATTTCGATATTACCGTTCCAGGCAGCAATCATCAGTCCGGTACCGATACGGTCTGCAACATAATCCGGCGGCATCCCTTCATCCAGCCACTTGGTGACGGCCCGCTTGTCGCCGCGGTCAACGGCGATGCCGAATTCGATCGGATCAGGCGAGGCCGCCCAGGCAGCTGGAAGCGCAAGGCACAACAACAGCCAGACACCAATCACCATGCGTATCAATTTACCCACACCATTGCCTCCGGGGCGACTAGCGCCCGACTTTCTGCGAAAATGTCCCGCTGCCTGAAAAAACCTCATGACTTCGCGGTGCCTGCTGGCACCTGAATCCTTTCTGCCGATGCCGCCCCGTTTCCTGCTGGTCGCCTATACCGCGTCACTGCTGCTGCATGCAGCGGTGCTCTGGGGCGGTGCGCTCAATGATCTGCTGAAGCCGGCCCCAGTACGTGTGCTGCAGGCAAGCTTGCGGCTACCGCCAGTGGAGACACCTCCTGCCGAGCCGCTGGTAAAGAATACGCTTGATCGCGACGAGTCCAAAGCCGAGGAAATACCGCCGGCACCGGAAGCGAAACCGCCACCGGAGAGGGAACCCGCTCCCCGCGCTCAGCCGAAGCCGGAAAAAGTGGATAAACGCCAAGTGCGGGCGGCCCAGCAGAAAATTGCCCAGCACCTTTATTACCCGGCAGAAGCCGTTGCCCGTGGGCTCGAAGGTGAAGTCCGTTTGATCCTGTCGCTTGGCGAAGACGGCTCAATCAACGATGTTCTGGTTGCCGCCTCCAGCGGCCACACTATTCTCGACAATGCAGCGATCAAGGCGGCTTACGCCATGGGCCGGCTTTCCGGCGTGGCCGGCAGGGAGATGATCCTGCCGGTGATCTTCCGATTGCAGTAAATTCTTTACCACGGAATTCACGGTGAGCACGGAGAGAGGCAGAAAAGGCAGGCAAGATTTTGCACTTCTCCGTGTCTTCCGTAGTTAAACGCTTTTCTTCCTGAACACCAGATCCCAAACACCGTGACCGAGGCGAATGCCGCGCTGCTCGAACTTGGTCAGTGGGCGGTAGTCTGGGCGCGGCGCATAACTTTCGGCAGTGTTCTGCAGCAAAGGTTCTGCCGTCAGCACTTCCAGCATCTGCTCGGCGTAGTTTTCCCAGTCTGTCGCGCAATGGATGTAGCCACCCGGCTTGAGCTTCGACACCAGCGTCGCCACCAACGGCGGCTGGATCAGCCGGCGCTTGTGATGGCGCGCCTTGGGCCACGGGTCGGGAAAGAAGATGTGCACGCCGGAGAGTGTTTCGGCGCCGATCATGTCGCGCAGCACTTCGACCGCATCGTGCTGGCAAATACGTTGATTGGAAATGCCACCTTCAGCGACCAGCTTGCACAGGCTGCCAACTCCGGGCGTGTGCACTTCGAGGCCGAGGTAATCGTTCTCGGGATGCGCGGCGGCGATGGCAAACGAGGTCTCACCCATGCCGCAGCCGATCTCGAAGATCTTCGGGGCAACCCTGCCGAACAGCGCATCGAGGTCAACCGGCGCGTTGACGTAAGGCACGCCGATCTTCGGCATCATGTCTTCGTAGTAGCGCTGCTGCGCGTTCGACACGCGACCCTGGCGCAGCACGAAGCTGCGGATGTGGCCGGCGCGACCGGCGGTGTAGACGCCTTCTTCCCTATCCAACTTTTCTTCGCTCATGAACCGATCAGCCCCGAGGTTGGCGACGACGGATCAGCCGAATAGAACTTGCGCGGCATGCGGCCGGCGAGGAAGGCCTCGCGGCCGGCTTCGACCGCCTTCTTCATCGCCGAGGCCATCAGCACCGGATTCTTCGCGTGGGCAATGGCGGTGTTCATGAGCACGCCGTCGCAGCCCAGCTCCATCGCGATCGCCGCGTCCGACGCGGTGCCGACGCCGGCGTCGACGAGCACCGGCACCTTGGCGTTGTCGATGATCAGGCGCAGGTTCCACGGGTTGACGATGCCCATGCCGGAGCCGATCAGCGAGGCCAGCGGCATGATCGCGACGCAGCCGATTTCCTCCAGCATCTTCGCCTGAATCGGATCGTCGGCGCAGTAGACCATGACCTGAAAACCTTCTTTGACCAGCGTTTCCGCCGCCTTCAGCGTTTCCGGCATGTTCGGGAACAGGTTGGTCGGATCGCCCAACACTTCGAGTTTCACCAGCGCGTGGCCATCGAGCAGTTCACGCGCCAGGCGCAGCGTGCGCACCGCGTCGTCGGCGGTGTAGCAGCCGGCGGTATTAGGCAGGATGGTGTACTTCGACGGCGGGATGGCGTCGAGCAGGTTCGGCTGGCTCGGGTCCTGGCCGATGTTGGTACGGCGGATGGCCACCGTGACGATCTCGGCGCCGGAAGCAGCGATGGCTTCCTTCGTTTCGGCGAAATCCTTGTACTTGCCGGTGCCGACGAGCAGGCGCGAGCCGTAGGCCTTGCCGGCGATGGTCAGTTGATCCATGAGGTGAGTGCTCCTTAACCTGCGAATTCTTTGTTAGCCGCCACCGACGGCAACGACGATCTCGAATTTGTCGCCTTCGCCAACCGCCGTTTCAGCGTGGCGGCTCTTTGGCACGATCTCGCCGTTGTGCTCGACGGCGATCCGCTTGCCGGTCAGCCCGAGTTGGTCGAGCAGCGCGGCCACGGTCGGCTGGGCGGGAAATTCACCGAATTCACGGCTTTCACCGTTGATCGTCAGTTTCATGGGGCGACAGCTTGAGGAAAGGCTGGATTTTAGCACGCGCCCCGGTGCCGCTCCGCCGCAAGCAGCCCGCCACTCAAGCCGGCAGCGCAACTTCCGGACGCAATTTGGTGCACCGCAACTTGACCCGCTACCTACGCAGCCATGACAATTATTCAAACGTTCGTTTTACTGCGTGCGCTGACAGAGCAGGCTGGGGGCAAAACCCGGTTGCCAGTGTCCGCTTTCATCCACACGACAATAAAGGAAACAGCAAATGGGACAGTATCAACCGCCGTTGCGCGACATGCAGTTCGTGTTGCATGAACTTCTGCAGGTCGAGGACCGCCTCGCCGAAATGCCGGCGCATGCCGAGACCAACCGCGAACTGATCGACCAGATCCTCGAAGAAGGCGGCAAGTTCTGCGCCGAGGTGATCTTCCCGCTCAACCAGTCCGGCGACCGCGAAGGCTGCCAGTGGAACAACGGCGAGGTGACGACCCCGGGCGGTTTCAAGGAGGCCTACACGCAGTTCCGCGAAGCCGGTTGGCCGGCGCTCACTTGCGACCCGGACTTTGGTGGTCAGGGCCTGCCGCAGGTGGTGAACAATGCACTGTACGAAATGATGAACTCGTCCAACCAGTCGTGGACGATGTACCCCGGCCTGTCGCACGGCGCCTACGAGTGCATCCATGCCCACGGCTCGGACACGCTGAAGCGTACCTACCTGCCGAAGCTGGTCTCCGGCGAATGGACCGGCACCATGTGCCTGACCGAGCCGCACTGCGGCACCGATCTCGGCATCCTGCGCACCAAGGCGGAACCGGTTGCCGACGGCGCCTACGCCATCACTGGAACCAAGATCTTCATCTCCTCCGGCGAGCACGACATGGCCGAGAACATCGTCCATCTGGTACTCGCCCGCCTGCCCGATGCACCGGCTGGGACCAAGGGCATCAGCCTGTTTGCCGTGCCCAAGTTCGTGCCCGATGCCAGCGGCACCCTCGGCCCGCGCAACGGCGTCGCCTGCGGTTCGATCGAGCACAAGATGGGCATCCACGGCAATTCCACCTGCGTCATGAACTTCGACAGCGCCAAGGGCTGGCTGCTCGGCCAGCCGCACAAGGGCCTGAACGCGATGTTCGTGATGATGAACGCGGCGCGCCTCGGCGTCGGCATGCAGGGGCTGGGCCTGACCGAAGTGGCCTACCAGAACTCGCTGGCCTACGCCAAGGAGCGCCTGCAAAGCCGTGCGCTGACCGGCGCAAAAGCCAAGGACAAGGCTGCCGACCCGATCATCGTGCACCCCGACGTACGCCGCATGCTGCTGACGCAGAAGGCCTACGCCGAGGGGGGCCGCGCCTTCGCCGCCTTTGTCGCGCTCGAACTCGACCGCTCGCTGAACCACCCCGACGCCGCTGTGCGCCAGGAAGCCGACGAGGTCGTCGCGCTGCTGATCCCGATCATCAAGGCCTTCCTCACCGACAACGCCTTCGAATGCACCAACCTCGGCATGCAGGTTTTCGGCGGCCACGGCTTCATCAGCGAATGGGGCATGGAGCAGTATGTCCGCGATGCGCGCATCAACCAGATCTACGAAGGCACCAATACCATCCAGTCGCTCGACCTGCTGGCGCGCAAGGTGCTCGCTGACCAGGGGGCAAAGCTGAAGAAATTCGGCCGCCGCATCGAAGCCTTCGTCATCGAGAACAAGGACGAGGCCAAGATGGCCGAGTTCATCGCCCCGCTGGCCGACCTCGCCGAGAAGCTGCAGAAACTGACCCTGGAGCTTGGCATGAAGGGCATGCAGAACCCGGACGAAGTTGGTGCCGCTGCCGTGCCCTACATGAAGGTTGCCGGCCATCTGGTGTTTGCCTATTTCTGGGCGCGCATGGCCAGACTGGCGCTCGACAAACAGGATTCAGGCGACAGCTTCTACCAGGCCAAGCTGGCCACCGCCCGCTTCTACTTCGCCCGGCTGCTGCCGGAAACGGCAACGGCCATCCGCCTCGCCCGTGCCGGCTCGGCGTCATTGATGACACTGGAGGCCGACCTGTTCTGATCTAATGATGGCAGCAGGACAGATAAAGGCGCTCCACCCGGAGCGCCTTTTCATTTTCACGTTCCCGTTTGGATTTCCGCGATAATCCGCCATCATCAACCACGCGCCCCCACCATGAACTGCTTCTGTATGACGCCGATGGCAACTCCCCTGCACGACGTATCGCGAGGCTGAAATGAGCGGTTTCGAAAACTACGAACAGGAGCTCGCCAGCCTCGACCACGAGATCCTGCATTACGCAGCCTTGTGTGGTGTCGACATCGCCGACCATGCGGCAATCAATGCCTGCATCGAGCAGCCGCACGAAACCTGGGCGAACGACAAGGCCCGGGAAACATTGCGAGGATTGCTGATTCTGCGCGTGAAAATTGAAGAGGAAATGCTGACGCTCGGACAACAACCACCAGCGCTGGGGGGCTGGTAAGTGGCGGGCAAGTGTATTTCCCGAGCACCAAATCGGCTAGAATCGGTCGTTCATTGACTCCACAGCTGCGCACGAATTACGTGATGGGCAGCTTGCTTCATGGACATAGTCCTTCTGCTCATCCTCATTCTCATCAACGCGGTCTTCGCCATGTCAGAAATGGCGGTGGTTTCTTCCCGCAAATCCCGGCTGCAAAGTCTGGCTGAAGACGGCAGCATCGGCGCCGATGCCGCTCTCAAGCTTCATCAGGAACCTTCCAATTTCCTGTCCACGATCCAGGTCGGCATTACCAGCGTCGGCATTCTCAGCGGCGCCATCGGTGAAGCCGTCCTCGCCGACCCACTGACCGTATGGCTCACCGCCATTCCCCTGATCGAACCCTACGCACGCGGCATCGCACTCACCATCACAGTGCTCGGCCTCACGTATTTCTCCGTTGTCGTCGGCGAACTCGTCCCCAAGCAGCTCGCACTGCTCGCCCCCGAAGGCATCGCTGCGCTGATTGCGCGGCCGATGATGCTGCTTTCCAGCCTCACCCATCCACTGGTGATCATTCTCTCTACCTCGTCCTCGGTCGTGCTGCGCCTGTTCGGCGCCCGCCGCAAGGAAGAACCGCCTGTCACTGACGACGAGATCAAGGTTCTGATGGAACAGGGCGCCGAGGCGGGCGTCTTCCACCAGAGCGAACAGGCCATTGTTTCCAACGTGCTGCGTCTCGACGAGCAACGCATCGCCGCGATCATGACGCCCCGTCGCGAAATGTGTGTCATCGACTTCGACGACGGCGAGGAAGCCGTCCGCCAGCAGATCATGGACAGCGAATACTCGCGTCTGGTGATCTGCCGCGACGGGCTCGAACACATCCTCGGCGTACTTCAGAAAGGCGACTTGCTGAAAAAGGCGCTGCCCGGCCACCCGGTCGACATCACCGACATCCAGGCCGTTCTTCACCCGCCGCTTTACGTGCCGGAGTCGGTATCGACGACCCAGTTGCTCGAAAGCTTCCGCCGTGCCCGCCTGCAGTTCGCACTGATTGTTGACGAGTACGGAGAGGTTCAAGGGCTGGTCACGCTTACCGACGTGCTCGCGTCGATCGTCGGCGAGCTGGTGGTACCCGAGGCGCCGGAAGACCGCGACATCATTCAGCGCGACGATGGCTCCTGGCTGGTCGATGGCGACGTCGGCATCGAACGTCTGAAATCGCAACTCGACATCAGCAACGACCTGCCCGGTGAAGACGAACGAAACTTCCACACCCTGGGTGGTTTCATCATGCATGTGCTGGGCCGCATCCCCTCACCTGCCGACCACTTTGTCACTACCGGCCTGCGCTTCGAGGTCATGGACATGGACAAGAACCGGGTCGACAAGGTGCTGATCAGCATTGATCGCAGCGCGGAAACGCCTGCGGAAGACTGACGCGAAGTACAGGAAAAAGCGGACGGGAAAGCGGGAAAGCGCAGGAGGGAGTGGAGCGGGCGATGGGAATCGAACCCACGGCTCTAGCTTGGGAAGCTAGGGTATTACCATTATACGACGCCCGCTCGGCGCGCCCGGAAGGACGCGAGGGGGCATTCTAAGCCCTGACGGGCCGGCGTTCAACCTCCATCGCCTTGATCGCCGGCGAGTCGGCGATAACGGCCGCCATGATAGACCAAGGGCGCCCGCTCCGGATCGCCGCTGAAGCGCTCGACGCGGCCGACAAAGATGCGGTGGTCGCCACCCGGATACTGCACCTCGTTGGCACACTCGAACCAGGCACAGCAACCATGCAGCAGCGGCACGCCACCGACGCCGACACATACCGCCAGATCACCGAATTTGTCGTCGAGACGCGTGGAGAAGCGTTGCGAGAGATCGCTCTGGCCGGCCGCAAGAATGTTCACGGCGTAGTGGCTGGCGGAACTGAAAGCTTCCAGGCTGGGGGAGCCAAGATCCAGGCTCCACAAAACCAGCGGCGGCTCCAGCGACACCGAGTTGAATGAATTGACGGTCAGCCCGACAAAACTGCCATCGGGCGCGCAGGCCGTCACAACGGCGATGCCGGTGGCAAAACTGCCGAGGGCGGCACGAAAATTCCGGCAGTCGAAATCACGCACGGCCTCTCCCTCCCGTGCAGCCGCCGCGCCATCGTCACAGGACGGGCACGGCAGGTGGCTGTGATCAAGACTGCGTTCGGGATTGGCGCTCATGGCAAGGGGGCGTGATAGCATCAGGAAGGGCGGGATTATCCCCGCTCCAGCATACCCCTGTCGACCCTCCGCATGCATGATTCCAGAACCTTCGCCGAACGCCTGATTGCCTGGCAAACCCATCACGGCCGCCACGACCTCCCGTGGCAACAGACGCGCGACCCCTACCGCATCTGGCTTTCCGAAATCATGCTGCAGCAAACCCAGGTCAGCACCGCAACGCCCTACTATCTGCGTTTTCTTGAACGCTTTCCGGATATCGCCACACTTGCCGCCACCGCACAGCCAGAAGTACTCGAGTACTGGGCCGGGCTGGGCTATTACGCACGTGCGCGCAACCTGCATCGTTGTGCACAGGTCATCGTCGCCGAGCACGAGGGTCGCTTTCCCGAATCAGCAGAGAAAATTGCCGAACTCCCCGGCATCGGCCGGTCGACCGCTGCCGCCATCGCCGCCTTTGCCTTCGGGCAGCGCGGTGCCATTCTCGACGGCAACGTCAAGCGTGTGCTGACCCGCGTCTTCGGCATCGATGGCTTTCCCGGCCAGGCAGTCGTTGAACGGCAACTATGGACACTGGCAGAGTCGCTGCTGCCGACAGGCGACATCGAAAGCTATACCCAGGGAATCATGGATCTCGGCGCCACGCTGTGCACACGCAACCGGCCGGCCTGCAGCACTTGCCCGATGCGCGGACTCTGCGTCGCCGAGCGTGACGGCCGCCAGGCCGAGCTGCCGACAGCAAAGCCGGCCAAGCCGCTGCCGGCGCGTGAGAGCATCGTTACCGTGTTTACCGATGGCCAACGCATCCTGCTCGAAAGACGCCCGGAAACGGGCATCTGGGGCGGGCTGCTGGCGCTGCCGGAGGGAACACCAGCAGCGCTTGCCGCCCGCTTTGGCTTATGCCCCGGCAGCAGCGAAGAACTGCCGCCGCTGAAGCATACCTTCACCCATTTCCGGCTGACGTTGCGGCCGATCCGCTGCACTGTCGGCACAGTGTTGCACGCAGCCGAGGGCAACCAGGTGGAGTGGCTGAATCGGGATCAACTGCACACGGCTGCGCTGCCGACCCCGATCCGCAAGTTACTGCTGGCCCTGCCTCAAGCCAAGCGATAACCGGCAACTGCCGCACGCGTTGCCGCTGCCAGGGTTTCCAGCGCCGAAGCGGTATCCGCAACTTCACGCGTGGCAGCTCCGTTTTCTTCCGACATCTGGGCAATTTTCTCAACGTTGGCGGCGATATCGTTGCTGGCCACGCTCTGCTCGCGTAGCGCACTGGAAATTTCGTTCACCATCATCACTGCGTTTTCGGCACCCGAGCTGATCTCGGTCATCGACGCACTCGCCTGCTGCGCCTTGTCGACACCGGACGAAACCTGTGCCACGGCGTTCTGCATGGTATCCACAGCTTCGGAGGCGCTTGATTGCACGGCATCAATCATCGCGCTGATCTCGGTCGTTGCCTTGGCCGTACGCTCGGCCAGCTTGCGCACCTCGTCGGCCACCACGGCAAAACCACGGCCTTGCTCACCGGCACGCGCCGCTTCAATAGCGGCATTCAGCGCCAGCAGGTTGGTCTGGTCGGCAACATCCTTGATCACCTGAACGATGCTCGAAATCTGCTGCGACTTCTCGCCCATCTGGCGAATTGTTTCCGCTGCATCATCGACGATCTGCGCCACCGTCTGCATCTGCGACACGGTCTCCTCGATCACTTGATTGCCCTGACGCGACAGCGCTCCGGTCTCAGAGGCAATGCCGTGCGTCTCGTGCGCGCGCTCGGAAACATGATTGACACTCACCGTCATCTGCTCAACCGCTGCCGCCATCGAGGCCGAAGCCTCAGACTGGGACGAAGTGGCAATCGCCACCTGCGTCGATGCTGTTGCCAGCTGCTGCGATGCTGAAGCAACGCCTTCGGCATTCTGCTGCAAATCCGCGATCATCTTGCGCAGGCTCTGCTGCATGTTCGCCATCGCCGCCAGGAGGCTGTCTTTATCACCTGAGCGAACCGCCAACGACGAGGTCAGATCCCCACCGGCGATTGCCCTCGCCACCTCGGCAACATCGTCCGGTTCGCCCCCCAATGGCCCAGTCACCGATTTGATCACCCAGCTGGCCAGACCAAGGCCGACAAACACGGCAATCAGCAGCCCCATCAGCATCTGTGCGCGAGCTGTCTCGTAGACCGCATGGGCCTCGGCAGCACTTTCATCAAGAATCTTTCCCTGGAACTGAACCAGCTTGTCCACGGCTCCCAGCAGGGCATTCAAGGCTGGCACCACCTCGGCGCCCATCAAGTTTGATGCCTCTGCTTCCTTGCCGGATTCAAGCAAGCCGGGAACGCGGGTAAAGGCGCCGACATAGACTTTGCGCCGCTCGCGGATATCTGCCAGCAAGGCCTTTCCTTCGGGCTTGTAGAGCAGCTTGTCGAGTGCATCCAGCCGCTCGGTGATCGACTGCTTGTGCTTCTCGATGCGCGCCAGGACCGGAGCGCGATCCTGCGTATGAAACAGCAGGAAGGTTTCACGTGCGTTGGCATTCATCATGTCGATGGCGTCATTGGCCAGCACTGTTTTTTTCCAGTCCTTGGTGACGATGCGCTCAGTCATGTCGTTCAGCGTATCCAGACGTGCCAGACCTAGAGATACGGCGACCGCCAGCAGGACGATGAAGACGCCAAAACCGAATATCAGGCGCTTCGCAACCGTAAGTTTTCCAAGCATTTCATTTCTCCGCTAGATAAAACGTCACGCACCGGGGGGCGCGTCACAGTCTGTAAGTTCAACAACCGAAAATCATCACGAAGCCAGCGCAATCGGCACACCGATCGTCAGCGGCTCGGCACAGGTTGGCTGACTGTTGGCCAGGCAGCCACGGCAGCCATCCAGCGCCTCACTCGGAAAATAGCGATCGAGCAGGCCGGAATCGAAAAGCGCACAGACTTCACCGGCACAATTCTCCAGGCTGACATGAAAGGCACAGCCCGCCATTTCCGAGAGCAGCATCATCGTGCCAATGGCACAGGAACTCGCCTGGGTAACATTGCGCAACTGCACTTCGACAGTCTGCGCACCGGCTTTCCACTGCGCCTTGACCCCCAGCAGCAACTGCCGCGATGCGTCGAAATCGAAGTTGCCGCTAACTGAGGCAAGCAGCCGCTTATCGTCGCCCAACACGATGCATACACTCATGCATACACTCCGGAGATACAGGCCGTCTGCGCCTGCTCATCCTGGGCGCAGACCGACAGCAATTGCTGCAGAACGAGGGGCGGACTGAACCAGTAGCCCTGGACCTTGCGGCACCCCATCTCAGCCAGAAAGGCGAGCTGACCCGCCGTCTCGACGCCCTCACCGACGACTTCGAGGCCGAGGCTGTGCGCCAGGTTGACGATGGCCTTGACGATCACCACCGCATCGGGGCTGCTCTCCAGCTCAATCACAAAAGAGCGGTCGATTTTCAATGTATCGATCGGAAACCGCCGCAGATAGCTGAGTGACGAGTAACCGGTGCCGAAGTCATCGATCGCCAGGCGCACACCCAGCGCCTTCAATGCATCCAGCGTTTTCACCGCTGCTGCCGAATTTTCGATGAGGATGCTTTCGGTGATCTCCAGCTCCAGTTGGCTGGCCGGTAGTCCGGTGGTGCCCAGAATCTTGCGCACATCGTCCACCAGGCGCGCATCGCGAAACTGACGACCGGAGAGATTGACGGCAAGGACCACACCGGCGCGGCCGAGCTGTTCGGCTGCCTGGATCTGCGCACATGCCGTCTGTAACACCCAGCGGCCAACTTCGACGATCATCCCGGTCGCCTCAAGCATCGGGATGAAACGCGACGGCGGCACGTTGCCGTGTTGCGGCGAATGCCAGCGCAACAAGGCTTCAACGGCAACCGTTCGCCGACTGGCGGGGTCCATGACCGGCTGATAGACCACCTCGAACTCATCGTTGTCCAGCGCGCCATGGAGGGAGCTTTCCATCGACAGGTTGTCGAGCATGTCGCCTTCCATCACCGAGCTGAAATTAACCCAGGTCGCCCGACCGGAAAGCTTGGCGTGAAACATGGCGATTTCCGCATGCCTGATCAACGACTCGACATCGTCGCAATCGTTGGGGTAGGCAGCGATACCGACACTGACGTTGACGTAGAGCTTGCGGCCATCGAACTCGAACGGCTGGCTAAAGGCCGCAACAAGCTCTTGCGCAAACCCCTCGCTTTCACCGCGCGCCACACCACTCTCGAAGATCACCGCAAATTCATCCCCACCGAGACGAGCCACCGCCTCCGGATCCGGCACATTGGCACTCAGGCGCTCGCCGACCAGTTTCAGCAGACGGTCCCCGGCACCGTGGCCGAGGGTGTCATTGATATTCTTGAAGCGATCGAGGTCGATATGCAGCAAGGTGACCCCGGAGCGCTCATTTCGACAGCGCTGTACCGCCCGCGACAAGCGCTCCATCAGAGCGCTGCGATTGGGCAGCGTGGTCAGCGAATCGTAGTTTGTCAGGTATTCGAGCCGAGAGTCGGAGCGCACCCGTTCGGTCACATCGCGCCCCGTCGAAACGAAGTGCGTGATTACCCCGGAGGCGTCGCGCAACGGCGTAATCGTCTTGTCGTCGTAGTAGATCTCGCCGCTCTTGCGACGGTTGGTAAAGACCCCGCGAAATACCTCACCGGCACGAATCGTCTTCCACAGGCGGGCAAAGAATTCGGCAGGATGCTGACCGGAACTGACCAGACTGGGCTGACACCCGACCGCTTCGCTGGCGGTGTAGCCACTATCTCGCTCGAAGGCCGGGTTGACGAATTCGATCACGCCTGATGCCGACGTAATCAGTACGGCATCACCGCTTTGCATCACTGCATGAATCAGCGTCCGCAGTTCGCTACCGAGGTTTTGCTGCACCTCTTCCGAGAACAATGAGGCGTAGTTGACCGTCGCCAAATCACCCGGAAGTACCGACCCGCACACAGCCGCATCAGTGCCGTTCAGGGCACGAGACGGCGGCGGCTTGATAGTCGAGCAGTTCATCGGGGCTTTACCGGAAATAGCGGAAGGATCACGGAGTTGTGAAACATCACAGTGCACGCCATCGACCCGGCTGTCAGTCAGGCATCCCGGATTCTTTGAAGGCCGACACCTACGCCGGTGTAAGGTTTTCCTTACGCAACCTATCCTCACTAGCCGCAGATTGGCGCTTGATGCAGAATGAGGGTCTGCCGAATGCCGCTGTGCCGCTTCGGCCTTACCCCCCGGAAGCCGAAGCCGAATTCAACTGCGCACACAATGGCGACCCCCGCAAAGAACGACGATGCCATCGCCGACCCACCCCCCGCTGCGTCACGGCCACCCTTTGCCTTTCATCACGGTTTTTCGACACGGCTGATCGCCGGCACCGGCATCGTCATCGCGCTGGTCTGGAGCCTGCTGGCCTTCGACCTGTGGCGCCTGCACGCAGAGCGCATCGAACATGCCAATGCCCAGGCTGAGAATCTGGTGCGTGCTGTCGAACAACAAATCCAGCACACACTGCACGTTACCGACCAGATGCTCAAACTGGTACGCCATGAGATCAAGACAAAGCGCGCCTGGAAGGATGCCGAAGCGCTCGCATGGATGCTGGAAAGCCTGACACCCAATCTGCACGGCGTCGTTACGGTTGCCTTCATCGGCACTGACGGCATCAGCCTCGCCCAGTCGAACCCACTGGTCGCTGTCGGCCGGCATTACACCAGTAGCGATTTTTTTGTCCATCACAGCGCGACGGACGACGACAGCCTGTTCATTGAAAAACCGATTGTCGGCCCGGCCTCCGGCCAGCGCATCTTCACAGTCAGCCGCGCCTTGCGTGACGACCGGGGCGAGCTTCTCGGCATCCTCAATGCCAGCCTCAACGCCGACCTCATCGCCGAAGACTTCGACAAGTTAAGGATCGGAGACAGCGGATCGCTCGGCGTTCACCATCTGCCGAGCTACCGGACCATTGCCCGCCAGCCGGATCATCTGCAGACCTTCGGCCAGAGTCTTGAGCATCGCGGCCTGCGGGACGCAGTCGCACGGGCGCCTGTCGGCACCTTCGAAGGCGAGATTTCGGCCGACAAGGTGCAACGCTTCTTTGCCTACCGCAAGCTCGACGATCTGCCGCTGGCGGTCACCGTCGGCATCGCCCGTGCCGACATTACCAGGGACCTGCGCCAGGAATTGGCCGGGTATGCCGCCTTGACCCTCCTGCTGACGCTGGCGCTGGCCGGCGGCGCCGTACTCATACTGCGTGCACACCGCCGCGAGTTGGCGTTGAAAGCCGACATCGTCAGCCGGGAGGCGTTGTTCAAAGCCTTTTTCGATGCGGTCCCGGCCGGCATGTCCACCCTCGACCGGAACATGCGCTACCGCCTGATCAACCCTGAGCTTTCCCGGATCAACGGCAACGCCCAGGACGACTACACCGGCAAGACGGTGCAGGAGATTCATCCGACCCTGCTGCGCCAGCTGGCCCCGATCCACCACGAAGTATTCAGCAGCGGCCGCACCTTCCGCGATGTCGAGTTCAAGGGCAAGGATCCGTCACAGATGGACGGTTTCGGCTACTGGCGGGCGTCGTTTTTCCCGATTTACGACGCCGACGGCAAGGTCGATTCGATGGGCTGCTTTGTCGTCGAAGTGACCGCCCAGAAGCAGGCCGAAGCTGCCTTGCAGCACAACGAGATGTTGCTGGCTACGATGCTTGAAGCACTCCCGGTCGGTGTCTGGGTCACTGACTCACAGGGGCTCATCATTCGCAACAACCCGGCAGCAGAAAGCATATGGACCGGCAAACGCTATGTAGCCCCGGAGCAATACGGCAACTACAAGGGCTGGTGGGTAGAGAGCGGTCAGCCGATTGCCGCAGCGGACTGGGCCATGGCCCGGGCCATCAGCAAGGGCGAAACCTCACTTCGCGAACTGATCGAGATCGAATGTTTCGACGGCACACACAAGACCATCCTCAACTCGGCGGTACCCATGCGCGACCAGCGCGGCAGGCTTCTCGGCGCTGTTGTGGTGAACGAAGATGTCACGGCGATGCAGCGGACCCAGGAGGAATTGCGCATCGCCCGCGACTTCTTCGAGCAAGCCTTCGACTCGGCGCCGGTCGGCATGGCCATTGCAGACAACGACGGGCGCTACACCAAGGTCAATCGTGCGATGACCGAATTCATCGGCTACTCAGAAGCAGAGTTGCTGACGATGACCTACATGGATATCACCCACCCGGACGATCTGGCCCTCAACAATCGCCTGCGACGGGGCATGCTGGCCGGCGCGACAGAAACGATCCGCATGGAGAAGCGCTATGTACGCAAGGATGGCAGCAACGTCTGGGCCATCATGGTCGCCTCGGCAGTGCTCGACAAAAACGACAAGCTGGCCTATTCGATCGGGCAGATGCTCGACATCGACCGCCAGAAACGCGCCGAACAGTCGCTGCGCGAAAGTGAGGCCCGTTTCCGCGCCATCTTCGACAACGCCAGCATCGGCATTGCCGCCACGGATGCATTTGGCAGAGTCGGTTATTTCAACGAGGCTTTCCGCAGCATGCTTGGCTACGAGTCCGAAGCGCTGGTGGAGATGAATTTTGCCGACTTCACACATCCTCGCGACCTTGTCAGGGAACAGCAGTACCTCGACGAGATTCGTGCCGGAACCCGCGACCACTATCGTTTCGAAAAACGCTATCTGCAAGCTGACAACAACCTACTGTGGGTGGACATTTCCACTGCCGCTCTCCGCGACGAAAACGGCGAAATAACAAACTTTGTCGCCGCCATCTACGACATCAGCGAACGCAAGGAGGCGGAGCGTGCGCTCAACACCTCACGACTGAAACTACGCGCCCTGTCGGCACATCAGACGCTGCTGCTCGAAGAGGATCGCAAGCATATCGCCCGCGAAATCCACGATGAACTTGGCCAGCTGCTGACTGCGCTGAAGATGGATATTTCCCTGCTACGCATGGGCTTTGGCGACGATCCGAAGCTGCATGAACAGTTCGACCGCATGCGGCAACTGGTCGACAAGACGATTGACGTCGTCCGCCACGTTGCCAGCAACCTGCGCCCGTCGGCACTCGACCTCGGCCTCGTTGCAGCCATTGAGTGGCTGGCCGACGATTTCTCGGCACGCTGGGAAATTCCATGCTCGGTCGAATGCAACAGCAGCGACGGAGTTGAGATCAACCTCGATGACCTGCTGTCGACTGCAGTCTTCCGCGTCGTTCAGGAATCGCTGACAAATATCGCCCGGCACGCGCGAGCCAGCCGGGTCAGCATTACCCTGCACCGTGACCACCGCATGCTGCAGGTGTTCGTCCGCGACAATGGGTGCGGATTCGACATTGCGGCGGCCGCAGATAAAAAGGGATTCGGCCTGTTCGGCATGCGCGAGCGGATACTGACCGTCGGCGGCAAACTGGTCATCGAAAGCAGCCCGAACAAGGGAACCACAGTGACCATTTCACTACCGCTCCCGAGGAAACACTCATGACCAGAAGGCCCTCATTCCATGGCGGCATTTCCTTCCCGACAGCACACGGAGCCGCCTCATGATTCGTATTGTCATTGCCGACGACCACGCCATGGTGCGCGGCGGTCTCAAACAGATCATCGCCACGAGTGCCAACATGCAGGTTACGGGCGAAGCGACAGACGGCCAGTCGGCGCTGGCGCAATTGAATCAGGTGCCTTGCGATCTGCTACTGCTCGACATGACGATGCCGGGCATCAGCGGTATCGAATTGATCCAGCGCCTGCGTCGGGAACACCCGGCCCTGCCTGTCCTCATCCTGTCGATGCACAACGAAGGGCAGATTGTTGCCCGCGCACTGAAAGCCGGGGCTGCCGGCTACGTCACCAAGGGTAGCGAGCCGGAAGTGTTGTTGGCCGCCATCCACAAGATCGCAGCCGGTGGCCGCTTCGTGGACCCGTCGCTGCTTGAAGCCATGGTTGTCGTCGCCACCAGTGAAGGGCAGTTGCCCCACGAATCGCTGTCGGAGCGCGAGCTGCAGATTCTCAAGCTGATCGCCACGGGGTCGCCACTGGGCAAGATCGCCGACCAACTGCACCTGAGCCCGAAGACGGTCAGCACCTACAAGATGCGACTGATGGAAAAACTGGCCATCGACAACAACGCCGATCTGATTCGCTACGCCACACGGCATGAACTGATATCGAAAGCAGAAGGGCCGTAGCCAGAAATCTGAAGCCGGGTGCAACAGGTCAGCACTCAGCACCAAGGTGCGTGTGGCGCCAGCTTCCGCCGAACTACTTCACCAGCCCCCGTTGTGCCAGATACTTGAAGAGAATTTCAAGACGCGAAACCGCGTCGTCCAGCTCCAGCAGTTTCTGCTTGGCCAGCAACTGTACCGGCATCACTTCGGTGAGCCGGTAGCCGACCCAGGTGGCATCGCCCCAGGCGTGCGGCAGGGGCATTTTTTCGGGCCCGAGATCGTCGGCAACTTTCTGCAGGATCGGCAGCAAGCCCTCCTGAGCCACCGGCACGGCGACCGGCGCCGGTTCTTCCAGCAGGCGAACGCGAGCACGCAGCAGGCCATCGGCCTCGATTCGCGTTTCGAGTATGCGAAAACGCCGACCACCGCGCACACCCAGTTGCAGGATGCCGAGTTGCTCCATATCCCAGCTCGTCACATGCGCCAGGGTGCCGACCGAATACGGCGTCGCCGGCGCGCCGACTTCCTCGCCCTTGAGAATCAGGCAAATGCCGAAGGGCAGCTCGTTTTTCAGGCAGTCGGCGCTCATGTCGAGGTAGCGTTTCTCGAACACTTTCAGCGCCAGGCTACCGCCGGGGAAGAGCACCGATTTCAGCGGGAACAGCGGGATGTCGAGCTCTTCCGGCTGCACGACACGGACAGGTTTGAAATAGTCGAGCAAGCTCATTCGGCCACGGCTCCCCAGCGCTGAATCAACGCGTGCGGCACGCGGAGGTGATCGAGAATGCGCGCAACAACAAAATCGACCATTTCGCCCACGCTCTGCGGGCGGTGATAAAAGCCGGGATTGGGCGGCAGGATGACTGCGCCGGCATGTGCCAGGCGCAGCATGTTTTCGAGGTGGATGGCCGAGAACGGCGTTTCACGCGGCACCAGGATCAAGGTCCGGCGTTCTTTCATTGCGACATCAGCGGCGCGGGTGATGAGGTTGTCGGCAAGCCCCTGGGCTATGGCCGCCAGTGTCCCCATGGTGCACGGGCAAACGACCATCGCATCCGGGGGGTTGGAGCCGCTGGCCACCGGCGCAAACCACTCCTCGCGGCCGTAGGCTTCCAGCGTGCCGCCGCCTTTTTCCAAAGCCGCTGCGTAGACCTTGCGGAAATGCTCGGCTGCTTCCCTGGCCCGTGCCGGCAACTCCAGATCCATCTCCTGCCGGGCCACCACCTGGGCCACCTGCGAGTAGATCAACTGCACGTGACACCCGGCTTCGAGCAGGCATTCGAGCAGGCGAACGCCGTAGGGCATGCCGGAAGCGCCGGTGAAAGCAAGGCAAACGGTCTTCTGGGTATCAGGCATTTTTCAGCTCCACCGGGTTGGGTGTGTTTTGTGCATCCGCATCCGCTTCGCCACGCAAGCGGGCTACGATCAGGCCGTTGATGATTCCGAAGAACAGGGCCGCCGCCAGGAACACCGGGGCCAGCAGGAAAACCCCATCATGCGGGATCAGCCAGATACGCGCCAGCAGCAGCTGGCCGCCGATATGGGCAAAGGCGGCCAGCACCGACAGGGTCACGGGGCCGAACCAGCGCTGCGGCAAACGCCATGCAGCCGCCAGCACAAGCAGGCTGCAAAGGGCACCCGCCAGACTGAGGAAAAATCCCGGTGCCAGAAAATGTCCGAGCAGCAGGCCACCGGCAAACACGCGCAGACCGGTGACCCAGGCTGCCGTACCCAATCCGTAGCGGTAGAGCACGAGCAACGTGACAATGTTGGCCAGCCCCGGCTTGACCCCCGGCAAGGGCAGCGGGATGGCGGCATCGAGCAGCGCCAGACCGATCGCTGCCGCCGCCAGCTGGGCGACGCGATGGTCTTCCGGCGTCGTCTGCAAGACGATGCTGGCAGCGGCGGCACGATTGGCCGGCGTGACCTGATCAGTAGGTGATGGAATCAAAACTGCTCCTGCGGCCCGTGATTTGCAGGCTGACATGATTGGGGGCACAGATGGCGATTTCGCCAGGGCGCCGCAACCATCCCTGGCGGACGCAATACTGGCGCGGGCCGGGGTCGGCGGCAACACGCGCACGCCCCGGTTCGACGGAAATCACCGTCGTGCCGATGGCGCCGGCAACTTCCAGCGTCCGCTTGCGTGCCAGATCGAGCTCGGCCACCACCTGACCATCGCGCTTGACCACCGCCTTTTCAGCGGCACCGCCCTGCCAGACAAGCGGAAAGGAAACAGCCACGGCCAGCGCAGAAACACCAACGACGGCCCAGTCACCGGGGCGCATGAGGGAACGCCAGTTATTCTTCATGAAGCATCAACCACGAAGCGCACGAAGATCACCAAGAGAGGCTTTGCGATTTTCTTCGTGATCTTCGTGGCCTTCGTGGTGAATTCTTCTCACGACAACTCCCGATGTCTTACCAGCACCCGTGCCCGGCCAGAAAATTCACGCGCCAGCCATTCGGAAATGAACACCGAGCGATGCTGGCCACCCGTGCAGCCAACAGCCACCGTCAGATAACTGCGGCTGTCGCGGATGAAGGCCGGCAACCAGCCGGAAACGAAACGGTGAATGTCCTCGCGCATCCGGTGCACATCGGGCTGGTTGTCGAGGAAGTCGGCAACAGCTTCATCAAGGCCGGTGAGCGGGCGCAGCACCGGGTCGTAATAGGGATTGGGCAGGCAGCGCACATCGAAGACGAAATCGGCATCGAGCGGTACCCCGTGCTTGAAACCGAAAGACTGGAACATCAGCGTCAGCCCCTGCCCCGGCTCGGCCTCGATGAACTGGCGCACCCACTCACGCAGGGTTGCCGCCGAAATGTCGCTGGTGTCGATGTGGTGGCCAAGACCCGCCAGGCTTTCAAGCCGCTCCCGCTCTTCGGCAATGGCTTCGGACAGCGAACGGCCGTCGCGTGCCAGCGGGTGAGCCCGCCGGGTTTCGGAAAAGCGCTTGATGAGAATTTCACTCTTGGCATCGAGAAAGAGGAATTTCAGCTCCAGATCCTGCGCCCGCAGCGAATCCAGCTGCTGCGGCAGCGTCGCTATCGAGTCGCCGCCACGGATGTCGATGGCGACCGCCACCTTGTCGTAGCCCTGCTGGTCGAGCTGCCCCACCAATGGCTGCAGCAACTGAGAAGGCAGGTTGTCGACGCAGTAATAGCCACTGTCTTCAAGAATCTTGAGGGCAATGGATTTGCCGGAACCGGAGAGACCGCTGATAAGGACGAGGCGCATGGTCGGAAGCATAGCGGATGCGGGGTTTCGCGGACAAGAAAGAGTGATCTACACTGTAGAGTCCGTTTCATCGCTGGACGTTCCCATGCCCGTACCTGATTTGTCGTTTGACCCCACATTCCTGGCGGATCTCGCCACCATCCGCCGCGATATCCACGCCCACCCCGAGCTCGCCTTCAACGAGACGCGCACCGCCGATCTGGTAGCCGCCGAGCTGACCAGGTATGGCGTCGAAGTGCACCGGGGGCTGGCTAAAACCGGCGTGGTCGGCGTGATCCGCGCCGGTTCATCGGCCCGCATGATCGGCCTCAGGGCTGACATGGATGCGCTACCGCTCAAGGAAATGAACGATTTCCCGCATCGCTCGAAACACGAAGGTTGCATGCACGCCTGCGGCCACGACGGGCACACCACGATGCTGCTCGGCGCCGCGCGCCATCTGGCACAACACCGCAATTTCGATGGCACCGTGGTGCTCATTTTCCAGCCGGCCGAGGAATCGGAAGGCGGTGCGGCAGTGATGATCGAAGAGGGTCTGTTCCGGCAATTCCCGGTCGATGCCGTCTATGGCCTGCACAACTGGCCCGGCATTCCTGTTGGCGAAATGGCGGTGATGCCCGGCCCGGTCATGGCCGGCACCTGCGCCTTCGAGATCACCGTGCGCGGCCATGGCTGCCACGCCGCCATGCCGCACCAGGGCGTGGACACCATCGTCGCCGCCAGCCAGCTGGTGCAGGCGCTGCAGACCGTGGTGTCGCGCAACCTGCACCCTTGCGATGCTGCGGTGGTCAGCGTCACTCAGTTTCACTCCGGCAGCGCCTGGAACATCATCCCCGAGGACGCCGTGCTACGCGGCACCATCCGCACCTTCAAACCGGAAGTGCAGGAGCTGGTCGAGCGCGCCATCGAGCGCCTGTGCTCGGGCGTGGCCTCGGCCAACGGTGCGCAGATCGGCGTCGTTTTCGACCACCGCTACCCGCCGACGGTGAACAGCGCCGCCGAAACCGGCATCTGCCGCGAGGTCGCTGCCGCCCTGCTCGGCGACGACAAGGTGCGCAAGGACGAACTGCCGTCGATGGGCGCCGAGGACTTCGCCTACATGCTGAAGGAAAAACCCGGCTGCTACGTCTGGCTCGGCAACGGCCCCGGTACCGGCGGCTGCACCCTGCACAACCCGCACTACGATTTCAACGACGAGATCATCGGGCTGGGCGTGCGCTACTGGGTCGATCTGGTCGAACACACGCTCGGCCGCTGATGCTGCGGAGAATTACTCACACCGCACGCAGCCGCAGCAGCCAGAGTCAATGACCATTACCCCGTTCGACGCCCTCGCCTGCCCGCTCGACAGCGCGCCGCTACGGCGCAGGGGCGCTACCTGGCGCTGCGCCGCCGGACACAGTTTCGACATTGCCAGCGAGGGCTACACCAACCTGCTGCCGGTGCAGCAGAAACGATCGCGCGACCCCGGCGACAGCAAGGAGATGGTCGCCGCCCGCCGGCGCCACCTCGACGCCAGCAGCTACCAGCCGATTGCCGCCGCCGTCGCCCGCGTCGTGCTGGCCGATGCGCCCGCAGGTGGCGTGCTCGCCTGCCTCGATGCCGGTTGCGGCGAGGGCTACTACCTGCGCCAACTCGCGGCCGCAGCCGCAATCGCCGATCAATCACTGTCACTGCTCGGGCTTGATATCTCCAAGTGGGCCGTTCAATCTGCAGCGAAGCAGGACAAGGGAAAGCAGGCCAACTGGGTCGTTGGCAGCAACGCCAAGCTGCCCGTGCTGACCGGCACGCTCGACCGCGTGTTGTGCCTGTTCGGCTTCCCCGTCTATCCGGAATTCGCCCGCGTGCTCAAACCGGGCGGCCAACTGCTGCAGGTCGACGCCGGCCCGGACCACCTGCGCGAACTGCGCGAGATCATCTACCCGACGCTGAAGGCCGAGCGTAGCGAGGGCGTGCAAACGCCCAACGATTTCGCACCACTGGACAGCGAGACGCTGTGTTACGAACTGGAAATCGCCAACCCGGAACGCATCGCCGACCTGCTGCTGATGACACCGCATTTCTTCAAAGCCGGTGCCGAAGGACGTACGCGGGCCATGGCGCTGGAATCGCTTAGGCTGACGGTGGAGATTCGGTTGACGCGGTTTGTGCGGATGGCGGGGTGAAGGGTGAACGGCTGAATCCGCCACCCAAAGCGGTCAGTCACGGCAAGTCTAGTTATCGGCCAAAAAGCGTAGGTATAAAACAAAGTCAGAACATGTACGCGTTCAGACCCGCCCATCACCTACTTGTGCTGGACGGAGAGCGTTTCTTATGGCCGATGCCTTTGCATGCATTTCAGTGGCCCGCTCGCTGTCTCCTCGCTCCCTATACACAATTTCAAGGTTAACGTAGTTGTTCTCCAGGGGATCCATTTGGTTGAGCTCTTCGTTAATATTCCGCGCTTTTTGCAACAGCATTTCAGCCTTATCGAGATCACCTTCGCCAATATAAGCGTTCACGAGATCGCCTGTACCCATGTAAATGGTCGCAAGATTACCGTAGTGGATTGCTGTGCTAGCCTTTCTGCCCAGCTCCTCATCGATTGCAATGGCCTGCATGTACATCGCTTCGGCACGTTCAAGATTTCCTAGGGCCTTGTATATGTTTCCCATGGCACTCAGCCCGTGAGCCACAGCGCCTTTGCGGCCTAGCTCCTTATTGATAACTAGCGCCTTCTCCTGCATGACTTGAGCATGCTCAAGGTCTCCTTTGATCTTATAGATGATGCCAAGATTGCCGTAAGCGTCAGCCATGCCGATTCCATTTCCAAGCTCACCATAGAGTGCCGCAGCCTTTAGGGTAATTTCTTCCGAATGATCAATATCTCCCTGGATTTTGTACAAGCTACCGAGGTTGCTATAGCAACTTGCTATCGCAGCCTTAACTCCAAGCTTCTCGTTAATAGCCAATCCCTTTAGGTACATCTCCTCCGCTTTGTCGAGCTCACCCCAATTTTTGTAGAGTATTCCAATGCCGACAAAATTCTCTGCCATTCCGACTAACTGCTCTAGTTCCTCGTTCGTGGCTAGCGCCCTTTCGTACATCATCTTGGCCTTGCTGAGTTCCCCTCGATTCATGTAGAGCACACCAAGATGCCCGTAGTTCTTGGCCATTTGCTCCTTGCGCCCTAGCCTTTCTTCAAGCGCTAATGCTTGTTCGTACATCGTCTCTGCCGAGGTGTAATTCCCTTGTTGCTCATGAATATTACCTAAGTGTGCGTAGGCATTTGCGACGCCTGCTTCGTAGCCAACTGATTCGCTTATGGCCTGCGATTTCTCATACATCGTCTTTGCTAGGTCGAATTCGGATTTGCTTAGATGAAGGGTTCCAAGGTTTCCATACGCGGCTGCAGTTTCAATTGAAACCGCGTCTGGCCCGCTAATGGCTAGCCATCTTTGCAACGCCACCTTTGCTGCCCCAAGATCACCCGTTCGCTGAAAAAACTCGTATGCCAAGTACAAAACTTGAATGTTTGAGGTATCAGCTGCAAGCCGCCCAAATCTTTCTCGCGCACGTTCAATGTTTCCCTGCGATGCCTGCTCGGCTGCCTCCTGTGCAGACTCTAACTGTAGCTCTTCAAGCTTGAGGTATGCTGCCTCTGCTTTCTGATTAGCCGTCTCAGCCAACCTCGCTTGTCGTAAGACTTCTTCCTTGGACTTTTTTACTTCCTCCAAAGCTAAGAGTGGCAAGACGATAGGATTGCTCATATCCGAACAACTTAGTTCTCCTCGTACATAAGCTCTCAGATGCTTGTCTACTTCGTTAAAGAATGAAGCACTGTCGTCAAAAAATCGATAAAAAACTTGGCGCGTATCTTCAAGGTGCTGCCTAAATTGCAGCACTTTCTGTAACTGAGGACCAGCATCTGCCTCCTGCTGAGCGTCTACCCGTTTAAAGAACACAAATATTTCTGGAGACTTTTCCCTTCGCCAGCGTTCCAATGCTCGATGAAATTCTTCCTCTGTATATGACGAGTAGGGCGATGCATCTGGCGCCTCTTGCCCCCACCGACGATGCATCACAAGAATAAATATCTGGCACCGGTCGATTTCGGAATTTATGACGCTCTGATTCCGCCTGCCTGTAGTCGCCAAGGTGTCTTCCCATCCGAGTGCTTCAAAGAAGACATTCGCACCGTCACCGAAACCTGGATTTAACTGGCGAATAGCATCTCGAAATTGCTGGCGCTCAGCAGCAAGATCTCCTGGAGATGCGATAAAAACTGCGATATTTCGCTTATCGGTAGTGGACTGGTAGCTTTGCTCTCCAGCGGCTTGTCTCGACTTTAACGGTTTGTCCTCGAACCTCCGACCGGTGAGAATACCCTCGGTTCCAATTTCCGATTTCCACTTACCAGTTAAGACTCCCTCACGATTTGCTGAGCAAATGACCTGGACGACACCAAGGCGAAAAGATGGCAGTTTCCCACTTGGGGTTAGTTGCGCCGTAAGGACATCGCCGACCATACCATCCACCGCATACTCATACTCCCCAAGTGCTGGTTCGCTGAGTGTAGCCAACCCGCTGATTTGATCGCCGTGCTGGCTGATGTCTAGGGTGAATCCACCTTGATTTGTTCCCGATATCGTGCCGGTCCAATACCCCGTGTAATTCGGAACCCCCATCTCATTGCCCCTGTAAATTTGTTACGCTTCTATTACGCAAAAAATATATGACAAACGGCATTTTGCTCACGGCCATCAGGAATGAAGGTCAGGCCTTGCTAAGTCAACTAATTAATGACCGCTTCTGGCGGCCAGTCTCGTCAAATGACAATAGTATAGCCAACCGCTGCTTAGAGCATCCGCCGCCGAATCGCCGCGCTCGCTGCGTCGACGGCGATCGACAGCGCCAGCATTGCCGCGATGACGGTGCTGGCCTGTGCGTAGTGGAACAGCGACAGCTCGAAATAGAGCAGTTGCCCCAGCCCACCGGCACCGACGAAGCCGAGGATGGCGGCCATGCGGATGTTCATTTCCCAGCGGTAGAGGGTGTAGGCGATCAATTGCGGCGTGACCTCCGGCAGCGTGCCGTAGAGGAAGGCCGCGGCCGGCCGGGCGCCCGCGTCGAGCAGGGCATCGCGCGGCGGGGGCGGCGCATTCTGCAGGGCTTCGGCAAAGAGGCGGCCGAGCACGCCGCTGGTGTGCAGGGCCAGGGCCAGCACCCCGGCGAAGGGGCCGAGGCCGACCGACAGCGCGGTCAGCGTGGCCCAGACCAGCTCCGGTACCGAGCGCAGCGCGTTGAGCACGAAGCGTGCGCCCTGCAAGGCGATGCTGCCGTAGCGCCCGGAGGCTGGCAGCGCCAGCGCGAAACCGCCGACCACTGCCAGCAGGGTGCCGACGGCCGAAATCGCCAGCGTTTCGACCGTGCCGTAGGCCACCTTCGACAACCAGCCTGACGACAGATCCGGCGGGAAGAACGAGCGCAGGAAATCGCCGATCAGGCCCGCCGATTCGCGGGAGAACAACGCAGCCAGCCCAAGGTCGAGGTAGCTGAAGCTGGCCGCCACGGCGCTGCCCAGCAGGCCGATGAAAGCGGCGCTGCCTGCGCCGACACCGGCCACGCGGCCGTGGGTTCCGGCATTGCCGACCTGCCGGCGCAGGAATCCGGAGAAGAGGTCGGCGGCGAGAACCAGCGCGAGGAAGGTGAGCAGGATGGTCGAGGCCTCGCCGCCGTTGAGCATCTTCATGGCCTGATCCATCAGCTGGCCGAGGCCGCCGGCACCGACGAAGCCCATCACCACCGAGGCGCGCACGGCGCACTCCCAGCGGTACACCGTGTAGGACGTCAGCTCCTGCGCGCTACCCGGCAGCAGGCCATAGAGCATCGCCTGCACCCGGCCGCCGCCGGCTTCGAGGATGCCACGCGCCGGGCGGGTGTCGCCCGATTCGAGGATTTCGGCATAGACCTTGGCCAGCATGCCGCCGTAGGTAAGGCCCAGTGCCAGCACGCCGGCCGCCGGGCCGAGGCCGAAGACGCGCACGAAGACCAGCGCCCAGACCAGTTCGGGAACCCCGCGCAGCACGGTGAGCAGCGCACGCAGCGCGTGGTGCAGCAGCGCAGCACGGCCCTGGCCGGGACCAGGGCCGATGTCGGCAACATTGAGCACGCGCGTCGACAGGAGCGCCAGCGGCACCGCCAGCAGCATCGCCAGCGCGATACCGGCGGTGGCGATGGCCAGGGTTTCCAGCGTTGCGCGGCCGAGGTAGCCAAGGAATTCGTGCCCTGTTTCCGGCGGCAGGAAGGCGGCGAGGAAGTTGCCGGTGACCTTCAGGTTCTGCGCATCGAACAGCGCACCGGGCTTGAACTCGGCCACCACCAGCAACGGCCAGAGCACGATGCAGGCAAGCAGCAGCGCCGTGACGCGGCCGCGCGCAGCCGGATCGCGCAAGGAAACCGGTAGTGAGTGGGCAGCGCTCACCGGCAGCGGGCGCCGGGCAGCGGCGCTTCGGCGTCGACCGCGTGGGCGGGGAAACGCGGCTCATTGGCCAGTGTCGGCAGCTCTGCCCCTTCGGCTGCATAGAGCTCGTGCAGCAGCGACTCGGTGACCTGTGTCGAGGGCAGGTCGAAAGCGATGCGCCCGTCGCGCACACCGACAATGCGCGGGAACTCGGTGAGGGCGAGATCGACGGCATGCAGGCTGGCAACGAGTGTGGCGCCGCGTGCTTCGGCATCGCGCAGCAGCACGCGCACCGCCTGCTGCGCCAGGGTCGGGTCGAGCGCCGAGACCGGTTCGTCGGCAAGGATCAGCTCGGGCCGCTGGTAGAGCACGCGGGCAACGCCAACACGCTGCAGCTGGCCACCGGAGATGCGGTCGCAACGGTCGAACAGGCGATCGCCGAGATCGAGTTGCGCCAGCGCCGCTTTCGCCCCGGCAATGTCGAGCGGATAGACGAGCGAAGCCAGACTCTTCCACAGCGGCCACTGGCCGAGACGGCCGGCGAGCACGGCGGTGACAACGCGCTGGCGCGGTGGCAGCGGCGGTGCCTGATGGACGACGCCGATGCGCGTGCGCAACTGGCGCAATTCCGGTGCCGACATCTCCCACGGATTGGCGTCAAGCAAGGACACTGCACCTGCCGTCGGCCGCAACGCCGCGCCGAGCAGGCGCAGCAGTGTCGTCTTGCCGGCACCGGAAGGGCCGATGACGGCGATACGCTCGCCGCGCGTGGCGGCGAGCGTGACCGAGTTCAGGGCAGTGAAGCCGTTGGCGTGGGTCAGGCCCACACCGTCCAGCATAAAACTCACGAAAGGCTCACTTCAGCAAACCCGCCGACTGCGCCGCCTTTTCGATACCGTCGTAGTTTTCCTTCTTCGTCGGGATGAACTTCGAGGCGCGTTGCAGGGCCATGATCTCGGCGTGCTCGGGGTTCTTCGGGTCGAGCTTGAGGAAGGCCTCGGTCAGTTTCTTGACCAGCGCCGGGTCGAGGTCGCCGCGCACTGTCCAGTTGTAGTCGAAGTACGGCGGCGTCGTGGCAAACACACGCACCTTGTCGGTATCGACCTTCTTGGCCTCGACCAGCTTGTCCCACACCGAGGTGTTGAGCACGCCGGCGTCGGCCTTGCCGGCAGCGACGAAGGCAACGGTGGCGTCATGCGCGCCGGAGAAGGCAACGTGCTTGAAGTCCTTTTCCGGGTTGAGACCGGCCTGCTGCAGGAAGAAGCGCGGCATCAGGCTGCCCGAGGTGGAGGACGGCGCACCGAAGGCAAAGGTCTTGCCCTTGAGGTCGGCCAGCGACTTGATGTTGGGGTCGGCGGTGACGAACTTGGAGGTGAACTTCGCATCCTCTTCGCGCTGGGCGATGGGGATGGCGGTGCCGTTGGTCCGGATCTTCGCCTGTACGAAGGTGAAGCCGCCTAGCCAGGCCAGATCGAGCTTCTTCGTTGCCAGCGATTCGACCACGGCGGCGTAGTCGGAAACCGGAACGAAGCTGACCTTCATGCCGGTTTCCTTTTCCAGATATTTGCCGAGCGGTGCGAACTTGCGCTGCAGTTCGGTCGGCGCTTCATCCGGAATGGCGGAGACGCGCAGGACTTTTTCCTGGGCAGCGGCAAAGCCGGTAAAGGTGGCGGCCAGCACAATGGCTGATACGCCCTTGAGCGCCAGACGGCGCAGGGAATTGCTCATGGGGTGTCTCCCGATAATTATTCAGCCGCCGCCGTGCGGGTGACACAGCGGCTTAAATACGGCGCCCGAGGACGCCGACCGTTTTTTTAAGCAGTAACGCAGACTGCAGCGGCGATTATACGGGGAGAAGCCAGGGAGAATTCACGATGGCGCGGACGAGGGAATGACCGATCAACGCGCTACTGCAAGGGGGATGACCGCAAGGCTGGGTTGGGCTCTGTCACCGGCATTTTTCTTGAGCGTCAGGTAGCGCAGGCAGGTCACTCGCAGGAAGGACGAGAAATTGTCGATCTCGCCGCGATAGTCGACGATTTCGTCGTAAAGCTTGGCGATCAGCTGATTGGTCGTATAGCCGTCAGATTCAGCCAGTTCCGCGAGAATGTCCCAGAACAGGTTTTCGAGCCGGATTTTGCTTACCGCCCCATGAATGCGCACCGAGCGCGAACGCGACTCGTAGAGGATGGGGTCGGCCTTGACGTAGATTTCGCACATGGGAACCTCCGGACAGATGAGCGCGCCGACCGCAACAGCGGCCGGCGGGCACAGATTAGCAGGCTTCGCTCAATGATCGCTCAGGGGCCGGGGTTCATGGCTCAGGGTTCGATGCGCGAACCGAGGACCACAAGAAATTTGGCCAGCCAGTCTGGGTGCGCCGGCCAGGCCGGGGCAGTAACGAGATTGCCATCAACATGAGCCTTGTCCACCGCGATGTCGGCATAGCTGCCGCCGGCCGCCTTCACCTCCGGCGCGCAGGCCGGGTAGGCGCTGCAGCTGCGTCCCGCGAGAACGCCTGCCGCTGCCAGTAGCTGGGCACCGTGGCAGATGGCGGCGATGGGTTTCTTCGCGGCCGCGAAGTGCTGTACGGTGGCGATCACCTGCGGGTTGAGGCGCAGGTATTCCGGCGCGCGGCCACCTGGAATGACCAAGGCGTCGTAGTCCTCGGCACGGAGGGTGTCGAACTCGGCGTTGAGGGTGAAATTGTGGCCGGGCTTCTCGCTGTAGGTCTGGTCGCCCTCGAAGTCGTGCACCGCCGTCCGCACCTGATCACCGGCCTTCTTGCCGGGGCAAACCGCATGCACGGTGTGGCCGACCATCAGCAGCGCCTGGAAGGGCACCATGGTCTCGTAATCCTCGGTGAAATCACCGGTAATCATCAAAATTTTCCGGGCTGCCATGTCGGTCTCCTCTGTTGTAATGGGTGGCAGGCCATTGTCGGGAAAGACGCCCGGCGCCGGGTAGCAGCCTGCTGCTACAGGCGACGAAAGGCGCATCCCGATACCTGCGGCAGCGGGTGCGCTATGATGCGGCCTGTTTGCAAGCGAGGTAGGCATGAACGAAGGCTGGATCGTGCTGGGCATTTGCCTGGTCGTTGTACTGGGTGCGGCACTGCCGCTGATCCGCAACAACGGCCGCGACAACGCTCCGCCACCACCACCCAAGGAAACCCTGCGCGACTGGCGCAAGGGCGACTAGGCGCCGCTTTCACGGCTTCAATTTTCCCGCCTGCCCACAGTTCGTTTTACCCGATTTCGCATCACCCTCCGGGGTCGCATCCGTCAGGGCACCCCATGCACCCGGGTGAGTCGATACCGGAAAATGGAAACGATCTGCAAGGCTGCACCAGTACCTGCTGACCGCCTACGCCAAGGCTGCTACCGAAGGAGACAGAGATGGCCAAGCCGCCAAAGCCCATGACTTACGAAGCACACCTCGATGAGGTAACGACGCAGATCACCGAGATCTACACCGTCGAGGACGACGACGCGATCCGCATGGTGATGGCCGCACAGGAAGACGAGTACTTCAGCGGCCACGATGACGATCCGTCAATCTGCACGCTGGAGCGCGCCGGCGTCGACGCGCGCTGGGTGTTCGACCACTACGGGCGCAAGCGCAAGCCGAAAGCGCACTAGCCTGGGGTGCCGCACACCCTGTTTGGGGTTAGGATAGATCCATCCTGACCGCTTTTGGTGCGTGCCTCCATGTCCAGAAAAGTCGAACCGCGCAACCCCCTGGCGCTCTCACCCGGCCAGCTCTACGCACCCTGCAACCCCGACCACCTGCCTTTTTCCAGCAGCGCGGAACTGGCTGACATCGGCGCTGACTTTGCGCATGAGCGCGCCGTCGAAGCCTTGCATTTCGGCCTCGAAATGCGCCACCCCGGCTATAACCTCTTTGTCCTCGGCGACACCGGCAGCGGGCGCCATGCTGTTGTCCGCGACCTGCTGGAGCGTGTTCCGCGCGCCACCTGCGCGCCGTCCGACTGGTGCTACGTCAACAACTTCGAACACGCCACGCAGCCGACGCTGCTACGCCTGCCGGCAGGGCGCGGCCGCAGCCTGAAATCTGCAATGGAGAAGCTCGTCGCCGAGCTCGGCCCGGCGATCTCGGCCGCCTTCGAAAGCAACGACTACCGTAGCAAGCTCGACGCCCTCGAGCGCGAATACAAGAAGCGGGAGGACACCGGCCTCAAGGCCTTGAGCGACGAAGCAGCCAAGCTCGGCATCGCACTCGTCGAGTCCGATGACGGCATGGCTTTCGCCCCGCTCAAGGCAACAGGCAAGGAGGAAACACTTTCCGAAGCAGAATTCCAGGCCTTGCCGGCGAAGACGCGTGCCAAGCTCGAGCGCGCCATGGAGAAGTTCGAGATCAAGTTGAGCGAACTGCTGCGGCAGTTCCCGTTCTGGCGCCGCGAGCACGCGACGCGTATCCGCGAAATCAGCCGCGATGCGCTGCAGCTTGCCGTCGGCCACCTGATCGACGATATCCGGCCTGCCTGGGCCGACCTGCCCGATGTCATCGCCTTCTTTGACGCCTGCCTCGAAGACCTTGTCAGCACCGGTGAGTCGCTGCGCGAAACGAAGAAGAGTGAAGAGGAAGTGGAGACGCTTCTCTTTTCCGGCTCCATCTCGCTGCAGCGTTACCTCGTCAATCTGATGGTCGACAACCACGGCCTCAACGGCCGACCGATCGTCTGCGAGGATCACCCCACCTTTCAGAACCTGATCGGTCGTGTCGAGCACCTGGCGCACCTCGGCGTCCTCGTTTCCAACTTCACGCTGATCCGCGCTGGCGCACTGCACCGCGCCAACGGCGGCACGCTGATCCTCGATGCGGCAAAGTTGCTGACGCAACCCTACGCCTGGGAAGGCTTGAAGCGTGCACTGCGCGGCCGGCAGGTGCGTATCGAATCGCTCGGTGAGATTTACGGACTCGCCAGCACCGTGCAACTGGAACCCGAACCCATCCCCCTCGACCTCAAGGTTGTCCTCGTCGGCGAGCGGATGACCTACTACCTGCTCACCGAGCTCGATCCCGATTTTTCGCAGCTGTTCAAGGTTGCCGCTGATTTCGAGAGTGATGTCGAGCGCAGCGCCGAGAACACCTTCCTCTACGCGCGCCTGCTGGCCACGCTGGCCCGGCGCGACAAACTCCGGCCGCTGACCCGCGATGCCATGGCGCGCATCATCGAGCACGCGGCGCGCCTGGCCGAAGATGCGGTTCGCCTGTCGACGCAGACACGCAGGCTGACCGATCTGCTGCGCGAAGCCGACCACTACGCCGGCAAGGCAGGAGCTGCACACATCGAAGATGGGCATGTGGAGCGGGCACTGGTCGCTGCCATCCGTCGCGCTGACCGTGTGCGCGAGGGAGCGCACGAATCCATCCTGCGCAACATCACGCTCATTGCCACCGACGGTGAGGCCGTCGGGCAGGTGAACGGGCTGGCTGCCGTCGATCTGGGCGAATACGCCTTTGCCCAACCGGTACGCATTACCGCTGGTGCGCGCATGGGCGAAGGCGAGCTGATCGACATCGAGCGCGAGGTCGAGCTTGGCGGCCCGCTGCACTCAAAGGGCGTGCTCATCCTCGCTTCCTTCCTCGCCACCCGCTTCGGCCGCGAGATTCCGCTGTCACTCAATGCCTCACTGGTCTTCGAACAGACCTATGGCGAAATCGAAGGCGACAGCGCCTCACTGGCCGAGCTGTGCGCGCTGCTTTCAGCGATTGGCCTGCTACCCCTGACGCAGACGCTGGCCGTTACCGGCTCGGTGAACCAGCACGGCACAGCGCAGCCAATTGGCGCGGTCAACGAAAAGATCGAGGGTTTCTACGACATCTGCAAGGCGCGTGGCCTGACCGGCAAGCAGGGAGTGATCATTCCCGCCAGCAATGTGCAGCACCTGATGCTGCGCCACGATGTGGTGGCAGCAGTCGCTGTCGGCCAATTCAGTGTCCATGCGGTAACGGATATCGACGCGGCCATGTCATTGCTCTGTGGCCTGCCGAAGAAAGCGGTGGCGAAACGACTGGCCGAAGCCTTGAGCGAAATGGCCGTTGCGCGGCAGGCATTCAGCGGCGTTGAAAAAAAGCATCATCGACCGACCAAGGCCGCAAGCAGGAAACCCGTACCGCCGGCATTGCCTGATACCGAGGAATAGGCCTGGGAAAAGCAGTTGCACCACGGAGAGCACGAAGTTCACGAAGAAAATCGAAATGCCCGGATAAACCATTGACTCGCTCGCTGGGCGAGTCGCGCCCCATGATCAAGCCATTGACTCGCTTCGTGTTCTTCGTGATCTTCGTGGCTGAAAAACGGTTTTCAGGATAAACCCCTCCTGCACCGTGTTCGCCGTGGTTGGCTGCTTTTCTACGCCAATCCCCGCAGCTCAGGCTCAGTCCTTGCCGCAGGCTATCTTCCAGGTGCTCTCGCCGGTACCACCGGGCGGGAGCACGCTCCACGCGGCGTCCGGCCGGGTCTCCGAAGTCACCAGTTTCCCTGCCCCCATCTGCTCGGTATAGGCCGCACCAGCAATGATGCGGGCGCGCAGGCTGCTGCAGTCGTACTCGACCAGATTCTTGAATGACAGCACCACCTGCTGGGTACCTACCCACTGCGCTGACGTGTAGTCGTACAACTGCCACATCTGCGCGAGATCGCCCTGGCGGCGGATGGAACCCTGGTCGAGATAGATGCGCAGGGTCTCGGTGCGGCCGAACAGATTCCACTGCGCCAATGCGCTTGTGGCCAAGAGGAAGGTGGCAAGGCCAAAGGCAGCGCGCCGCAGCATTTTCTGGAAAACCGCTGGAAAGGTCATCTCGCAAACTTACCTTGAAGCGGCCGGCTTGGCGAGGGCTATCCGCTATCTGCTATCCGGCGCCCCCACCCCTCGGCCTCACTGGCAATTACTTCGTGGCGGTCTCCTGGCGCGTCAGCACCAGCTTCCCGTCCTTCACCGGAATCTGACTACCGGGGTTGAAGCTCATACGCACAACATCCTGCTTGCCATTGAGGCGGTAGGTCACGTCGTAGCCATGATTTTTTTCCGACGTGTCATAAACCGTCTTGCAGCGCCGCTCCATTTCGGTAACGGTGTCCTTCTCCTGCATGTTCTTCTGCACCTGGTTGCCGGCATACCCCCCCGCCGCTGCACCAGCGACCGTTGCCACCTTCTTGCCGCTACCGCCGCCAATCGTGCTGCCGAGCAGACCGCCTGCAACCGCACCGATTGCGGTACCGGCGATGCGATGCTCGTCCTTCACCGGCGCCTTCTTCTGCACCGCGACTTCCTCGCATTCTTCGCGCGGCGTCTTGATTGTTTCCTTGACCGCCTTGGCCGAAACCACTTCGGCGAAGACCGGCTTGCTTTCATTGATCGCCTTGTAGCCGGTGACCCCGCTGGCGGCCACGACAACAGCCCCAATTCCACCGAGCACAATGCCCTTGACCATCGACTTGTCCATTACCAGCTCCTTCAGTGCTTGCAACATTTAACGGCAACCATTGGGAAAGTGCTACATCCCCTGCTTTCACTTTCGTTATAGGCCAGAGCCCCCTGGTAACGCTACCTGTCGCCAATTCCCGACAGGGTGCGTAGCAAACACGGCCCCCGGGCCGCCTGGCTCAAACAGCCAGCAGCAAGCCGCCCTCTTCGCGCAGCACCCCGGCGCGGGTCAGATCGGCCACCAGCCAGTCGGCCAGTTCTTCGTTGTCGTAGCCAAGGTAGCGGGCATTCACGTTCTGCACGAAGGAGAGCCCGGCAAGAAACTCGGGCAGGGTGTCGCGCGGCAGCTGCCGCTTTTCAAGCATGAAAAAGGCAAGCATGACCTTCAACGCGTGACGGGCAAGGCGATCGATGCTTTGTTCGAAGGCGGCAAGTCTCCGAAAAGCCCGCTCCAGCGCTTCCGGAACGTCGGCAAACGGGGCGCCGTGGCCGGGGATGACCTTATCGATCGGCAAGCGCGCGAGCAGCTCCAGCGTCTCGCGCGTCGACTTCAGCCCCTCCGGGTTGCCGAGCAGTTCGGCGAAGATGACACCAAAACCATCCTGCCAGAGTGCGTCGCCGGAGATGAGTATCTTCTCTTCCGGGTTATAGAGCGCCAGTGCGTCCATATCGTGGCCGGGTACGGCCATGGCCCGCCAGTTGAGTTCGCCGAGGGAAAATTCGTCGCCGTGGCCGTAGGTGGCGTCGTGCGTGAAGCGGGCTGCGCGCTGGCCGAGCGGCGACAGCAGCAATGCCGCCTCGTCCCATTCGGCGATGGTGGCGGCGATACCTTCGGGGACAGTGATGTGGCAGTGGAAGTAGGCCTGCACGGCCGCATTGCCGCCGATGTGGTCGGAGTGCGAATGGGTGTTGATCAGCCGCGTCAGTTTGCGGCCATCGAGGGCGCGTTCAAGCAGCGCCACTGTCTGCGCTGCATGGCTGACATAGCCGCTATCGACCAGCGCTGCCGTTTCGCCTTCGTAGAAAACAATGTTGTTGGAAGAAAGCCAGCCGCGCTCCAGCACCAACAGGCTATCGGGCAATTTTACCGGCGGCCTGTTCATGAAGCCGGGGTATCCGGATCACCGGAAGATGTAAGCGGTTCGATGAGTTGCGTCGGCTGCACTTCCACGACGACCGCGCCAGCCGGGGACGGGAGTGGTGGCCGACCGCAGCCAAGGCAGTAGCCGGAATCGGGGTCAGCCATGCAGATGCCGACGCAGAGGTAGGGGTCTTCTTCTGTCATCGGATCAGCGATTGCAGTCGCCATGAAAATCACGGCCATTGGGGTCGTGCTCGTTGCGGCGTTTTTCCACCGCAGCGAGGATGGCTTGTTTCGTCTCGTCAGCAGCACGGCTCCACTGCGCGATTTCGTCGATCGTGCGGTAGCAGCCCAGACACAAGGCGTTATCTGCGTCCATACGGCAGATGTTCACGCAGGGCGAGGCAATTGCTGTCATGCGCAAGCGGCTCCGCGCAAGCTTGCGGCCTTTGCCAGCAGCGCACGCGCCGCTTTCGAGGCAGGTTCGCGCCCGAGGTGCTGCAGAATGAATTGCCCGGCGTCCAGCAGTTTTTCCATATCGATACCTGTTTCGATGTTGAGTCCGTTCAGCAGGTAGACGACATCTTCGGTGGCAACGTTCCCCGAAGCGCCTGCGGCATACGGGCAACCGCCGAGGCCGGCCACCGAACTGTCGAAAACGCGCATGCCGAGTTCCAGCGAGGCGTAGATGTTGGCGATGGCCATGCCGTAGGTGTCGTGATAATGCCCGGCGAGCTTTGCCATCGGCACGTTGCGGGCGCAGGCTTCAATCATGCGCTGTACCGACACCGGGTTGCCGGTGCCGATGGTGTCGCCAAGCGACACTTCGTAACAGCCCATTTCGAACAGCCGCTGCGCGACCTCGGCAACCTTCTGCGGCGCAACGGCACCTTCGTAGGGGCAACCAAGCACACAGGAAACGTAGCCGCGTACCTTCAAGTCCAGCGCCAGTGCGGAACAGATCACCGGTTCGAAGCGCTTGATGCTTTCCGCCACCGAGCAGTTGATGTTCTTCTGCGAGAAGGCTTCCGATGCTGCAGCGAAGACGGCCACCTCGGTCGCCCCGGCTTCCACCGCCGCGTCAAAGCCTTTCAGGTTGGGCGCCAGCACCGGGTAGGCGACGCCTTCCTTGCGGCGGATCGCCTTCATCACCTCGGTGTTGTCACCCATCTGCGGCACCCACTTCGGCGAGACGAAGGAAGTCGACTCCACAGCCGACAGACCAGCATCGGCGAGCCGCTCGATCAGCTCAACCTTGACCGCCGTCGGCACCAGCTGATTCTCGTTCTGCAGTCCGTCACGCGGACCGACCTCAACGATTTTCACGCGACTTGGAAGACTCATTTCTCCTCCTCAAACTCCACCAGCTCCGCCCCATCCGCCACCTGATCCCCCGCCGCATAACAGAACGCTTTGACCACGCCGTTCTTCGGCGCCGTGATCGTATGCTCCATTTTCATCGCTTCCAGGATCAGCAGTGGTGCGCCCTTCTCTACCTTCGCCCCCGGCTGTGCCAGCAGCGCTACGACCTTGCCTGGCATCGGCGCGGTCAGGCCACCACCATGCGCGCCGCCGGCTTCAACCAGATGCAGCGGGTCATCGCGTTCGATGATCCAGGTCTGGCCGTTGAGGAAGATGTGGCGCTTGGCCCCGGCGGCAATGACGCTGGCGATCAGGCGACGGTCGTCAAGTTCGACGGCGATGCGATCACCCTCCAGCTTCCTGCCGCGCGCCAGCACGGTCTCACCGTGGCAGCTCAATTGCCATGAGCCACTGCCATAGGCGACATGCACTTCGGTCAGCGTCTCGCCATCGCGGAAGCCAATCGTGCGCATCGCCTGCAGGTTCAGCCGCCAGCCATCGCGGGCGTGCCACGGCGACCACGGATCACCGCTCTGCTTCGCTTGCTCGCGGGCGATGTGGGCTTCGTAGAGCAGCTCGCCGACGGCGGCGACCTGCAGTACCGCCTTCGGTGTTGCCACATTTTCGGGAAAAAGGAATTCCCGGCTGCGCTCGATCAGGCCGGTATCGAGGTCGGCGCCGGCGAAGGCCGGGCAGGCGACGAGGCGTGACAGGAAATCGATGTTGGTCGTGACGCCAACCACGCGGTAGTCGGCCAGCGCGCGGCGCATGCGGGCCAGCGCGGCGTCGCGGTGCTCATCCCAGACGATCAGCTTGGCGATCATCGGGTCGTAGTGCGGCGTGATCTCGTCACCCTCCTCGACGCCGGTATCGACCCGCACGTTGAGGCTCTCGGCCGGCGGCGACAGGCGTACCAGACGGCCAGTGGAAGGAAGGAAGCCCTTGTCGGCATCCTCGGCGTAGATACGCGCTTCCAGCGCATGGCCACGGATCTGCAACTGGCTCTGCGCGAGCGGCAGCGGTTCGCCAGAGGCGACACGCAACTGCCATTCGACCAGATCCTGGCCGGTAATCATTTCGGTAACCGGATGCTCGACCTGCAGGCGGGTGTTCATTTCCATGAAGTAGAAACGGCCATCCTGTTCAGCGATGAACTCGACCGTGCCGGCGCCGACATAGCCGACGGCCTTGGCCGCAGCCACTGCCGCTTCGCCCATCTCGAGGCGGCGCGCTTCGCTCATGCCGGGTGCCGGCGCTTCTTCCAGCACCTTCTGGTGGCGACGCTGCACCGAGCAGTCACGCTCGAACAGGTAGACGCCATTGCCCTGCGTGTCGGCAAAAACCTGGATCTCGATGTGGCGTGGGCGAGTGACGTAGCGTTCAACCAGCACGCGCTCGTCGCCGAAGGAGGATTGCGCTTCGCGCTTGCACGAAGCCAGCGCGGCTTCGAAATCTTCGCTTTTTTCGACCAGACGCATGCCCTTGCCGCCGCCGCCGGCACTCGCCTTGATCAGCACGGGGTAGCCGATGGCATCGGCCTGCTGGTGAAGGAAGGCCGGCTCCTGGTTGTCGCCGTGGTAACCCGGCGTCAACGGCACCGAAGCCTTCTCCATCAGCGATTTGGCGGCCGACTTCGAGCCCATGGCGCGGATCGACGAGGCCGGCGGGCCAACGAAGATGATGCCTTCCGTGGCACAGCGTTCGGCAAAGCCGGCGTTCTCGGAGAGAAAACCGTAGCCGGGGTGAATCGCCTGCGCGCCGGTGCGTTTGGCAGCATCGATGATCTTGTCGACGACGAGGTAAGACTCGCGCGCGGCAGCCGGGCCGATGCAGACGGCTTCGTCAGCGAGACGCACGTGGCGCGCTTCGGCGTCGGCTTCGGAGTAAACGGCGACGGTACGGATCCCCATGCGGCGGGCGGTCTTGATGACACGGCAGGCGATCTCGCCACGGTTGGCAATAAGCAACTTACCAATCATCTCAGTTGCCCCCCAACCAGTTCGGCTTGCGCTTTTCAAGGAAGGCGGTGAGGCCTTCCTTGCCTTCGGTACTGGCACGCACGCGGGTGATGCGCTGGGCGGTTTCCTCGATCGTCGCCTCGTCGATCGGCTGCCCGGCGACAACGCGGATCAAGGCCTTGCATTCGCCCTGCGCACGCGGGCCGTTCTTCAGCAGTGACTCGACGATCTCGCCAACAGCTTCGTCGAGACCCGCCTCATCCGGCACAATTTCGTGCACCAGACCGATGCGATAGGCCTCGGAAGCCGAGAAGCGCTCGGCGGTGAGCATGTAACGCCGTGCGTAGCGCTCACCGATGGCGGCAATGACATAGGGGCTGATCACCGCCGGGATGATGCCGAGCTTCACTTCGGTCAGCGCGAACTGCGCCTCGAAGGTGGCGACGGCAATGTCACAGGCGGCAACCAGACCGACACCGCCGCCATAAGCGGGGCCCTGAATGCGGGCGACAGTCGGCTTTGAGAGTTCGTTGAGGGTGGACAGCAGCGTCGCCAGGTTACGCGAATCGCGCAGGTTCTCGTCCGGCGAGTAGCCGGCGGCGCGCTTCATCCAGTTCAGGTCGGCACCGGCGCAGAAACTCTTGCCCGTGGACGAGAGCACGACGGCGCGCACCTTCGGGTTGGCTTCCAGTTCCTTAAGGCCGGCAGTGATCTCGGCGATCAGCACCTCGTCAAAGGCGTTGTGACGCTCCGCCTTGTTCATCGTCAGGATGCCGAGCGGGCCGTCGACTTCGGTGAGAATTGCGGTGTATTGGCTCATGTTCTTTCCTTGTCCCTTACATGCGGAAGATGCCGAACTTCGTTTCTTCGGCCGGGGCGTTCATCGAAGCGGAGAGCGCCAGCGCCAGCACGCGGCGCGTATCGGCCGGGTCGATCACGCCGTCGTCCCACAGGCGGGCACTGGCGTAGTACGGGTGGCCCTGCGTCTCATACTGCTCACGGATCGGCGCCTTGAATTGCGCTTCTTCCTCGGCGCTCCAGCTCTTGCCGGCAGCTTCCATGCCGTCACGCTTGACCGTCGCCAGCACGCCGGCAGCCTGGTCGCCGCCCATCACCGAGATGCGCGCGTTCGGCCACATCCACAGGAAGCGGGGCGAATAGGCGCGGCCGCACATGCCGTAG
>JBAYVG010000017.1:0-45782 GCA_041674785.1 Rhodocyclaceae bacterium
AGATAAGCCCTGCAGCAGCGCCTTGTAATAAAGCATGGTGCCGCCGACCAGCAGCGGAATCCGGCCGTGGGCGGTGGCGGCTGCCATCGCGCTTTCCGCATCGGCGACAAAGCGTGCGGCGGAGTAGCTTTCCTCTGGCGTGATGAGGTCGATCAGCGCGTGCGGGAAACGTTCGAGGGTGGCCCGGTCGGGCTTGGCGGTGCCGATGTCCATGTCGCGGTAGACCAGCGCCGAGTCGACGCTGATCAGCTCGACCGGAAAGCGTTCGGCCAGTTCGAGCGCGGCCGCCGTCTTGCCCGATGCGGTCGGGCCCATGAGCAGGATGGCGGGGAGGGGGCGGGGCATAAAAATCAATTAACCACGGAGAGCACGGCGTACACGGCGAAATGCAAAAAATAAGAATTGCTCAGGTTTTCGCCGTGCTCGCCGTGTGCGCCGTGGTTCATTCGTTTAACGGCCGCGCAGGAAGAGCTTGTCCAGCTCGTCCATCGACAGCTGCACCCAGGTCGGCCGGCCGTGGTTGCACTGGTCGGCGCGTTCGGTGGCTTCCATCTGGCGGAGCAGGGCGTTCATTTCCGGCAACGTCAGCTGCCGGCGGGCGCGTACCGCGCCGTGGCAGGCCATGGTCGCCAGCAGCTCGTTGCGGCGGGCGGCCATCAGCTGGCTGGCGCCGTGTTCGCGCAGTTCGGCTAGCAGCGACTTGGCCAGTGCGGCCGGGTCGCCCGCTTGCAGCAGCGCCGGCACGCTGCGCACGGCGAGCTGGCTGGGGCCGACGACGGCGATGTCGAAGCCGAGCGCGGTGAGTGTGTCGGGGTGCTCCTCGACGGCGGCGACATCGAGTGCGGCAGCCTGGAAAACGGCCGGGATGAGCAGGGCCTGGGTGGCGATGGCGTGCTCGTCGACCGCCGTTTTCAGCTTCTCGTAGAGGATGCGTTCGTGGGCGGCGTGCATGTCCACCAGCACCATGCCGGCCGTGTTCTGCGCCAGGATATAGACGCCGTGCAGTTGGGCCAGCGCATAGCCGAGTGGCGGCGCTTCGCCGGCGGCTGTGGCCGGCATCGCTGTCGGGGTGAACAACGGTGCCGATTCCCCGGCCAGTGGGCTGGTGCCAGCAGGGCGGGCCGCTGCGACAAAGCTGGTGTAGGCCGTTACAGCGGGCTCTGATACCAGCAGAGAATCCTGACGTGGAGGCGTGAACACCGGCCGGGTGAACGATGTTGGTTCGGGGGCGGCGCTTGCCGGCATCGGCGTAGATGGCGGGTTGAGGCCGCCGAGCGGCACCGACAGCGCCCGGTTGACGGCGTGATAGACGAACTGGTGGATGGCGCGCGAATCGCGGAAGCGCACCTCGGTCTTGGCCGGGTGCACGTTCACGTCCACGCCGGCCGGGTCCATGGTCAGGAACAGGCAGTAGGCCGGGTAGCGGCTGCCGTGCAGCATGTCCTGGTAGGCCTCGCGCAGCGCATGGGCGAGCACCTTGTCACGCACGAAGCGGCCATTGACGTAGCAGTACTGGGCGTCGCTGCGTGCCCGGGCATGGGCTGGCAGGGCGGCGTGGCCGGTCAGCGTCAGGTCGCCAGCAGCTACTTCGATGCTGCGCGAATCGGTGAGGAATTCGTCGCCGAGGATGGCGGCGGCGCGGCGGCGGGAATTAGTGCGCGGCAGCTGCAGCGAAACGCGGCCGTTGTGCGACAGCGTGAAGGCGATTTCGGGGTGGGCCAGCGCCACGCGCTTGAGCATCTCCGCGCAGTGCGCGAACTCGGTGCCTTCGCTCTTCAGGAATTTTCGCCGCGCCGGGGTGTTGTAGTACAGGTCGCGCATCTCGATGACGGTGCCGGCGATCAGCGCCGCCGGCTCGGGCGCGGCATTTTCCTCTCCGGCGAGGCGCCAGGCGTGCGGTGCGCCGAGTGCGCGGCTGGTCAGCGTGACGCGGGCGACCGCGGCGATGGAGGCCAGCGCCTCACCGCGGAAACCCATGGTGGCGACCCGTTCAAGGTCTGCCAGCGAGGCGATCTTGGAGGTGGCGTGCCGGGTCAGCGCTAGCGCCAGTTGTTCCTGGGCGATGCCGCAGCCGTCGTCGGCGACGCGGATGAGCTTGACGCCGCCTTCCTCAAGCTGCACCTGGATGGCCGTGGCGCCGGCATCGACAGCGTTTTCGAGCAGTTCCTTGAGCACCGAGGCCGGGCGTTCGACGACCTCGCCGGCCGCGATCTGGCTGATCAGCAGGTCGGACAGTTGCTGGATGACGGGCAGGGTGAAAGGCTGGTTGTCGGGCATCGGCGGATTATACCGGGGTAAAATGCGCGCCTTTACCCCCCGGTCGAAGCTTCATGGACATCCTGCTGCAACTTCTCGACATCCTGCTCCACCTCGACAAGCATCTGGCGGTACTTGTCCAGAACTACGGCCCCTGGGTCTATGCGCTCCTCTTTTTCATCATCTTTGCCGAAACCGGCTTTGTCGTGACGCCCTTTCTGCCCGGCGACTCGCTGCTGTTCGTGGCCGGCGCGCTGGCGGCGCTGGGCGGCATGGATATCAGCCTGCTGATCCTGACGCTGGTGTCTGCTGCGGTACTTGGCAACCAGGTCAATTACCACGTTGGCCGCTATCTCGGGCCGAAGGTTTTCCACTGGGAGGATTCGCGCTTTTTCAACAAGCGGGCGCTTGAGAAAACGCACGCTTTCTACGAAAAACACGGGGGCAAGGCAGTGGTGATCTCGCGTTTCCTGCCACTGTTCCGGACCTTTGTCCCCTTCGTGGCTGGCGTTGGGGCGATGAGTTATGTCCGTTTCACCAGTTTCAACGTCGGCGGCGCGATGCTCTGGGTGAGCTCGCTGACTCTGGTTGGTTTCTGGTTCGGCAACGTGCCGTGGATCAAACAGAACCTGACGCTGGTGATCGTCGGCATCATTGTTGTTTCACTGGTGCCGGTGGCGGTAGGCTGGTGGCAGCACCGCAAGGGTTGAGAAGCTGAAATCGCGCCTGACGCGGTATCATGCGCCATGCATCGTCGCTCACTGATCCTCCTGCCCCTCGTTTTTGTCGCCGCCTGCGCGACACGCATGGGTGCCGACGGCAAGACGCGGACGGTGGTGGATGCCAAGTATCTCGCCAAGGGCGATATCGACCGCGTACTTGACGCGGCCAGGGCGGAAGTCGTCGGCGGTCTGTTCCGCTTTGCCGAGAAACTCTACCGACGCAATCCGCGTGAATTGAAGAAGGGGTCTTCGCCGACCCTGGAGGTGGCGATGGCCCGTCTGCGTCGCTCGAAACTGCTGGACTTTCCTGAACTGGAAGGTCTGCGTGAAGGCGCTGCGGCAATGCTGGCCTTTCGCGAGGACTATGCCGGCGACCGCGTGCTGGCGCTGATGAGCGGTTTGCTGATGATGGTCTATTCGGCTTTTGAAGATACCGATGACTTTTACATTCTCGACGACCTCAACGAGCAGAAACTCTTCAACTGTGCCCGCAACCTTGAAATTGCCATGTGGAAACTGGCGAGCACCAAATATCCCGGCGGCGAGTTGATGTTGCTCTCCAACGAACTCGATCCGGCCAACCGCAATCTGTCGTTCGAGCGGGAGTTCGGCCGGATCACCGGCTTGCTCGATTTTCTGTCCAAGGTTGTCGCTGACAAGCACGGCCGTATCGTTTCGAGGGTGGCGCAGAACATGGCCTCCGCCGTTTTCCTCCCGGTCGGTGCGCTGGGGATTCGTTAATTGCGCTAAAACTGAACCACGAAGTACACGAAGAGCACGAAGAGAATCTGGATAAAACAGTTGAGGAAGCACGAATCAAGTCCGTCACGCCGGCGAAGGCCGGTCTCCAGTCCGCTGAATTTCTGGATGCCGGCTCTTGATCAGCATCTCCTTAACCACGGCGAAACGGCGAAACCCCGATTTTCTTCGTGCTCTTCGTGACCTTCGTGGTTAATTGAGATTTTTGAATGAAATCCATCGTTATCCTTATTTCCGGTCGTGGCAGCAATATGGAGTCGCTGCTCGCCGCTGTTGCCCGTGGCGAAGTGCCGGTGCGCGTCGCTGCCGTGATCAGCAACCGTCCTGATGCCAAAGGGCTGGAAACCGCTGCCGCGCAAGGTGTGCCGACGGCCGTCGTTGATCACAAGGCCTTCGCCGGCCGTGAGGCCTTCGATGCCGCGCTGGTCGAATGCATCGACCGCTATGCGCCCGATCTGGTGGTGCTGGCCGGTTTCATGCGCATCCTGACCGAAGGCTTTGTTCGTCACTACGACGGGCGGCTGCTCAATATCCATCCTTCCCTGCTGCCCTCCTTCCCCGGCCTGCATACGCATCAGCGGGCACTGGAAGAAGGCATGCGCATCCACGGCTGTACCGTTCATTTCGTTACGCCGGCGCTGGACCATGGCCCGGTGGTGGTGCAGGCGGCAGTACCAGTGCTCGACAGCGATGACGAAGCCGCGCTGGCCGCACGGGTGCTGGCGCAGGAGCACATCGTCTATCCGCTGGCGGTGCGCTGGTTCGCCGAAGGGCGGCTGCGCCTCGACCGTGGGCGCGTCCGGCTCGATGCCGAGCGCCCGGTGCCGGCGCCCCTGATCTCGCCCTGATTGCCGGGTGGCCGCGCCATGCCGTTCGCTCTGATCGCTGCGGTGCTGGCTTCGCTGGGCGCGCACGCGGTGGTGTTGTTCGTGCCGGAATTCGAACTGTCGCCACCGCCGGAACCGGTGTTGTTGCAGGCGGAAATCGTGCTCAAGCCGCGCGCCATTCCCGAGGCCAGACCGGCCGTGCCGCCTCCCGCCAAAAAGACGGTTGTGCCGCGCGCCAAGCCTGCCGAGCGCCCGCTGCTTCCCGAGGTTGCCGCTGAAGTGCCGGCTGCGGCAGCAACAACAATGCCAGAAACCTTGCCGGCAGCGGCCGCGAAAATCGACACGGCTGAACCTGCCGAATTGCAATTGCCGGCGCAGGGCGAGATCGTTTTTACCGTCCTCCGTGGCGACCCGCCGGCCATCATCGGTCGTGCCGTCCAGTCCTGGGAATTGGGGGATGGCACCTACCGTATCGTCAGCGTCATGGAAACTGTCGGCCTGGCGGCCTTGCTGCGGCCGTTGCGGCTGGAAACCGAGAGTCGTGGCCGGATTGTGGCCAATGGGCTGGAGCCGGCGACTTACACTTCGCTTCGCCAGGACAAGGGTAAAGAGAAGAGTGAGCGCGTCGAGTTTGACTGGGCGGCGGCCGTTGTTCGTTTCAGCAATGGCACTACCAGCCCGCTGCCACCGGGCTCGCAGGATCTGCTGTCGTTCAATTTCCAGCTTGGCTGGCTGTCGAAAACCGGGGATATGTCGATTGCGACAGCGAAGAAACTGGGAAGCTACCGCCTTGAGCTGATCGGCGAAGAGTATCTCGAAACCCAGGTCGGCTATCTCCGTACCTTGCACTTCCGGGCGCCCGGGGAAACCACGACGGAAGTGTGGCTGGCGCCCGCTCACCACCTGTTGCCGGTTAAAATCCGGCACATCGACAAAAAAGGCGAGAGCTACGACCAGCTCGCCGAGGAAATACGGATACCCAACTAAATGCGCTTTACACCTGCCCTGTTTGAACACGCCGAAGATGCGCTGAGCGCCATTCTCACTTTTGAATACCCGGCGGATGCCGTCTTGTCCCATTATTTCCGCAACCACCGCGAAATGGGCCACGCCGACCGGGGTTTCGTTGCCGAAGCCTGCTTTTCCACGCTGCGTCGCCTGCGTAGCCTGTCAGCCCGCTGCCCGGACGACCAATCACGCAAGCTGCTGCTGGCGGCCATGTTCTGCCTGCGCGGCTGGAACCTGAAACAGATGGCGCCGGTGCTTAACGATCACGATGCCGAGTGGCTGGCTGCGGCGAAGGCCATGCCTACCGAAGACTGGCCGATGGCGGTGCGCTGCGACCTGCCGGACTGGCTCTTCGAGCGCCTGTCGGCGCGCTACCCCGGTGAAATAGAAGTGTTGGCTGCGGCACTCAACCGGCCCGCTCCGCTGGATTTGCGCGTCAATTCGCTAAAGGCGACACGTGAGGATGTGTTGAAGCGCCTGCGGGCAGACGGTATTGCCGCCGACCCCTGTATTTACTCGCCGCTGGGCATTCGGCTGGAAGAGAAGCCGGCCCTGTCGCGCCACCCGCTCTTCCTTGATGGCAGCATCGAGGTGCAGGATGAGGGGAGTCAGCTGCTGGGCTATCTGGTCGCACCGAAGCGTGGCGAAATGGTCGTCGATTTCTGCGCCGGTGCTGGCGGTAAAACCCTGCTGCTCGGCGCCATGATGCGCTCCTCGGGGCGGCTCTATGCCTTCGACGTGGCGGAAAAGCGCCTGGCCAACCTGAAACCCCGGTTGGCGCGCTCCGGCCTGTCGAACGTGCATCCGGTGCGCATCGAATCCGAAAACGACATCAAGGTCAAACGTCTGGCCGGCAAGCTCGACCGTGTGCTCGTCGACGCCCCCTGTTCCGGCCTCGGCACGCTGCGCCGCAACCCCGATCTGAAGTGGCGGCAGAGTCCCGAAAGTATTGCCGAACTGACGGCAAAGCAGGCAGCCATCCTGACGGCCGCCGCGCGACTGGTTAAATCCGGTGGGCGGCTGGTCTATGCCACTTGCAGCCTGCTGACGGAAGAAAACGAGGACGTCGTCACCGCCTTCCTTGCCGCACACCCCGATTTTTCGCTGCTCAATGCGCACGAAATTCTCTCGCGGCAGGGCATCGATCTTGGTGACGAAACCGCCCTGCGTCTCTTGCCGCACGTGCACGGCAGTGATGGCTTCTTTGCGATGGCCATGGAACGCAAGTAATGGAAGTCAGCTTCCTCAAGCTGCTGAACGAGTTCTGGCGGGAGTTGCGCGACCCGGCGATGCTCTGGGAGGTGCTGGTGCTCGGCGTCTGCATCGCGCTTGCCGGCTGGATGCGCTGGCGCCTGCGTCACCGCACGGGACACTCCGAGGGATTGCTGCATGCGGGTGAAATGGGGCTGCGCCGGGTCATGTTCCCGCTTACCGCCCTGCTACTGGTGCTGCTCGCCCGCGCCGTCTTGCGCCCCTACATGCCAGTGGCGCTATTCAACCTGGCGGTGCCGTTATTTCTGTCGCTGGCGCTGGTGCGGGCGGTGGTTTTTTCCTTGCGCTATGCCTTTCCGAATGCGCAATGGATCAAGACCTCGGAGCGTTACATCGCAGCAACTGTCTGGCTGAGCATGGCGCTGTACATCACCGGTTTGTCCGACCCGGTGATCGCCAGCCTGGAGTCGGTCAAGTTTGCGGTCGGTAAACAGAAGCTCGATCTCTGGCTGATCCTGAACGGGGTCGTTACGGCACTTGGTACGCTGCTCGTCGCCCTGTGGTTCGCCGGCTGGATGGAACACCGCCTGATGCGTTCGGAGAGCATCGACTCGAATGTTCGCGTGGTGATGACCCGTGCCGGCAAGGCCATCCTCATCATCGTCGCACTTCTCGTCAGCCTGGCGCTGGTCGGCATCGATATCACCGCGTTATCGGTCTTTGGCGGTGCATTTGCCGTCGGTCTGGGCTTCGGCATGAAAACCATCGCCTCGAACTACGTCGCCGGCTTCATGATCCTGCTCGATCGCTCGATCCGTATCGGCAATGTGATTTCCATCGATGCCACAACATCGGGTGAAGTCACCCGTATCACCACCCGCTATACCGTCGTTCGCTCGCTGGCGGGCACCGAGGTGATCGTGCCCAACGAATACCTGGTGGCCAATATCATCCGCAACCAGACCTACACCGATACCAAGGTGCGTATCCCGTTACGGGTGTCGGTGGCCTACAACGCCGACCTCGAACTGGCCATGCGCCTGATGGCCGACGCTGCCGCCGCACAGGTGCGCGTGCTCAAGGAGCCGGCGCCTGCAACCATCGTCATTGCCTTTGGCGACAACGGTATCGAGCTTGAACTGGGTTTCTGGATCAGCGATCCGGGTGAGGGTACCGGCGGAATTCGCTCGGAAATCAATCTCGCCATCTGGCGCAGCTTCCGCGCCCACGGCATCGAATTCCCCTTTCCGCAGCGGGAAGTCCGGATTCTCAACGCATCGGCAAGCCTGCCTGCTGAACGTGCTTGAAGAGTAAAAGAGTTCAGTAACGGATTAGCAGGAAAGTAACCGGATCGTTGGCGCCGCCAGGGGTGCAGGTGTCGATGCTGGCATTGGAAGAATCCAGCCCGGTCACGAATCCCGAGCCTGCCGCCAATGGTGTGGTGGACGCATTGTCCAGCTTGCCGTCGATCTGCAGAGCGATATTGCAGGGCAGGTTGCTGACCCGCACCACATTTTCGTTGGCGGCAGTAGCACCAAGCGCGACGGTCCCGCCGCCGAACGGGTGACGGATAACGTAATTCCCGCCCTCCATTTCTACCTTGATCAGCATTCGTGCCTTGACCAGATGCTCGAGGGCGCAAGTGCTTTCGGTGATGGGCGTTGTGTCAACAACGCCATCACCGACCTTTCCGGCCGCCGGTTTGTCACAATCACTTGAAATGACCTCGGTCTTGATCAGAGTTCCTGCGTTGGGCAGGTCGCCGGGAAAATAGCCGTAGCGGTTCTTGAAATCTCGCGAGGCTGCCGCTAGATCCTTGATCTGACCGAGCAGGGTGGAAGTCCGCGCACTTTCCATTACAGCCGATCCACCGAGTACGAGGCCGCCGATGATCAGCCCGATGATGGTCAGGGCAATCGCCAGTTCAACGAGCGTGAAGCCTTTTGCCTGCCGAAGGGGGCTCATTCCTTCCCGACCGATTCGTGCAGATAGGCGACATACAGCGTGATCGTTGCCGAGATGCCGAACGCCACGCCGAAGGCCCAGAGCAGAAATTGAAGCGTACCGATTCTTGCGGCCTCCTCCGATCCGGTGAATCGGCCAATCCATACCAGTAGCAACATGATGGCCGGGGTGAGCAAAAACGTGGCCGTGACTCGCGCCTTCAGTGTTATGGGCATGCTGTTTGTCCAGAATTGGCGCGAAGTGCATCCATGGTAGTTTTTTCTAATGTGGTAGAAACGTTCCCACTCCCACCCCTAGTGGACGTGATAGTTTTTGGCCAAGAATTACCGGTGGTTGGGAAGGAATAGGCGTTTCCCCACGGATCAGTGGGCATTGCTGAAAATGAAGAGGGGTCGGCGCAGCCTGCAAGCCAAGAGCCAATCAAAGTGAGGCGAAGCTGCGCAAGTTCTTCGGCCACTTGCCCATCCGATGTTTTGATTGTTCCCTGCTTTGCCAGTGCATTAATCGCCTCATTCCGCGTTAGATAGGCCACGACATCATCGTTTTCTTGGCGTTCGCCTTTGTAGAAGGCATTGGCATTGAAAGCGGTACAACTTGCCGGTGATCCGGCAGGGTGGGTGTTATGGGCTTCTTCGCAGGCGGTGGGTGCTACAAGCTGACTGCCTTGTTGTCCCCACGCACCAAATCCGTTCGGGCCATGTGAGACAACTGCGGAAATAACCTCTGAAGCTACCTGCGCGGGTGTAGCTGTAGCGAAGCCTTCATTGATAACGTAAGGGGATGTTTTTCCGGCCCCGAAACATGCCGTCAGGCTCCAGTCGACTCCGGTACCCGGACAAGGTGTCCCACCTGTAGGCAGGCTGTACGACATAAAATTGCCCCAGCCATCGAGTGCCAGTTCGCGGCCCAGTCCAAGGGTTGCGTAAGGTAGTACGCCAATGGTTAGGGTGCAGGCCTCGGTTGGCAGTCCTGTGCCCACACGGCTTTCTAATCCAGTTATCGGCGGTGTCGCGGCAGGATTCGCAGCCGCCGGACACGGCAGTCGCTTGTTTGCGCCAAGGTAGGCTGTCAAGGCATCTTTGATAAGGATCTGGCGTTTTTTCGTTTCGGTATAGCTGGCTGAAAGTAATTGGGCGTTCAGCGCGCCAAGCCCCATTGAAAGAAGCATGGCGATAATGACCACTACAACCGTTAGTTCAACGAGCGTGAAGCCGCGCGGAGTAATGGTCTGGTAGCGTTGTGTCTGGTGAATTCTGGGTTTTGATGGCACGTTGTGTTTGGCATATCAACCGACAGTTTATGAATGATAAACCGTAAATTGATAGTCGGGGCGGCAGTGTTTCCACAATGCCGCCATGAACGAGAAAATCAAATTCAGCCAGCGTCTTATTGCCACCCTCAAGCGTTCCGGTATGCGAACCGTCAGCCCGACGAAGCTGGCCATAGACTTCAATTTGACCCATCGTGGGAAGCCGGTCAGCACGCAGGCGGTGCATAAATGGCTGAACGGCACCGCTATCCCGGCTCAGGACAAGATTCGGACGCTGTCGGAATGGCTGAATGTTTCACCGGAGTGGCTGCGCTACGGTGGCGTGGAAGCTGAGTCAAAGCTTCTGCGTCAGGATGTGCCGCCGTATCAGACTCTGGAAGAGCAACTTCTGGCGGATTTCCGACTGTTGAGCGATGGGCAGAAGCAGGTTGTCCGAGAGTTGGCCGCAAGCCTTTTGAGGCTGAGAAAAGACGGGTGTTGAAAAGTCGGTTGCGCTTGGTTTTTCCCATCCTGAAAAGAAAAAACCCGCGCCAGGGGGTGGCGCGGGTGAAGTACCCATCTGTCGGAGGGATGGGTCAGGGGGAGGTACTCGGTATTGCCTGCGGCGGGTTTAGTGGCTCCGCGCGCGGTTGCTGATCGGTATCGGTTGCAGGTTCATTGCGCCAAGACCGATGTGGCGAAAGTTCTCGCAACGGGCGCTCTGACCGAAGAGGTACTGGCAGGCCAGCGCGAGGAACTGGTGGCGGATGGTCTGGTTTTCGTTGTTCATCTTGCATATCCCTTCGGCGGTGTTTGCCTTCGTCATGGGATGCATAGTAAGGCGTGCCAGGGCCGCCGTCTGTTGCGTGTGAGTAAGGCTTTTGTAACGGTTTGTTACAGGCGCGGCGGTTGCGCCGGCCATGCAAGCGTGAAACGGGCGCCGCCCAGTGGTGATTCATGGGCGGAAGCGCTGCCGCCGTGCAGTTCGAGTACCAGCCGGGCGATGGCCAGACCCAGCCCGTAACCACCAGTGGTGCGGTCACGCGAGCGGTCGAGGCGGGTAAAAGCGGTGAACACCTTTTCGCGCTCTTCTGCCGGAATGCCAATGCCGTCATCGTCAACGTGAATAAATACGCGGCCGTCTACCAGCGCAGCGCTGACGGCAATACGGTTCTGGGCGTACTTGATGGCATTGCGCAGCAGGTTGCGTACCGCAAAGGGCATGGCCTTGCGGTCGAGTTCGACGCGCAGGCTTTGTGGCACACCCGATGTGTCGAGGCTTAGCTCCAGCTGGCCTCGCAGGATGCGAAGCTCATCCACCTGCTCCTGCAGCCAGGGAACAAAGTCGGTGGTGGCCAGATGCAGTTCCGGTTGCTCACGTTCGAAGCGGGCATAGGTGAGACTCGAATCGATCAGGTTGTCGAGCTCTTCCAGATCAGCCTCCATCATCAGCCAGAGCCGTTCGCGATCCTCATGCTCGTCGGCATCGGCGAGCATTTCAAGGGCGAAGCGCAGGCGGGCGATGGGCGTACGCAATTCGTGCGAGATGGCGCTGGACAGCTCCTTCTGAGTGGCGATCAGGCGCTGGATGCGCTCGGCCATGGCATTCAGCGTTTCTGAAAGCAATTCAAAGGAGGCGTTATGGGGTGCCGGGGCGCGGGCGCCGAAGTCACCTTCGCCCAGCGATCGCGCGGTTTGGCGCAGCGCCTCCAGGTCGCGCCAGACCGGGCGTACCCAGAACCAGACAGCGATGGCCAGGAAGAAGCCGATCAGGCCCCAGGTGAGCAGCCGGATACGCATTTCAAGCGTCAGCAGCCGTCGGTTGTCCGGGTTGCGGTCCGGCGAGAGCGGGCCGACGACGAGGACCTGGGCGGTGTTCTTTAGCCGGTGATAGATGATTTCTGCATCGCGACTGATGGCTAGATCACCCGCATCCAGCTTCTCTGCCTGTTTCGGTGCGAGGTTTACGGTGTCACGCTCGACGATGGCGAGCTTGTAGGAGAAGCGATCGTCAAGTGCTTTCAGGCGCTTTGGCCATTCGCGGGAAGGGCGCCGGAACAGGTCTTCCTCGATTGTCAGCACCGTACCGCGCATGAAATGGCGGGTGTAGTCGTCGGTAATCCCCTTGAGGGCTGTTGAAATGACGAAGTCGGAGAAAACAGCGGTGGCGATGAAGCTACCCATCACCAGCAGGTAGAAGTTGAAGAACAGCTTGGAAAGCCGGTAGCGGCCGGCGGGCAGGCTGAACCGGCGCTTTGGCGCTGCTGCGCCAGAGGAGCTACTGCCAGTCATGGCGCGAGAACAGGTAGCCCTTGCTGCGCACCGTCTTGATGCGGGTCGGGTTTTCCGGGTCGTCGTTCAGTTTCTTCCTGAGCCGCGAAATGCGGGCGTCGATGGAACGGTCCAGGCCGTCAAAGCCAATGCCGCGTAGCTGCTGCAACAGGTCGTCGCGCGACAGGATGCTGCCGGCGTGGCGGGCGAGCAGCCAGAGCAGGTCGAATTCGGCAGTGGTCAGGTCGATGGTTTCGCCAGAGAGCATTGCGCTGCGCGTCTGCTGGCTGATGCGGAAGCTGCCGAAGGTGATCGATTCATTGCTTTCTGCAGTTTCCTCGCCGCCGGCCGGTCCGGCCCGGCGCAGCAGTGCCTTGATGCGGGCCAGCAGCACACGCGGCGGTACCGGCTTGGTGATGTAGTCGTCGGCGCCGAGTTCCAGCCCGAGAATCTGGTCGATGTCCTCGTCGCGGGCGGTCAGCATCAGGATGATACCGTCGTACTTCGGACGGACGGCGCGGCAGACCGCGAAACCATCCTGGCCGGGCAGCATGATGTCGAGCACGACGAGGTCGGGCCGCATTTCCAGAATTCGCGTTTCGGCGGTGTCGCCACGGCCTTCGATATCGACGGTGAAATCGTTTTTGCGCAGGTATTCGGCGGTGAGTTCGGCGAGGCGTTCGTCGTCTTCGACGAGGAGGATGCGTGGGTTCATGGTGCAATCATAGCGGCAAGATGGAAGCGCGAGTAGCCCGGCGGGAGTACGGCTTGGTCAACTGCGAGCCAGATAAGGGTCAGATAGGGCCAGATAGGGCCGGCTCTGGGCGTAATGCCGGCAGGCGTGCTGCCTATTTATCCGCTTCGCCGGTGGCTGGCTGGCCATCCGTTTGACGCCGGCGTTCGAGTACCGGCGCGACTTCCCGGCGCAATTCGATGATCAGGCCGGCGCCGCTGGGCAGGGAAACAGCCACGCTTTCTCCGGATTTTCCTTGGCAGCGGTAGAGGCTGGCTTCGCCGACGGCTTCCGAGGCGGTCACCTCGACGTGCTCAAGATGCCCGGCAAGATCTTCCCGGCTGACCTGGCGCCAGCCCAGCCGGCGCTTCATTGCGAACTCCCGGTGAGCGTGGGAAGGGCGCGGCCGTTCTGTAGCAGCAGTGCAAATTCTTCAGCCGGAACGGGGCGGCTGAACAGGAAACCCTGGAAGTCGTCGCAGCCGTAATCGCGCAGCAGGTTCAGTTGTGCCTCGTTCTCCACCCCCTCGGCAATGACGCGCAAGCCAAGGCTGTGAGCCATGGCAATGACGGCGTGTGCAATCGCCGCATCGTCGGCTTCGCTGTCGATGTCGCGCACGAAGGAACGATCGATCTTCAGCGCATCGATGGGGAAGCGCTTGAGATAGGCGAGGCTGGAGTAGCCAGTGCCGAAGTCGTCGAGGGCGAGCGCGATGCCCAGTTGTTTCAGTTCGCGCAGCATGGCAATGGCGTTTTCGACATCGTGCATGACCATGCTTTCGGTCAGCTCGAACTCCAGTGCATTCCCCTCCAGCCCGGTTTCCTCCAGCGTGCGCCGCAGCAGGTCGGTCAGGTTGTCCTGGCGGAACTGGCGGGCAGAGATGTTGATCGCGATCTGAATGGCGGGGAGCCCGCTCCGGCGCCAGGTGGCAAGCTGTTGGCAGACTTGCTTGAGGATGCGCTCGCCGAGTGGAATGATCAGGCCGGTTTCTTCGGCAAGCGGAATGAACTCCAGCGGATGAATCATGCCGATGCGCGGGTGGTTCCAGCGGGCAAGTGCTTCGGCACCCACAATGGCGCCGGTTTTCAGCGAGACGATCGGTTGGTAGAAGACGGTGATTTCGTCACGCTCCAGCGCCCGCCGCAGGTTGCCTTCCATATCCAGCCGGTCGAGCGCCATGTGGGTCATTTCCGGGGTGTAGAAACGGTAGTTGTTGCGGCCGTGTTCCTTGACCCGGTACATCGCCACATCGGCGTTTCGCAGCAGCGCCTCGCCATGTTCGCCGTCGCGCGGGTGCATGGCGATGCCGATGGAGGCGGTAACAAAGACCTCCTTGCCTTCGACGCCTAGGGGCAGGGTCAGCTGGCGCAGGATCTTGGCGGCGACGCTGGCAACGCTGTCAGGATCGTCGACGCCGCTGAGCACCACCACGAATTCGTCACCGCCGAGACGGGCGACGGTATCGGTGTCGCGTACGCAACTCGCCAGTCGCATGGCAACGGCTTTCAGCAGATTGTCGGCCGGGATATGGCCAAAGCCGTCGTTGATCAGCTTGAAGCGGTCCAGATCGAGTAGCAAGACACCGACCAGCCGTTCATTGTGTTTTGCCAGCAGGATGGCCTGGTCGATCCGGTCGTTGAGCAGGTTGCGATTGGCCAGCCCGGTCAGAACGTCGTGCGTGGCGTGGTATTCGAGCTGCTGCTCGTAGGTGATGCGTTCGGTGACGTCGTTGATGATGCTGACGAAGTGTGTTGTCGCCTGGCCACTTTCGTCACGCACGGGGGCGATCGAAAGTTCGTTCCAGAAAAGCTGGCCATCCTTCCGGTAGTTACGCAGGACGGTGTGACCTTCGCGGCGGTCGCGCAAGGCCGAGCGGATTTCGGTTAGCCCCTTCTGCGCCAGGTCGTCGCGAACCAGAAAGCGGCCGCTCTGGCCAACGACCTCGGCCGCGCTGTAGCCGGTGATGCGTTCGAATGCCGGGTTAACATAAACGATGGGGTGGTCGAGCTGGGTTGATGACGTGATCATGACGCCGTTGGAGCTCGATTCCAGCGCGCGCGAGAGCTGGCGCAATTGTTCGTCCAGTGCGCGGTGGGTGTCGCGGGTGCGCAAGGCACTGGCGCTGAAGGCGAGGTCGGCAGCGATGGCCGCGAGGGCCTGTCGTTCGGTGGCTTCGAAAGGACCGTTGGTGTGCACCACCCGCAACGTGCCATGGTCTTCGCCCGCATACGCCAGCGGTAGCGACAACGCCGGTTCATCAAGATGCTCAAGCTCCGACCACAGCAGCGAGGGATGGCCGGCGGCAACACGCAGCGCGCGCAACGGGTCGTCCGTTATCGAATGCGTGGCAGAAAGCCGGATGGCGGCAACGGCGTAGCCACCGGTATGGACCAGGGCATCGCAAAGTTGATCAATGAGCGTGTACGTATCCGCTGCAGCCGCGCGCAGTTGCGCACAGGTAGCAAGCAGTGTCAGCAGGCGGGACGCCTGATCGTGCTCTTTATTGGCCTTACCCATGGATTTCAGGAAGCCTCCCCGGTTCCTTCAGCGCTGCTATATCTTTAGTAATAAGCGGAGTTTATCAAGGAAGTCCGTAACGCTATGTTGCGTCGCAGCATGCGTGTCTGCGGCGATGCCGTAGAATCGCCAACCTTGAACGAAAGGAAGGCGCATGATTTCTGCAGGAGTTTTGGAACTGCCCTGGTGGGGCGATGTGTTGGTGGCGCAGGGGCTGACGCATATTTCCATCGCTGCGGTCCCGATCCTCCCTCGCCATCAGGCGTGCCATGGCCGCTCGCTGCGGCTTCGTTGCAGCGGAGTGGCATGATGCGCGTGCAGTTACCGACAAAACCGCGTTCAGCTTTCGCACTCCTGCTGCTGGCGGCGACCGGTCTGGTCGGGGTGGGGCTGATCATCGGTGAGTGGATGCGTATCAACCCGTGCCCACTCTGCATTTTTCAGCGCGTACTTTATCTCGTGGTCGGGCTCTGGGCCTTGTTCGGCGTGTTGATTCCGCAAGGGCGCCGCTTGTGGGGCGGGTTGATCGCTGCGACCTCGGCGGGGGGCATGGCGACTGCCATCTACCAGACCTGGATGCAGCTTAACCCCGAGTCCGCAACGCAATGTGGTGCCGGTGAGCTGAACCTGATCGAGCGTCTGGTGGATTGGCTCGGCATGCAGTGGCCGCTGATGTTCATGGCCACCGGCTTTTGCACGACCAAGGAATACATCCTCGGGCTGACCATGGCCAACTGGTCCATCGTCTGCTTCTTCGCTTTTCTCGCACTCGGCTTGTGGGTGGGGTTCTCCCGCCGTTTCGAACGCAAGCGTTTCAACTTCCGCTGATCCTCGACGGGACAGTGTCACCCCGGCGAATGCCGGGGTTCAGCTGCGACATCAATCTATCCGGGACTGCTACTCAAGCCTTGCCGGTGCTACCGAAACCGCCGGCGCCCCGGCTGCTGGCATCGAATTCATCCACCACGTTGAAAGCCACCTGCAGCACCGGCACAACGACCAGCTGCGCCAGCCGGTCGAGCGGGTTCAGCATGAAACTCTCCTTGCCGCGGTTCCACGTCGAAACCATGATCTCGCCCTGGTAATCGGAGTCGATCAGGCCGACCAGATTGCCGAGCACGATGCCGTGTTTGTGGCCGAGCCCCGAGCGCGGCAGGATCATCGCCGCCAGCCCTGGATCGGCGAGGTGGATGGCGATACCGGTCGGGATCAGCATGGTGTCACCGGGGTGGATTTTCACCGGGGCTTCGACACAGGCACGCAGATCCAGCCCGGCCGAACCGGGGGTGGCGTAGTGCGGTGGATTGTCGCGAAGGCGGTGGTCGAGGATGCGCACGTCGATACGATGCATGGGGGATTCCTGTCAGTAGATGAAACGAATCGCAATGAAAATAACGGCTGAAAGAATCAGCAGGCCGATGGAGATGTCTCTGGCCAGCGTTTCCTTGTCACGTTCCTCCTGCTGCCAGCGCTGCACCATGCGGCTAGCGCGGCGCAAGGCTTCGCGGCCGACGACCCGGCGCGTGCCCGCCTGAACCAGTTTGTCGTCAGGCGCGACCATGATGCAGATCAGCGCTGTGTGAGCAGGCGGGCGATGTGACCGACAAGCGCGCGGGCGAGGTCGATCTTCGGTCCTGGCTGCAATGGTGTCTGGCCAGCCTCGTCAAACAGTACCAGCGTGTTGTCCTCGCCGCCAAAGCCATGCTGGATCAGGTTGCCGGCGATCAGAGGTATCTTTTTAGCCAGCCGCTTCTTCTGGGCGTATTCGGCCAGGTTCCGGCTTTCGGCGGCAAAACCCACGCACAGCGGCGGGTTGGGCAGGGCCGCGACTTCACCGAGGATATCGGGGTTCTGTACCAGCGTGATGACGGGGGCAGCACCGCCATCCTTCTTGATCTTGTGTTCGGCAGCTGTTGTTGGCCGATAGTCGGCGACGGCGGCGACACCGACAAAGACATCCTGGCTGGCGGCACGAACCATGACCGCCGCGTGCATTTCGAGCGCACCGGTGACATCGATGCGGGTGACGCCGCGTGGCGTCGGCTGACTCACCGGGCCGCAGACCAGCGTTACCTCGGCACCGGCCTCGCGCGCGGCGCGGGCCACGGCGAAGCCCATCTTGCCCGACGACAGATTGGTGATGCCGCGCACCGGGTCGATGGCCTCGAAGGTCGGGCCGGCAGTGATCAGCATCTTCTTGCCGGCAAGGAGCTTGGGCTGCAGAAAGGCAATCAGGTCTTCAAGAATTTCTTCCGGCTCCAGCATGCGGCCGTCGCCGGTTTCGCCGCAGGCCTGCTCGCCGCAACCGGGGCCGAGCAGCGTGACGCCGTCAACGGTGAGGGTGGCTACGTTGCGCTGCGTCGCCGGGTTTTCCCACATCTGCTTGTTCATTGCCGGCGCTGCCAGCAGCGGGCAGTCGCGTGCCAGCACCATGGTGGTGAGCAGGTCGTCGGCCAGCCCGTGTGCGACTTTCGCCAGAAAGTCGGCCGAGGCCGGGGCGACCAGGATCAGGTCGGCCTCGCGCGAGAGGTCGATATGCGCCATGTTGTTGGCGACGCGGCCGTCCCACTGGTCGGTATAGACGGTGCGCCCCGAGAGCGCCTGGAAGGTCACCGGCGTAACGAAATGCGTGGCGCCTTCGGTCATCACCACCTGCACGGTGGCGCCGGCCTTGCCGAGCAGGCGCGTGAGTTCCGCCGCCTTGTAGGCGGCGATGCCGCCGCTGATGCCGAGTACGATGCGCTTGCCCTGTAATTCCATGGTCATCTGGGTAGAATGCTGATCGACCAATTGTACGTGAGGGAAACCGGCATGGCGATTACCGACTGGCCCGAGGAGGAACGACCCCGCGAGCGCCTGCTGGCGCAGGGAGCCGGCGTACTTTCCGATGCCGAATTGCTGGCCATCTTCCTGCGCGTGGGCATGAAGGGCAAAAGCGCCGTCGATCTCGGGCGCGAGCTGATCAATCGCTTCGGTAGCCTCAACCGGCTTTTTGCTGCTTCGCTGGCTGAATTCGCTGCCGTGCCCGGCATGGGTGAGGCCAAGTATGCGCAGCTGCAGGCGGTACTGGAAATGGCCAAGCGTGCGCTTGGCGAGCAGCTGAGTGCCCGTGAGCTGCTCTCCTCGCCGCAGGCGGTACGCGACTACCTGCGCTTGACCCTCGGCGGCCGGCCGCACGAAGTCTTTCTCGCCATGTGGCTGGATGCGCAAAATCGACTGATTGCAACCGAGGAGCTTTTTCGCGGAACGCTGACGCAAACTTCGGTCTACCCACGTGAAGTGGTCAAGCGGGCGCTGGCCCACAACGCTGCCGCCGTAATCCTGGCGCACAACCATCCCTCGGGTCTGGCTGAACCCTCAGCCGCCGATGTTGCGCTGACCAAGGCGCTGAAGGAGGCGCTGAACCTGGTCGATGTCAGAGTCCTCGACCACTTCATTGTTGCCGGCTCAGCGCAGCCATTGTCGCTGGCCGAGCGGGGACAGGTGTAGCCGGTTAGCCGGGCCCGGCGAGCGGCTTGCGTGGGGCGAGCTGCGTGCGCATGTCGACCAGCGCTTTCGGCGCGCCTGGATCGCCGACCCACAGTGGGCGCTCCTTGAAATCCTTGCTGACCAGACTCTTCGTGGCATCGAAGCCGTCAAAGCGCAGCCCGGCCAGGTCAGCCCAAGTATGGATGAAGTGCGAAGTCTGATAGTGACGGTCGACAAATTGGCGAGTCTCGCGGGGATGTGACTTTTTCCAGGTGTCCGATTCCCAGGTGAAGAAGGGAACGGTGTACATCGGCGGTGTTGGTCTACCTTCGTTGCGGCCGAGCACCTTGTGTCCCGGCGAGTCGAAAACATCTTCGCCGTGGTCCGAAAAATAAACCAGGAAGCCATTCGGCTTCGTTGCCGAAAAATTCTCGACCAGCGTGGCAACTACCTTGTCGTTGAAGTGAACGGCGTTGTCGTAGTTGTTGATCACCGGTACCTGATCGTCCGTCGCCCAGTCGGCGATGCCCGCACGATCGTTGAACCGCGGATTTTCCTGCGGATAGCGGTATTCGTATTTCATGTGTGTACCGAGCAGGTGCACGATGATCAGCTTCTTTTCGGCCGGATCGGCGAGTACCTTCTGGAACGGCTCCAGCACGCTGTCGTCGTAGGAGCGCGAGTTCTGGTCGCGGCTGTTGTTCAGGTAGAACTGCTCGTCGGCTTGCTGCGAGAAGTTCGTCAGCATGGTGTTGCGCTTGGTCATCGTCTGCTGGTTGGTGATCCAGAACGTCTTGTAGCCGGCCTGCTTCATGATATTCATCAGCGACGGTGTGGTCAGGTAGAGCTCCGGATTTTCCTGGTCGGCAAAGGTCAGCACTTGCTGCAGCACCTCGATCGTGTAGGGGCGCGGGCCGATCACGTTGTTGAAGACGGTCAGCTGGTCTTTCAGGGCATCGAGCCTCGGCGTCGTCGGGCGCGGGTAGCCGTACAGGCTCATGTGTTGACGGTTGGTCGATTCGCCGATGACCAGAACGAGGGTCTTCGGTTGATCGGCATCTGCTTCGACAAGATTCTTTATCGGTGGCAGCTGCCGGTTCTGATCGAGCAGTTCCTGCATGCCGGCGAGCTGTTCCTGATACTGCAGGTAGCCAACCACCATTTGCCACGGCACCGCCGGCTCCATGCGCTTCTGGATGGTTTCGGCGGCAACGGCACTGGAGATCAGGCCGCGCTGGATGTTCTTGATCTGCGGGTAGGCGAAGAGAGCGAGCAGGATCAGCGTGACCCCCGCCCAGGCTGCATTGCGAGACAGCGTGACGGGCCGTACCTTGCGCCAGAGCAGCCAGGCCACGACGCTATAGCTGATAAAAACCGGCACCATCCACCAGGCAAAGTACTGGGCAAAGAACTCGGAGGATTCAGCGGTGTTCGACTCGAACATGATGAAGATCACGCTCTGCGAGAACTCCTGCCCGTAAATGCAGAAATAGCCGAGGCTGACCAGGGAAAAGGCCCAGAGTACGAGGCCGATGCCGGCAGCAAGCTGACGTGTGCGCTGCGGAAAGAGCAGCAGCGGGATCAGCCACAGCAGGCTGGCAACGGTGGCCTGGCGCAGGCCGTAGGTAGCGGTTGCCCCGACCAGTTGCAGCAGCACATGGGTCAGGCCGGAGAAGTACCAGAAAAACAGATAGGCCCAGGCCAGACCACGCCAGTCGATTGCATTGGCGGGTGTGGGAGAGACGGTGCTGGTCATGCGCATTAGCAGATTCCTCGATACCTGTTCTGGCGCGCCATCAGGCAGCGCCGGTGAGGGGGCGGGCGGCGTCAGCCCCACAAGCTGACGTGCATTGTAGCGAGGGAACCTGAAATGAGTCTTAAGGGGGCGCACGCTGCGGGGCACTGTGCGTGCCCCGGTAGCGTGGCGCTCAGTGGCTGATTGGCTTAAAGCCCGAATCGTCGAAATAACTGCCATATTTTTCCAGCGCACCGATCACGCGCACGGCACCATCCTGGCGTTTCACGGTTTTCGCCTTGCCCGCCATTTGCTCGGCGCCTTCGAGAAGCTGCGCGATGACGAGATGTAATTGCTCGTCAGCCTGGGCGCTCAGCTTGCAGTTGGCAACAATGTTGCCAACCTCCTTCTCGACCTTCGTCGCCAGCGTGGCATAAGCTTGCCTGGAGAGTTTGTTTTCGTGGATCTTGTGCAGTGCTGCCGCCATGGCTTCACGGATGTTGCCCATCGCCTGGCGCAGTGCTGCATCGGTTTCCCATTTCTTGCCGGCATTGAGCTGCAGTGTCGCCGTGCTGGCGCCATGCTCGTGCTGATGGGCGGGGGCCGCGCTGTTCGTTGCGGCCATCGAGGTTCCGGCGAAGGCCAGACACAGGGCGCCCACTGACAGCAGCAAAGTTGGTTTCATTGTTTTCATCTCCTTCAGGTTGAAAATGCCGGCACCGGCTGCGGGTGCGCCGATTCGCCGGCGAAAAATTCAATGATAGTGGCGGTTTCAGCGCATCTCGAAGGCTTCCTGGTGAAAGCGCGGTCGTCCGCCGATCTTGTCGAAGCCTTTGCGCAAGGCGTCAGCGAGGCCGCTGGGGCCACAGAACCAGATTTCGGCAGCGCGTGCTCCGGTCAGCGAACGCTGCAAGGATTCAGCCGTCAGGGCTGCCCCCTGGCGGGCGCCATGGATATGCAGACGAATTCCGGGAAGCTTGGCGCACAGCTTTTCGAGACGCGGCACAAAGGCATCGCCGGCCTGATCGCGCGTGCAGTAGTGCAGATCGGCCTCCGGTGTTTTTTCCGGGGATTCCTGCAGCGACTCCAGCCAGGCAAGGAAAGGCGTGACGCCAATGCCACCGGCGACCCAGAGCTGCTGGGCGTGCGGGTTGCAGCGAGCGAGGTCGAAGCGACCATAGGGGCCCTCGACATGCACCGCCTGCCCCGGCTGCAGGCGCACCGCAATATCCCGGGTGTAATCGCCCAGTCCCTTGATCTCGAAGTTGACGACGTTATCGCCGCGGTCGGCACTGGCAATGGTGAAGGGATGGGCGCCTTCCTTGTCGTCGAAGGTGACGAAGGCAAACTGCCCGGGGCGGTGACCATGCCAGCCCTGGTCAAGGCGGCAGCGCACACTGGTGACATCATGCGTCGGATGCGCGATGGCGATGATCTCACCGCTGGCCTCACGCGCCCGGCCAATGCCACCTTGCAGCGAACGAATGGCACCATAGGTGCCGCCAGCCAGCAAGGCGGCGAGCAGGGCACCGGCAGGCTGCATCCAGTAATCCGCAGGTGCCAGCAACGCGGCATGGAAGGCCAGCATCAGATAAAGCACGGGCATCGCGCGGTGCAGGAAACGCCAGGCACGATAGGGGAATTTTCTCCACAGCGTGATCACCAACATGGCCAGAACGGCATAGATCGCCCACTCGCCCATGTCTTCGGCCAGATCGCGCAGTGTCTCCAGCAGGCCGACGTACTTCTCCTTGGGCAGGCGCCCCTCGCGGCCGATTGTCGATTTGAGGATATCGCTCGACATCTCGATCAGCCAGTGCGCTGCGGCCAACGCGATGGCCAGAATGCCTGCCCACTTGTGAGTGCGGTATACGCGATCCATTCCGCCCAGCGGCGCTTCCAGCCAGGTTGGGCGGGTTGCCAGAAACATCGCCAGCGACATCAGGGCGATCGAGAGAAAGCCGCTGAGATACAGCGCTTCCTGCCGGGCGACCCATAGCGGATGGGTGGCCGGCAGGTAGGTGGCGCTCAGCACATCCCATCCCCAGGCCAGGGTGACCAGGGCGAGAAGACCGGCAAGTAGTTTTTTCATGGTGATTTCCTCAAAAGCGTTGTCAGCGCGCCATGCGCGCGGCCGCATCGGCGCCGCATCTTACTTTGCCCCGGGCGAGGTTGCCGCTGCCGGGGCCGTTGTAGTGGCCGGCGTCTTTGGAAGGTCATCGCGACAGCGGCGCTTGTTGCATTCGGTGGCAGCGCCAGCGTCACGCTGCCGGCCTTCGCCATCGCGCCGGGCATGCTTCCCATTGCGGCGCTGATCGACGATTTCGCCGCTCTGCGGATTGACGTAAAGCTTGATCCGCTCACCGTCGCGGTCAGTGGCGCGTGCTTCGTAGCCGCCCCGCTCGCGCTCGATCTTTTCCACATTGCGGTAGCCGGCCGCTTCGAGTTTTTCGTGTATTTGCGGAATGGACAGCCATTGGCGTTCAGCTGTCGGTGCGCCACGGATTTCCCCGGCGAAGGACGGCGCCAGCATTACTGCTCCGGTCGCGAGAAGACTGCAGAGAGCAAGGGAAGAGAGAATTGTCGTGCGTCGCATGATGTACACCTCCGGTTGTTCGGGTCGGTCATTGGTTGGGTCGGTCGTTCGTCGAGTCATTTCCGCCCCATGGATCAATTGTGCCAAGCAGTTGCTGAATCCTTCCTGAAGCAGCCGTTCATCCGGCGTTCAGGAAAGTGTCGAGTGCAATCACCCTTAAAACCTCAGTTCAAACCACGGCGAACACGGCGGACACGGCGAAAAAATTTGGTTTAGCGGTTTCCCGCGCGTCACCCAGTGGGTGATACGTCAAAATAATGCAAGCCGTTGTTTCTTCGCTGTGCTCGCCGTGTTCGCTGTGGTTAACTGCTTTTTCCAGGATCATTCGTCGTAGTAGCCGCGCTCGGCATCGACGTGGCAGGCCGTGCAGTTGGCCCGGGTGCGCACATCCTTGTGCTTCCACTCCCAGTCAGGAACCTTGCGGTGCTCTTTCACCCACTTCGGCAGTTCAGTGATGCGCAGCGGCGCACTTGTTGCCGATACGCCGCGCAGCAGCTTTTCGCTGTAGCGCTGGCCGCCTGTATCGGCGGCATTGGCGACGAGGTAGGCAGTAATTTTGGCGGTAGTTTCGGCATCGACGCTGGCGTCGTCGCCGAAATGATTCTTCAGGTCGCCCATCATCCGTTTCCACGAACGGGCGGGCAGCATCGACGGAGCAAACGCCAGGTGGCAGCTGCCGCATTCTTCCTTGACCACGGGGTCGGCGACCGGCGGGTAGTAATGGCTGCCGCCTGCCTGAGCGCGGCCGAGCACCAGTACCGAGAAACCGATGGCGAGCAGGCCGAGGGTCAATGGGCGATAGGAAATATGAGGGGTTTTCATGACAGATTCCTTTCCGTGGTGTCGATCACTGGCCGAACATGAAGCTCAGCCAGTCGCCTTTTTCCTGGGCGTTGCATTCACGCCCCAGCACTTCATTGCAGTTGCGCTTGAACCATTTTTCGACCTTTGCCGGATCGCTGTAACGTGACGGCGAGACGGATAGCGCCACTGGATCGATCACCTTTCCCGCCAGGTTGCGACCAGGAGCCCGGGTATCCTTGCCATGGCAGGTCGTGCAGGCTGGCGTATCGGGCTTGCCGCCGGCAAAGGCCTGGGTATGCAGCGTCTTGCCACGATCGGCGGAGAAGCCGGCGAACGCCGGGTTCGCTGCCTTGGCGGCGCTGGCATACTGTGCCAGTTGATCCTCGCGGGGGCCGGCAAAGCCGGGGGCTGAAAGCGACAGCATGGCAAGCGCAGTTGCGGCGACAAGGCTGATTTTTTTCATCGGCTGATTCATGTGAGGCTCCTTGGGTTGGTTGGCATGGATTGCACTATGCGCGGCCCCCACTGAACGGAAAGTGAATTGCTCGTTCATCCTGCATTCAGCTTGCAAAGGCTATAAAGAACACAAACCGGAGAATGGAAAGGCGGGGTTGTCGATGTCGAACCAACACCTCAAATGCGGCGGAAAACCTTGGCGCAGCATTGCGCTGCTGCTGAGTGCCGTGCTGCTCGCCGGCCCTCCGGCACAAGCACTGGCGGATGGCCGCGATGCAGATCACGACCGCGCACGTCAGGCGCTGGCGGCCGGTGAAGTTTTGCCACTGCGCACCATTCTTGAACGCGTCGAGCGCGACTATCCCGGCCAGGTCATCGATGTCGAGCTGGAGCGCGAACACGCGGATGGCCGCGAACGCTGGGTCTACGAAATAAAGGTATTGCGCAGCGGTGGTGCGCTCGTCAAACTCAAGGTTGATGCCCGTGATGGCACGATCCTCGGCCAGAAATCGAAAGCAGCGAAGGGTGTAACGGATAGTCATGGGGTACCTGGCAGCGAGCGGGAGCCGGTACTGCGTCGACGCAGCGGAGAGGGGAACTGATGCGCATCCTGATAGTGGAAGACGAGCCGACCCTGCAGGCACAACTGGCCGAGGGAATCGGTGCTGCCGGTTACGCCGTGGATACTGCCGGCAATGGCGTCGATGCGCACTACCTGGGCGAAACCGAACCGTACGACGCCGTGATACTTGACCTTGGGCTGCCGCAGATGGACGGCATCACCGTTCTCCGAAAGTGGCGAACGGCCGGCCGCACCATGCCGGTGCTGATCCTCACAGCCCGTGACGGCTGGCACGAAAAAGTCGCCGGCATTGACGCCGGTGCCGACGATTACCTGACCAAGCCCTTTCACATGGAAGAACTGCTGGCCCGCCTGCGCGCGCTGATTCGCCGTGCTGGTGGCCACGCCAGCGCCGACCTCAGCTGCGGCGCCCTGACGTTGGACACCCGCAACAGCCGTGCCACGGTCGCCGGCCAGGCGCTGACGCTGACCAGCCACGAATACCGCGTGCTCGCCTATCTGATGCACCACCGCGACGAAGTGATTTCACGCGCTGATCTCGTCGAACACATCTATGCGCAGGATTTTGACCGCGACTCGAACACCGTCGAGGTGTTCATCGCCCGCCTGCGCAAAAAACTTCCGCCGGGGTCGATCGAAACGGTGCGCGGGCTGGGCTACCGGCTGACCGCCCCGAAATGAACACCGCTACCCCTGCCAATTCCGCCAATACCCGCAGCTCCACCCGTCGCCCGCTGCGGAATTCATTACGCCTGCGCCTCTTGGCCGGCACCCTGTTCTGGATTACCGCCAGCATCATCATCGCCGGCTGGGGGTTGAGCGGCCTTTTCCGTCAGCATGTCGAAACCCAGTTCCATGCCGAGCTGAAAATGCATCTTGACCAGCTCACCGCCCAGTTGGTCCTCAATGACAAAGGCCAGCCGATCCTCTCCCAGCCACTGAGCGATCCTCGCCTGAACCGCCCCTATTCCGGCTGCTACTGGCAGGTCGATAGTCTTGCGCAGGACGCTGCTTCCGGCCTCCTGCGCTCGCGTTCGCTGTGGGACTACACACTGGCTGCGCCAGCCGATTCACCGGCCGACGGCAGCATTCACCAACACCGGATCGTCGGGCCGGAAGGCAAGATGCTGGGCATGGTCGAGCGTAGCGTGCGGATTGAAGAGGCCGCCGATGGACAGGTGCGAACCTTCCGCCTGATCGCTGCCGCCGACGAGAGCCTGATGGCCGAACCCGTGGCCCGCTTTAACGGGGCCTTGTGGCTGGCATTGGGCCTGCTTGGTGTCGGCCTCGTCGTCGCCGCGCTGGTTCAGGTTTTTATCGGGCTGGCGCCGCTGGAGAAATTGCGCGGCGCCCTGGGTCGGGTGCGCAGCGGTGAAACGCAGGCACTGGAGGGGCGTTTCCCGGTCGAGATCATGCCGCTGGTCGAAGAGTTCAACAGCGTGCTGGTGCAGAACGCTGAAGTCGTCGAACGGGCCCGTACGCAGGCCGGCAATCTTGCCCACGCGCTGAAAACCCCGCTGAGCGTTCTCGCCAACGCGGCCGCCGCCGACAACAACAAGGAAGGTGCCCTTGCCCAGCTGGTCAGCGATCAGGTCGCTTCGGCCAGGCAACAGGTGGACTATCACCTTGCCCGTGCGCAGGCTGCCGCAACAACGCGGATTCCCGGAACGCGAACCCCGTTGTTGCCGATCATCGATGGGCTGGTTCGCACCATGCGCCGTATCCACGCCGAACGCGGGCTGGAGCTGGTGGTTCAGCCGTTACCGGCGTCGCTGCTGTTTCGCGGTGATGCCCAGGACATGCAGGAAATGCTTGGCAATCTGCTCGACAACGCCTGCAAGTGGGCGTCGCATCGGGTCGAAATCAGCGCGCACAGTGAGAACGACCAGCTCCGCATAGCGATCGATGACGATGGGGCCGGGATCGCTGTTGAACAGCGCGATACTGTCCTCCGTCGCGGCATGCGCGCAGATGAACAAGTGCCGGGATCAGGCCTCGGTCTGGCAATCGTCGGTGATCTGGTTCATCTGTATGGCGGTCAGATCGTGCTGGCCGACTCACCACTCGGCGGCCTGCGCTCGCTGCTGGTTCTTCCGCTCGCCCGCTAGTTCGCGGGCGGGGAGGTGGGCTTGCTGCCAGGCGGCCGCTCTGGTGTCGCTTCAGTGGGCTGCTGCTACTGCGGCCGTACCGCACCAGCGCAGATGCGTGGAGAAACCACCGGTTTCAATGTTCGCCACTTCCAGGCGGGCGCGGTGCAGTTCGGCGATACGGCGGACGATCGCCAGGCCAAGGCCGCTGCCTTCAGCTGTGTTGTCGCGGCCGCGATAGAAGCGCTCGACCAGTCGCGGCAGTTCTTCGGCGGGGACGCCTGGCCCGTTGTCGGTAACGGAAAACATTGCCTCGCCGTGTTCCAACGCGACATTGACTGAAATGTGGCCCCCGATCGGCGTGTAGCGCACGGCATTGTCGACCAGATTGCGCAAGGCAGCACCAAGGAGGTCACGGTCACCGCTGACCAGCACGGGGTGTTCTGCGGGCTGCAGCGTCAGCACCTGCTGCTTTTCCGCAGCAGCCGTACGCGCATCGGCAACCGCCGTCGCGGCCAGTTCTCCCAGATCGATCGGTTGCGGGTCGGGTAACTGCACAAGCGGGTCCAGCCGGGCCAGCCGCAGCAGTTGTTCAACGAGGCGGGTGGCGCGGTCGGCGCCGGCCAGCACCTGAGTTAGCGCGTGCCGGCTCTGCTCGGGGTCTTTCGTTGCCATGGCCACCTGCGCCTGTACTTTCAGTGCCGCCAGCGGCGTGCGCAATTCATGGGCGGCATCGGCGGTAAAGCGGCGCTCGTTGTCGAGTGTGGTGGACACCCGGCTAAGCAGGCGATTGAGCGCCTTGACGACCGGCTGTGCTTCCAGCGGTGCAGCCGTTGGCGTCAGCGTCGTCAGGTTTTCCGGCGAGCGAGCGGCAACATCGGCTGCCAGATCGTCGAGCGGCTTCAGGCCGCGCCGCACCGAAAGATAGATCAGCCCGATCATCAGCGGCAGCAGCAGCGCCAGCGGCGTCACGGTTTTGGTGGCGATTTCCAGCGCTTCGCGGTCGCGCGAGTGGAAGGAGTGGGCGACCTGCACCCGCAGGGCGCCATCGGCCGTTTCCAGGACCAGGCTGCGCCAAGGCTTGCCGTGGTGTTCGATATTGCTGTAGCCGAGTGCTGTCGTCAGTGGTGTGTCGGGGGCGTGTTCGGTGCGCACGAGGGTGGCGCCGTCGGTGCGCACGATGCGGAATTCGAGCACCAGCTCGCTCCGGCGCGTCTTGGTACCGCGCAGGCTGGCCATATTCTCCGGCAGGTTGTCGAGGTGGCGCGTCGAGTCGTGCACCTGGGCCAGCAGCAGACGGGCGGTTTTGGCCATCTGGCCATCCATCAGTTCCTGCACTTCGCGGCGCGCCTGGGTGTAGGTCAGCAGCGCGGCCAGTGCCCAGATCAGCAGGGTAGCGAGCGAAACCCAGCGCAGCAGGCGCCAGCGCAGCGAGCGCGCGCGCCGGCCGTGCAAACCAAGCGACTCTGCCATCAGCCGAGGTCTCCGAGCTGGTAGCCGAAGCCGCGCACGGTGCGGATGAAGTCCGTGCCGAATTTCTTGCGCAGGTGGTGGATATAGACCTCGACGGTGTTGCTTTCCTTTTCCTCACCCCACGCGTAGAGGCTCTCCTCCAGCTGGGCGCGGCTGCGCAACTGGTTCTTGTGTGTCATGAGGTCCTGCAGCAGTGCGTATTCGCGTGCCGAGAGGGTGGCCGGCAGCCCCTTGTGCGTGACCTGCTTGGTCGCCGGGTCGAGCGTGACCCCGGCGTGTTCCAGCAGCGGGCTGGCGGCACCTGCCGCACGCCGCAGCAGCGCACGCATGCGTGCCTGCAGCTCACCGAGATCGAAGGGTTTGGTCAGGTAGTCGTCGGCGCCGGCATCAAGCCCGGCGATCTTGTCGGCATGCGTGTCGCGGGCGGTGAGGATGAGTACCGGCAGCGTATTTCCCTGACCGCGCAGCTCCTTGAGCACCGCCAGACCATCCTTTTTCGGCAGGCCGAGATCGAGTACGCAGGCGTCGTAGTCGTGACTGGATAGCGCCAGTCGTGCCGCTTCGCCATCGCGTACCCAATCGACTGCGTAGTCTGCCAGTTTCAGCCCGGCACGAATGCCGTCACCGAGCAGGGCGTCGTCTTCAACCAGCAGGACTCGCAATTATTTGGCTTCCTTGTTCAGTTTAGTCAGCAGCGCCTGAATTTCCTGGCGGCGGCCGCTGTCGGCCAGTTCGCGGCCCGGGCGCGGCGGTGCTTTCAGCGCGGTTTCAAGATAGCTGCGCGCTTCGGCGACGCGGTCGCGGTCGGCCAGATACTCACCGTAAAAGAAATTCGGGTCAATCCCGTTCGGGTTGATGGCTAGAGATTTCTTGAAAAATTCCTCGGCACGTTCCTTGTCGCCGAAACCGATCGGCCAGCCCGGCACCTTGGCGTAGAGCGTGGCCAGGCTGGTGTAGGCCGAACCGGCGAGGGCCTTGTCGTTGAGCTTGAGCGCAGCGTCCAGCCGTTCCTTGGCTTCCTTGGCCAGGCCGAGCGCACCGAGGCCGCCCTTGGCGCCGGCTTCGCTGGAAAGCACGATGCCCTCCCAGATCAGCACTTCGGCGACGCCGGGGTTGGCTTCGACCGCCTTGCGTGCCTGCACGGCCAGCTTGTTGTAGCGCTCTGCCTGTTGATTTTCAGGTTGCTTGTACTTGATTTCGGCCCACTGTTCCTGAATCGGGCGGATCACTTCATCCGGGGTGGAGGCCTGCGCAAGGCCGCTCACGGCGAAGAACAATGTGGTCAGCAGGGTGGTTTTGATTTTCATGGGGAGTCCTTTCGTTTAACGGGCAGTGGCGTGTTGCTTGATCACGGCCAGCTTGCCGGCGAGGCCGCGATCGATGATGGCGGGGGCGACGCCGTTGAGCCAGGCGAACAGCTTCTCGGGGAAGCCGAAATGGTGTTCGCCGCCGCCCTGGCTCAGCGCATTCACGACTTGCCGGGCCACGGCTTCCGGGCTGTCGCTGTTGTTCTTCAAGGCCCGGTTGAGGGCATTGACGGCATCGCTGTTCAACGACGTGTTGATGGCCCGCGGTGCAATGTGGATGACGGCTACTTCGCTGTCGGCCAGCTCGCGCCGCAGGGCTTGCGAGAAGCCGCGCAGGCCAGCCTTGGCGGCCGAGTAGGCGGCGAAGCCGGCGAACGGCAGGCTGCCGAAAGTCGAGCCCATGTTGACAATGGCTGCCTGCGGCTGCGCCTTGAGTGCCGGCAACATGGCCTGCGTCAGCCGCATCGGCGCTTCCAGATTGATGGCCAGAATGCGCGCCACGGTCGCCCAGTCCTGCTCGTCGAAGAGACCGAAGCCGCCAATGCCGGCATTGTTGATCAGCACGTTGACGCCGAATTCATGCGCGGCGCCAGCGGCCTCGGCAATGCCTTCGGGGCTGGTCAGGTCGGCTGTCATGTTCGAGTGGCCGATGCCGAGCGTGCTGGTGAGGGTTGCCAGCTTTGCCCGCTCGCGGCCGGCGAGCAGCAGCTTGGCTCCGGCCCCGGCCAGCTGCACGGCGAGCTCCTGCCCGAGGCCGCCGCAAGCGCCGGTGAGCAGGATGCGAGCGTTGTTCAGTTGCATTATGCGGCCTCCTTTTGCACGCTGTCGGCGGTCGGCAGGGCGCGGAAAATGTCGCCGTAGAGCTTGTAGAAAATGCGGGCGCAGCGCAGGACTTCAGCCTGATCTTCAGCCGTCATCTGATTGACCAGATTGGCCAGGTGTTTGGTGTGTTCCTGATCCAGCGTGCCGTGTGAGCGCAGGTAGGAGAAGGCCTTGTTCGGCAGACCAAGCGTTTGCTGGATCTTGTCGGCAGCGGTCAGCGCCAGTGCAACGCTGGTTCCTTCCAGCACGAAGACCATGCCGAAGAAACCGGCCGGGTTGCCCCGGTTAACCAGGTCGTAGGCGTAGGCCACCATCAGTTCGGCCGGAAGTTCGGGCTGGCTGGCGCGTACGGCATCGGCATCGCCGCCAGCGGCCGCGATGTCGTTGAGAATCCATTCCTCGTGGCCGATTTCTTCCTCGATGTATTCGGCAACCGCCTTGCGGAGCCAGCCCAGACGATCGGGCAGGCGGCCGCCAAGCAGCATCAGCAGCGGCGTTGTCTGGCGTACGTGGTGGTAGGCCTGGCCGAGAAAGGCGAGGTAGCTCTCGTTGCTGACGCGGCCTTGCAGGCAGTCGGCAATGATCGGGGCGGAAAACAGCGCGCTGCGGTCGCTGTTGGTTGCGGTAATCAGGTCGTCATAGAACGGCATTTTCGTTTTCCTTTGTCAGGCAATGTTCGGGAACGGATTTTTCGGTGGAGTCGCTGGATTCGCTGGAATCGAGGTAGCGGACCGCCAGGGCTTCGGCGTAGCGCGCAAGGATGGCCTGGCGCCGGGGCCGGCCGTTGCCGGTGGCCAGACCGTTGGCCAGCGAGAACGGGGCGTCAGCCGTCAGCCAGTGGCCGATGCGGGCGTAGTCGGGCAAGCCGGCATTGGTTATGGCGACGGCGGCGGCAAGGGCTGACGCATCAGCACCGGGGGCCGCGACCAGCACGGCGCTGAGCCACGGGCGGGCATCGCCACTGACAACGGCCTGCAGGATTGCCGGCTGGGCGAGCAGGCTGGCCTCGACCCATTCCGGTGCGATGTTGCGGCCGTAGGAGGTAATCAGCAGGTTTTTGCGACGGCCCGAAAGATGCAGGTGGCCCTCGCCATCCAGATGGCCGAGGTCGCCGGTGGCAAATCCGGCACGGGAAGCCTTGCCGGCCTCGCCCGTGTTTTCTGTTTCCTGGTCGACGCCGATGTAGCCGAGGAAGGCGCGGGTAGTGATGGCGATTTCCTCGTCAACGATGCTGAGGTGTACGTGATCAAGCGGCCGGCCGACGTGGTCGCCGTCGTCGCCTGGGCGGTTGAGGCTGACCACCGAACCGCACTCGGTCAGGCCGTAGCCCTGGTAGGCCGGCAGGCGGAGTGCCCGCGCCCGGGCAATGGCTTCGGCATCGACGCGGGCACCGCCAACCGCAACATAGACAAGACTGTCCGGCGCCTTCTGCCCGGTGGCAGCAAGGAGCAGCGTCCATGCCTTGAGCAGCTCGGGAACGAGGATCATGCTGCTCGGCCGGTGATTGCTGACGATGTTCTGCAGCGCGGCCGGGTCGAAACCGGCCATGCCCCGCCAGCCCAGCGTCGACAGGCCGGGCAGGTGGATTTCGGCACCGCGCAGCAGCGGCGCATAGATGCCTGCACTGTTTTCGAGGAGCAGCGCCAGCGGCAAGGTGACCAGGTGGCGTTTGATCGGCAGGTCGACAAGCCGGAGCGTGATCGCGGCGGCGGTATCGATCAGGCCATCGGCGCTCAGACAGGCCCCCTTCGGATTGCCGGTGCTGCCGGAGGTGAAGGAGATTTTTGCGGTACCGGCGGGGAGGCGCGTCACCGGCAAAACCGTCGATGAGGGCGCAGTTTCCCGCGCCTCGCTGGCGCTAGCCAGTGGGCGCCGCAGCCAGGTGAGTCCGTGCCACTCGCCGGTGATCGAAAAGCCGGCATCGAGCGCGCCGATACGTTCTGGCTGGTCGGTCAGCACGGCATCAACGCCGGCCTGATCCAGCACGTGGGCGAGTTGTGCCGGGCTGAAAAACGGTGGCAGTGGCACATGCGGCACCTGCGCACGCAGGGCGGCGAGGTCGGTGATGACCCAGGCCGGGCTGTTGTCGGCAAGTACGGCGAGGCAGCTGGCCGTAGCGAGCCGTTCTACCAGTTCGTCGGTGGCAGCGAGCACGGCGGCGGCGCTCCAGGTTTCCCGGTCGCCGACCAGGGTGGCGGCATCCGGCGTCTGGGTGGCACGCAGGGCCAGTGCGTCGAACAGCTTGTGAATGCTCATGCGTGGCGCCCTGCGCGTTCGAGCCCGAGGCGGATACGGCCGGCAACAATGATCGGGCCGGTATCGTAGTAGGTGCCCCAGTGGCTTGCTTCGTCGCCAATCCGGGCCGGGTCGGCCGGGGCCAGGGCGAGCAACGGCAGGCCCAGGCGGGAAAAGATGCCGATCAGCTCCTGGGTGGCGGTGAAAACCACCCACTCGTAGCCCAGGCGATCAAGATGCCGGGCCAGCGCCAGGATGACGTGGAGGCTGCTCCCCGGTTTCTCGGCCGCAAGGTTGCCAACCTCGACGATGCGCTCGCGCGCTACCGGCTGGTCGGCCAGTTGCGCCATGGCCTGTTCGATCGGCAGGTCGAGATAGCGTTCGAGGAACAGCGATTCATCGCTGGCCGCACGCCAGCCCGTTGCAGCAATGATGCGGTCGTGCTGTTCGAGCAGCAGCAGGTTGGGGGCGAAGGCAGAAACATCGGCGCCGTAGTGTTTCTCAAATACGGAACGGATGAAGGCTTCCGTCTCGTCGCGGCGAGGTGAACCAATAACTGTGTGGGTGGTGATCACGGGTGTTGGGCGGTACTGAAACAGATCACGTTTGGCGCTTGGCATTTCCGGTCCTCCGGACTATCGATGGAGGCATCTTAGGCAGCGAGTCTTAAAGGGTTCTTAAGCCGGAAATTATTGTTAACACCTCAGTTCGAACCACGGCAAACACAGCGACGGCAAGGTTTCAAAGCTTTTCGCCGTGTTCGCTGTGCCCGCCGTGGTTAACTGCTTTTTCCTATGAAGATCAGGCGGTTGCGGCTTGCGGCTTGCAGCCGGCTGCGGGCGAAGGCAATTCCAGCCTTTACCAGCTCGCCAGCCCGATAGCGGTCGCGCATGTTGCAACCGTCGCACAGCCCCGGTTGTGCGGCCATCTGCTCGCGCCGCCGCAGCATTTCGCTGATGCCCAGCGTTGAAACGTGGCCGATCGGGTGCTGGTGGGCGGCGTCGTTGTAGCAGTAGAGGTAGTCGCCGGAGGCGGCAACGAACAGGTCGACATTGCGCGGCACACATTTGAAACGGTTGGCTCGCCACTGCCGGAACACCTCGCCGGCGCTCGGGACAAAATCGAACTCCTGCGAGCGCAGGCCGTATTGCTGGATGATCTGGCGCAACCGGGCCGTAGCGAGCTCGTGGTCCTGCAGGCTGCCACCCCGGTTGTAGAGAGTTGGCGACATGGTCAGGGTGCGGATGCCCTGTGCCTTGAGCCAGTCGATCGTCTGCGGCAGGGCCGGCAGGCATTCAGGCATCGGCGTCAGGCTGATACCCAGTTGGGTGTGCTTGAACAGCTTTTGCGCTGCCTGCAGGTTGGCCATTACGCGCTGCTGGTCGAGGTTGGCGTGCACGTAGCGATAGACGTCGGGGTCGATGCTGGAGAAGGAAACGATCAGCAGGTCGATGGCACCATCGAGGTGGCGGATCTTCTCTTCGTCGAGCAGGTGACCGTTGCTGACCATGTCGAAACGGACCGGGTGTTGCCGCAGCGCATCGACATAGTCGAAAAAGCGAGGGTGAGTGGTTGCTTCGCCGTAACCGGCGATGACGACGCGAAACACTTCCTCGGGCAAGAGGCGGGCGAGGATCTGCTGCCAGGTTTCCGGCCGCATCAGCTGCGGGTTGGCGATCTGGTCGCGTGGACACATCGGGCAGAGGGCATTGCACTTGCTGGTCCACTCAACGTTTACGGCAATACGATAGGAGGGGCTCATGCTTCTTCTTTCTTTCCGGGTGTGGCCGGCAGCAGTCGGGGGATGTGCTGTGCGCAGTTCGGCACCACTTCTTCGACATGGACCACGATGACACGTCGCTGGCCGGGGAAAAGCGCCATCACCTCGCCTGCTTCGTGGATCTCGGCACGGCCATTCACCCGCAGGCGGGCGCCATCGTTGAAGTCGATGAACAGGCAGCCGACGCGTGGGTTCTGCAGAATGTTGCCGAGGCTCATGAAGGCGCCGTTGCCGTCGAAGTCGGGAAAGGCAAAGCGGCGTCCGTCGAGGATGCGGATCAGCCCCGGGCCGCCGCCCTTGAACGAGCAGTCGCAGCGGCCGTCGGCAGCGCTGGTGGCGAGGAAGAAGAACGGGGCGCTTTCGATGCGGGCGTGGAGTTCAGCGGGGATATGGTTCCAGAGCAGGCGCTGCCGACGGCTGTCGTCCCACAGCGCTGCGGTCTCCCAGCGCTGCTGTGCAGCGACTTCGCCAGTGTGAAAATGGGCGTCGTTCACGCCGGATAGCCGATCAGCGGTGGCTGGCTTGTGTGCGGCGCGGCAGGCGCCAGCAGGTGCCGAGAGAAGAGGGCGATCAGCGCCAGCAGCAAGGCGCAGCTGAGCCAGGCGGTCCATAGCGTGTGGGTCAGAAAGTGTTGGCCGCGCATCTGCTGAACCCAGCCGAGCGTCAGGCCGATGCTCAAGCCGCTGGCGAGGGCGAGCAGCGCCTTGCGCGGTGCATGTGGCAACCAGAGTGCAGCCAGTGCGACCAGCCACATCCCGGTGCTGGCATGGCCGGCCGGGAAACAGTGGCCGGCATGCCAGCCATCGGGAACGCTGTCGAGCAGGCGGAGAAACGGTTCGGCGCCGCCGTAGCGATCAACCCCCCAGGGGCAGTGCAGGCTGGAATTATCCTTTATGGTCCGGATCAGCAGCGGTTCAAGTGCCGCCGAGAGGGCGAGGACACGCAGCCCGGCACGCCGAGCCGGCGTCAGCCAGCGGAATCTGAAGATGACGTCAGCCAGCATCGTGACAACGAGCAGGATGCTGCTCCAGGCCAGCACATTCTTGACCCATCCGTGCATGAACTCGCGGGCAAACCAGGTGTTGTTCCAGGGAAAAACGTGGCGCTGCACGTCGAAATAGAGATCGGCAAGCCACAAATCGATATCCGTGTACTGGCCGATGACCAGCAGCAGGCTGGCCGAAGCAAGCAGTATCAGCGCTGCCGGGATGAGTATTTCAGTCGTACTTTGCTGCGGATGGCGTGCTTGCCAAAGCGGTGTCGTTCGGAGCATGTTTGCGCGTCCTTGCAGGCGTGTTGCCGAATGCGGAACCCGGATAGTCTGCCGGCTGTCTTAAGCGCGCCTTAAAGCTATCCTGGCCGCGTTTTACTGCTGCGTATTGCCTGAAGGGGCCGGCGGCTTTTTAAGCCTGGGTTAAACTTGCGCGCCTAAAGTGGCGAGCAGTATTTTTCTCCGTTCCCGTCTCGCCGCCGTTATTCCAAAGAAAAAACTGACCATGCCCCAGATCTTTGAACGATTTGCCGACTTTCCCCAGCGTCTATGGCGCCGGCTGGATGGCTTCGGCCCCTACGCGCCGCTGGCGATGCTGTTTGTCGTCGGCCTGCCGCTGCTCACCCTTTCGCGCGCACTGCTCATGCTGTGGCAGGTGGAACGGGTCAGCGCCACCGGCATCTGGCCGGAAATGCTGTTGCAGGGCGTGCGGGTCGACATCATCCAGTTGAGCCTTCTGGCGCTGCCGCTGGTGCTGCTGGCACCCGTTCTGGCGATTCGTCCGGCCTGGCGTTTCTGGCGCCGGCTGAGCGCCTTCTGGGTGATTCTGGCGGTGGCCCTGCTGGCCCTGCTGGAAGTCTCCTCGCCGGCCTTCATCAGCGAATATGACTCGCGGCCGAACCGGCTCTTTGTCGAATATCTCAAGTATCCCGGCGAGGTGTTGTCGATGCTGTGGTCGGGTTTCCGTCTGCATCTCGTTGGCGGCTCGCTGTTCACCGCACTGGTTTTTCTTGGTACCGCCCGGTTGGTGCGTCCCTGGCTGGAGCGTGAGACTGCGTGGTCATACGTCAAGCTCTGGGTGACCTGGCCGCTGATCCTGTTTGTCTGTCTCTTCTCGATCCGCTCCAGCATCGACCACCGCCCGGCCAATCCGGCCCTGTTCGCGCTGACCGGCGACCCGATGGTCAATACGCTGATCCTCAACTCCGCCTGGTCGGTGACCCACGCTGTCTATGGCATGAAGCATGAGGCGCGGTCGAGCGAGATCTATGGCCAGTTGAGCGACGAAGAAATCATCGATCAGGTACGCATAACCCGTGAACGCCTGCAGGATGCGCGGCCACTGCTCGGTGACAAGGAAATTCCGACACTGACCGCGCAGACCGCGACGGTGCGCCGCGAGCGACCGCTCAATCTGGTGATCATCCTTGAAGAAAGCCTGGGCGCGACCTTTGTCGAGTCCCTGGGTGGTGTGCCGGTAACGCCCGAGATCGAGAAGCTGAAGAAGGAAGGCTGGTGGTTTGAACAGCTTTACGCCACCGGCACGCGCTCGATACGTGGCATCGAGGCGGTGACCACCGGTTTTCCGCCGACGCCGGCACAAGCGGTCGTCAAACTGGCGCTGGCGCAGCGCAATTTCTCGACGCTGGCGCAGATTCTCGGTCGGCAGGGTTACGAATCGGAGTTCATCTACGGTGGCGAGTCGCATTTCGACAACATGCGCGGCTTCTTCATGGGCAACGGCTTCACCCGGATGACCGACGAGAATGACTACGCCGCCCCGGTATTCAAATCGAGCTGGGGGGTTTCCGACGAGGATCTCTTCAACAAGGCGCATGAACGCCTGCAGGAGAAACACGGCAACGGAAAACCTTCCTTCACGCTGGTGTTTACCTCGACCAACCACTCACCCTTCGAGTTTCCTGATGGTCGCATCGATCTCTACGAGCAGCCGAAGGGGACCGACAACAACGCCGTGAAATACACCGACCATGTGGTTGGCAAGTTCGTCGAAAAGGCCAAAGCCAGCCCCTACTGGAAAGACACGATCTTCCTCATCGTTGCCGACCACGACATCCGCGTGCGCGGCAACAGCCTGGTACCGATCGAGCGCTTCCATATTCCGGGGTTGATCCTCGGCGCGGACATCAAGCCGCGCGTCGTCAAGACCGTTGCCAGCCAGATCGACCTGCCGCCGACAATCCTCTCGTTAATGGGCGTTGATGCCCAGCACCCGATGATCGGCCGTGATCTGACGCGCGAGCCGGAAGGTTTGCCAGGCAGGGCGATGATGCAGTACGAGCAGCATTACGCCTGGATGGAGGGGCAGCAGGTGGTCGTGCTGCGCCCCGGCAAGGCGCCGGCCCACGGTCAGTACGATCCGGTGCGCAAGCACCTGGAAGCCGCCGCTGCCCCCGCCGACGCCAAGGCGCTTGAGCAGCGGGCACTGGCGCATTCCCTGCTGGGGGCCTGGCTCTATCGTGAGCAGCGCTACCGTTTGCCGGAAGAAAGGGCTGTGGCGGCAACAAACTAGGGAAGTCAGGCGCAAAAGAGCAAAAAGCGCTTGATAATTTTGGGATAGTTGGATTAAAATCGCCGGCTTTCCTTATCAGACTACTAACACGGAGCAACAACCATGGCGCGAGTATGCCAAGTGACGGGCAAGGCCCCGATGGTTGGGAACAAGGTTTCCCACGCCAATAACAGAACGAAGCGTCGCTTCCTGCCGAACCTGCATTACCGCCGTTTCTGGGTCGAAAGCGAAAACCGTTTCGTGCGCCTCCGCGTTTCGAACGCCGGCCTGCGCGTTATCGACAAGAACGGCATCGACGTGGTGCTGGCTGACCTGCGCGCCCGCGGCGAAGTCTGATAGATAGGACACTGAATCATGCGTGAAAAAATCAAGCTCGAGTCGACCGCTGGTACCGGTCACTTCTACACCACCACCAAGAACAAGAAGACCATGCCGGAAAAGATGGAGATCAAGAAGTACGATCCCGTCGTTCGCAAGCACGTCGCCTACAAGGAAACCAAGCTGAAGTAATCGGCTTGTTTCCGGTAAAGACCCGCCCGAGTGCAGCTCCGGCGGGTTTTTTGTTTTTGTCGGTCGGAAAAGCTGCCAGCCAGTATTTCCCGGCTGCGGGTGGTTGCTGTCAGTCCGCCGGGTAGGCCTTGCAGAAGCGCAATTCTTCCGGATAGGGGAAGAAATCCTCGACCTTGCCATCGAGGATTTGCGCCTTGGTCTGCTGCCAGAATTCCTGTGTCAGCAGATCCTTGTGATATTTCATGAAGGACTGGCGCACTTTCGGCGAACCAAGCAGGAAAGTGCCGAACTCCTCCGGGAAGACATCATTTCTGGCGACTGGATACCACACCTCGCCGGACATCTCGGTTTCGTAGTCGGGCGCTTCCGGAATTTGGCGGAAGTTGATGTCGGTCATGTATTCGATTTCGTCGTAATCGTAGAACACGACGCGGTTGTAGCGGGTGACACCGAAGTTCTTCCACAGCATGTCGCCGGGGAAAATGTTGGCCATCGCCAGTTCGCGGATGGCGCTGCCATATTCGCGCACGGCGTGGTCGGTCCTGGCCTCGTCGGCAGCATCGAGATAGAGGTTCAGGGGGACCATGCGCCGCTCGATATAAAGGTGCTTGAGGACCACGTCCTCGCCATCCTCTTCGAACATCGACGGGGCCAGCGCACGCAACTCCTCCATCAGCGCTTCGGAAAAACGCGCGCGCGGTAGCGCAACGTGCGAGAACTCCAGCGAGTCGGCCATGCGGCCGACGCGGTCCACCTGCTTGACCAGCTGGTACTTGCGCTCGACGGTAGCGCGGTCCACTTCCTTCGAGCTGCCGAACACGTCCTTGATGATCTTGAACACGTAGGGGTACGAAGGCAGCGTGAACACCAGCATGACCATGCCCTTGATGCCGGGGGCGATGATGAACTGGTCCTCGGAGTGCTTCAGGTGCTGGTAAAAATCGCGGTAGAACATGGTCTTGCCCTGCTTGCCCAGGCCGATCATGGTGTACAGCTCGGAGCGCGGCTTGCTCGGCATGATCGTGCGCAGGAACTGGACGTAGCCCGAAGGTACTTCCATGTCGACCATGAAATAGGCGCGCGACAGCGAGAAGAGCAGGCTGATGCGCCACGGATCGAGCAGGATGGTGTCGAGGACGAGTTGGCCCTGCCGGTTGTGCAGCACCGGTATCGCAAACGGCATGTCCAGGTGACCATTGATCGCCTTGCCGATGATGTAGGCCCCCTTGTTGCGGTAGAAGGCCGAGTACAGCACCTGGATCTGAAAATTGGCCTCGGGCTGCGGCCAGCTGCCGCCCAGATGTTTTTCCGCCGTGCGCATGATGCAATCGATGTCGCGCGTCAAGTCGGCAAACGGGCGCTGCCAGTCAAAATCCTGGATCACGCGCCGGATCGTCGCGCGCAGGCCGCCGTGTGCCGAAGGGTAGTAACTTGAATACACCGGCGGGTAGGAGTCGATGTACTCGGTCGACACCGCCGGCCGGGCAAAGATGAAATCGTTGTGGAAATAACTGCGGTGCAGGATTTTCGTTGTCACCGAGTTGAAGAAAGTCTCGGCCAGCTCCGGCTGCTTGTGATTGACCAGCAGACCGATGTAATAGAGCTTGATCTGCTGCCAGGTCTGGTCGTCGATGCGGTTGGCGTCAAATTCTGCGCGCAGGCGAACCACGTTGTCGTCGACGCGTTCGTCGTAGGAGCGGATGCGCTCGCGCACCGCCTTCTGCACTTCCAGCCAGGCCGCATTCTCGAACAGCGTCTTCGCCTGCTGGCCATAGAGCCGGATATTCCGGTAGTGGCGGTTGAAGCCTTCGATCATGGCCTCGGCAACGCGCTGGGCGAGCGGGTTCTGTACGGTCGAAATATCCATCGGCGTTTGTCGGCAGCGTGGAACGAGTGAAATTCGGCGTGCTTATAGCCAACGATTCTAGCATTCGGGTTGTTGCCTCGCGGCATTTGCGCCCTGCCGGTTCTTTTTGCAAATCGGCATGAATGCAAGGGTGCATATGCCGTCGGTGTTTTAAACGAGTAAGACTGTTGAAAGCGTCGGCAGTGTAAAATGCACCTTTTCCGCAACAATCCATTTTTCGAGGGGGTAGCATGGCTGCAGGGAAGTCGAAAATCATCTACACGCTAACTGACGAGGCGCCGCTGCTGGCGACTTGTGCCTTTCTGCCCATCATCCGCACGTTTACTTCGCCGGCCGGTATCGAGATCGAAAAGGCCGACATTTCCGTCTCCGCCCGCGTCCTCGCCGAGTTTCCGGAATGCCTGAGCGATGCCCAGAAAGTACCGAACACCCTGGCCGAACTCGGCAAGAAATGCCTGCTGCCCGACACCAACATCATCAAGCTGCCGAACATCAGCGCTTCCGTTGGCCAGCTGATGGCCTGCATCAAGGAACTGCAAGCCAAGGGCTATGCGATTCCCGACTACCCGGAAAACCCGACCACCGACGAAGGCAAGGCCATCAAGGCTCGCTACGCCAAGTGCATCGGAAGTTCGGTGAACCCCGTCCTGCGCGAAGGCAACTCCGACCGCCGCGCCCCGGCCGCCGTCAAGAACTCCGCCAAGAAGCGCCCGCACTCGATGGGTGAATGGAAGCAGTGGTCGCAGTCGCACGTTTCGCACATGCACCACGGCGACTTCTACCACGGCGAAAAGTCGATGACGCTGGACAAGGCGTGCGACGTCAAGATGGAACTGGTCACCAAGAGCGGCAAGACCATCGTGCTGAAGCCGAAGACTTCGCTGCTGGCCGGCGAGATCATCGACTCCATGTTCATGAGCAAGAAGGCGCTGTGCGAGTTCTACGAAAAGGAACTGGAAGACTGCCGCGAATCCGGCATCCTCTTCTCGCTGCACGTCAAGGCCACGATGATGAAGGTTTCGCACCCCATCGTCTTCGGCCACTGCGTCAAGATCTACTACAAGGACGCCTTCGAGAAGCACGCCAAGCTGTTCGACGAAATCGGCGTCAACGTCAACAACGGCATGGCCAACCTCTACGACAAGCTGGCCACGCTGCCCGAATCCAAGCGCGACGAAGTCATCCGCGATCTGCACGCCTGCCAGGAGCACCGTCCGCGTCTGGCCATGGTCGACTCGGCCAAGGGCATCACCAACTTCCACTCGCCGAACGACATCATCGTTGACGCCTCCATGCCGGCGATGATCCGCCAGGGCGGCAAGATGTGGGGCGCCGACGGCAAGCAGTACGACAGCAAGTGCGTCATGCCGGAATCGACCTTCGCCCGCATCTACCAGGAGATGATCAACTTCTGTAAATGGAACGGCAATTTTGATCCGGCAACCATGGGCACCGTGCCCAACGTCGGCCTGATGGCGCAGCAAGCCGAAGAATACGGTTCGCACGACAAGACCTTCGAAATCGCCGAAGACGGCGTGGCCAACATCGTCGACCTCGCCACCGGCGAAATCCTGCTGTCGCAGAACGTTGAAGCCGGCGACATCTGGCGCATGTGCCAGGTCAAGGACGCCCCGATCCGCGACTGGGTCAAGCTCGCCGTCACCCGTGCGCGCAACTCCGGCATGCCGGCCGTGTTCTGGCTTGACCCGTACCGTCCGCACGAAAACGAACTGATCAAGAAGGTGAAGGTTTACCTCAAGGATCACGACACCACCGGCCTCGACATCCAGATCATGTCGCAGGTGCGTGCCATGCGCTTCACGCTTGAGCGCGTGATCCGTGGCCTCGACACCATCTCGGTCACCGGCAACATCCTGCGCGACTACCTGACCGACCTGTTCCCGATCATGGAACTCGGCACCTCGGCCAAGATGCTCTCGATCGTTCCGCTGATGAACGGCGGCGGCATGTACGAAACCGGCGCCGGCGGCTCGGCCCCCAAGCACGTGCAGCAGCTGACGCAGGAAAACCACCTGCGCTGGGATTCGCTCGGCGAGTTCCTGGCGCTGGCGGTGTCGCTCGAAGAACTGGGCATCAAGGAAAACAACGCCCAGGCCAAGCTGCTCGCCAAGACGCTCGATGCCGCCACCGGCAAGCTGCTCGATAACAACAAGTCGCCGTCGCCCAAGACCGGCCAGCTCGACAACCGTGGCTCACAGTTCTACCTCGCCATGTACTGGGCGCAGGAACTGGCCGCGCAGGCCGAAGACAAGGAACTGGCGGCGAAGTTTGCTCCGCTGGCCAAGTCGCTGACCGAAAACGAGGCGAAAATCATTGCCGAACTCTCCGCAGTGCAAGGCCAGCCGGCCGATATCGGTGGCTACTACCTTGCCGATGCGGAGAAGTGCAAGGCCGTGATGCGCCCGAGCGCAACGCTGAATTCGATCCTGAAGGCCGCACGCGCCTGATACGAAGGCGGAATCACCCATGAAAAGCCGGGGCTTGCCCCGGCTTTTTTTATTTCTGAAACAGGATCAGATGGGCAGTAGTGCGCTGATGCAGGTGCTGCGACGAAGAATCCCGTCGGCAGCCGACCGAGAACACAGCGCAAGTGTTGCCGAGGGCGTGCGCGTGTAAGTCGCTTTCCGTCCGCTTGCCTTGATGCGCCTCTCGGCGCCATGGGTGTGCTCGGCCTGAAATCGGTAAAAATCCACGGATTTGGCCGCCAGAACGGCTGAGTCTGGCGACGCGTCGTTGCAATGATAGCGCGGAAGGCTGGCGCTCAAGGGCTTTCTGCTACGAGAAACCCTTGGGCGCAGTGAAGGAGAAACAGATATTTTCAGGGGGAACCAGAGCTGCCGAACCGGGCTTGTCCAACAACCAGTTCAGATCGTGGCTCGCTTCGCGATCACGATCTAACCTTAATCGTTGGGCTGCACTTTTTACGCAGCGAGTTCTTGCAGAACTTCAGGATGGCGCTCTGCAACGCGAAAGAGAGTTTTTGCTGCACCAGAAGGTTCGCGACGACCTTGCTCCCAGTCTTGAAGCGTGCGCACAGAAACACCAAGCAGCACCGCAAAGGCGGATTGAGAAAGCCCGGCCTTCAGTCGAGCATGCGCAACCTCAGAAATTTCGGGATGATGAACCCGCGCACGAATACCGGCCTTCATTTCACGTACCGATGTCAGTAGCTCGGCACCAATATCAATTGAGGGCTGAGTAGATGTTTGCTTTGCTTTACGCATTTTCGATCTCCTCTTTGATCTGCCGAAGCACGTGTGCAGGAATATTTTCACGCACAGACTTTCCGTAGACCAGTAGTAACCAGACTTCTCCATTGGCGAGACGATTGAAGTAAATGACTCGCACACCACCACGTTTGCCACGACCAGTGCTTCCCCAACGAACCTTTCTTACACCTCCCGATCCGGGCACAACATCTCCGGCTTCGGGATCTCCAGCGATGAAGTTGATGAAGCCGATTCGATCTTCATCCTTCCAATAGTCGCCGGCAAGGCGAACGAAGGTAGGAGTTTCAATGACCGTGTACATGGTTTAAAATGTACGGCATTGCCGTAGTTAAGTCAAACGTTACTGATAGCGCTCATCGTGAAGCCCAACGTTCAAAGTAAATGGCGTGCCGCTTGCGGCACGTCCAAGCGCCTGCAAGGCGCGGTTTGACTGATGGGATGGACTCCCCCGTCTTTTCGGCGCCCAATGGACGCAACCGGTGCTCATGGGGATGGGGATCGGTCTTCGACGAGAGGAGTCCGAAATGCATGCTACTACCGTTGCAGTTGATCTGGCCAAGAGTGTATTCCAAATTGCGGTTTCTGATGACAAGTGGAAGCTTGTTGAACAGCATCGCTTGACCCGTACCCAGTTCGAGCGCTGGTTTGCCAATCGGGAAGTCGGGCTGGTGATCATGGAAGCCTGCGGTTCCGCGCACCACTGGGCGAGGTGGCTGAATCGCCAGGGGGTTGAAGTCAAACTGCTGCCGGCCGCGTATATCAGAGCATATGTAAAGCGGAACAAGACCGACGCGGCTGATGCCTGTGCACTGCTCGAAGCCGCCCGTTGCGCCGATATCGTTCCGGTTCGAATCAAGACGGTCGAACAACAGGCATTACAGGGTCTGCACCGTATCCGCTCGCTGTGGATGAGTACCCGAACCTCGCGCATCAATGCGCTGCGCGGCTTCTGTCGCGAATTCGGCTTGGCGGTGCCAACCGGCGCCCGCACCGGCGTCGAGGTCATGAGCCGAACCTTGGCCGATCCCAACAGCCCGGTGCCGATTCTGATCCGAGGGTCGATGAAGCTGCTGATCGAGGAAATCCGCCTGCTCGAACTGCGCATCGCCCAGTTGGAGAAGGAACTCACGGCTCTGGCCAAGCAAAGTCCGGCTTGCACGACCTTGCTCTCTATTCCTGGTGTCGGCCTGCTGACAGCCACTGCGATGGTCGCTGCCACCAGCGGCGATGTCTCCCACTTCAAGGATGCCCGGCATTTCGCCAGCTGGTTCGGGCTGACCCCGAAGGAATCCTCCTCCGGCAACCGACGAACACTCGGCCGCATTTCCAAGAGGGGCGATCGCTACCTGCGCATGCTGCTGACGCACGGCGCCCGCTCCGTACTCCGCACTGCCAGCCTCGCCCGCCAGGGCGGGCGAGGACTGGACGGATTGAAAAACTGGGCGCTTGGGGTCCAGGGGCGAACGAACCACAACAAGGCGGCGTGTGCCTTGGCCAACAAGCTGGCAAGGATCTGTTACGCGGTGCTGCGAGATGGCGCTGACTATGGCAAGCCAGCACCCCGGTTAAGCAGGAAGATTGAGCGGGCGTCGTTTGCGATCGCCGCTTGAAGAGAGAAGAGACTAGAGCTCATGTTACCCTCCCCGCGTCTGCAACGAGATTGATCGCCCATCATGGCAAACAGGGTCGCACCCGCACGGACTGACGCCGATAACACTGCCGGCAGTTTCATGCCTGCCGCTTGTACTGATTGGCGCGCCGTGAG
>JBAYVG010000018.1:0-44936 GCA_041674785.1 Rhodocyclaceae bacterium
AAGACGGCGCCTGCGTCGTTGCACGGCTTGCCCGCACATCAGTGCGGGCGGTGCCGCGCGCCTAGCATTCGCCGCCTTTGCACAGCAACGCGCTCCACGAATCTACTGTGAACACGCCCTAGGCATTGTGCCCGAAACGTGAATTTCTCCTTGACCGGCAAGCCGTTGCTGGAAATACTTTGGCCTATTCGTAATTTCACAAGCTGCCACGCAATACGGCTTTAGGGAGAGGGCGGAAATGGGCCATATTGTCGAGTCGGAAATCCTGCATTTGACGCGTTTTGGCGAGATCGCCCGGCCGGGCGACGACACGCCGGGGCCGGTGCGCCCCACGCTGGCGCTGAATTCACCAGTTGGCGTCTGCCTCGACCGGTGTGGCAACGTCTGGGTTTGCGATACCGGCAACAATCGGGTGCTCGTCTTTGATGCCGCGCTGAGTGAACTACGCCACGTCTTCTACGCTCCCGCCGAGGGGAAGAAGGGCGCCGGCGGTGTGCCTTTCCGCATGCCTTTCCACGTTTGCCCGCACCCCGACCAGGATCGTGTTTTCATTACCGACATGGGTAACAGCCGCGTGGTGGTGATGGATTGCGCGGCTGGTGAAGGTGGCGATTTTGCCCCGCCGCGCTTCGCCTACACCATTGGCGACAAGGCCAAGGGGGCGTTCGTGCCGTTGCAGGACCCGAACGGCATCACGCTGGTGCGTCAGGCGGACGGCAGCAGCCATGTTTTCGTCAACGACGAGTTCTTCCACAACGCCAGCGAGCCGCTGCGTAATCGTTGCGTGCGCTTCGACGAAAAGGGCAACTACCTCTCCGAGTTCCGCAGCGTCGTTGTCGCCGGCAAGCGGCACGATCTCTATTGGCCGCAGGGCCTGTCGTCGGATGCTGAGGGCAATCTCTACATCGCCAACACCGGCAGCTACGAGATCCTGCGCTGTGCGTCGGATGCGGCGGTTGACGCCGATTTCGTCGTGCACGAGGGGCGGGCTGTGGTTGCGCACCGCCACGGGCAGCCGCGCGGGCTGGGCATGCTCAATATCATGCGTGATGTGAATGTGATCGGCGAGCGCGTCTTCGTGCCCGACCATGTGGCCAACGCCATCTCGGTCTATCACACCGACGGCCGCCCGCTGGCCACCGTCAGCGGCGTGCGTGCCGGCTGGCACCACGGCCTGGAGCCGATGCGCTCGGCGACCGATCCGATGTACTACCTGCTCGAAGACAGCGCGCTGGTCAGCCCCTACGTAATCTGCGATGGCGGTGAGCCGGATGTTTATTTCATCAGCGAGCCGTTTACCTCGCGCATCCTCAAGGTCCGCCTCGATTTCGATGGCAGCCCGGAGGCCAGCGTGGTCATGCTGGCGGCCGTTGGCGGCCGGCGTGACGCGCGGGCGAAGCGCAGCACGGCGATTGGCCAGTTCAATTGCGTGACCTCGGTGATCAGCCTGCCGGCAACGCAGGCTCAGCCTCCCGAGCGGCCCACTTCGGTGGCGGCCCCGGACTGGCTGCTATGGCCGGCAGCAGCGAGTGCGGCGCTGGCCGGGCAATACGATTTCTGGTGGGGTGGCGTTGCCCGCCAGCTGCTGGAAAAATCCGGTGCCGGCGAACAGCTGGCAGCGATGCGGCTGACGCTCGACGCCGGCAACTGGCGACTGACTGGCTGCCGTGCCGAGGGCGATGACTATGTTGCCGCCGGTGTTCGCGTCGATGGCTGGTTCCTTGCCGGCAACCTCGGCATGGCGGTCTTCACTCCCGATTTTCCGCTGCTGGGGCAAGTGGTGCCGGGCTCACCGATCCTGCTCGTCGGCAATTTCAACATGGGCACGATCGCTATGTACCAGATCGGGCCGCTCGGCAGCCTGATCAACTACGGCGTTCCCTTCGGTATGCACGGCAGTGCGCCGGGCTGCATTGCCGGCCCGCAGGGCATGGCTGCCAGCGCCGACGGCCGGGTGTATATCGCCGACACGCTGAACAACCGCATGTCGCTATGGCAGATCCTCCCCAGTGGCACGGCAAGCTTTGTGCGCAACTTCGTCTGGCACGATCATGGTCATCCGGGCGCAGCGCCGTTCACACCGACCGATGCGGTGCTCGCTGGCGACGGCCGCCTTTACGTCACCGACCAGTTCAATAACCGCATCTGTGTCTTCGATCACGATGGCCAGCCGCTTTTTACCTTCGGCAAACAGGGCTATTGGGAAGAGGGCGAGCCCGACGGCGAGCGCTTCATGCTGCCGACCAGCCTGGCCATCGACGGCGACCGCCTGATCGTGAACGACCTGGTTAACCGCGCGCTCAAGGTGTTCACGCTCAGCGACGGCATGCCGCGTTTCGATTCTGGAATCTCGCTGTTCAAGCGGACGACGGAGGAGGGTGGCGTCTGGATGCCGTTCCTCATGCATGCGCACGAAGGGCGCGTGTACGTTGCCGATTCCACCTACAACATTGTCCAGGTCTATCGCTGCCAAGCGGGCTAAAGTGCCTGCCGGAGAAACCGATGATTCGCCCCGAAAATTTCATCCTGCACGAAACGCTTTACGAAGGTGCCTCGACGCGCGTGGTGCGCGCCACACAGCGCGCGGGAAAGCGCCCGGTGGTGCTCAAGTTGCTGAAGGAGTGCGAGCTGACTCGCGAACGCCTCGACCGCCACCAGCACGAGTACGAACTGCTGAAGAGCCTGGATATCGTCGGTGTTGTCCGCGTCTATGATTTCGTCCGCTTGCCGGAGGGGCATGCGCTGGTACTGGAGGATTTTGGCGGCGAGTCGCTGAAGGAACGCATTGCCCGTCAACACTACACGGTTGGCGAATTTCTCGATGTTGCCATCGGTGCCTGCGAGGCGCTGGCCGAGGTGCATCTGGCCAATATCATCCACAAGGACATCAGCCCCGGCAACGTGCTGGTGGCACCGGCCAGCGGTGCGGTGAAGCTGATCGACTTCGGCATCTCGTCACGCCTGCCACGCCTCAACCCGACGCTGCGCAACCCCGAATCGCTGGAAGGCACGCTGCCCTATATCGCGCCGGAACAGACCGGGCGCATGAACCGCAGCCTAGACTATCGCGCCGATTTTTATTCACTCGGTGCCACTTTCTTCGAGATGCTCGCTGGCCAGCCGCCATTCCCGGTGCAGGACGCCGCCGACATGGTCTATTCGCATCTGGCACGCCGGCCGCCGGACCTGTGTGAACAGGTGCCAGGCTTACCGCTAATGATTGGACGCATTATCGGCAAGCTGCTCGAAAAGAACGCCGAGGACCGTTACCAGAGTGCCTGGGGTATCCGTGCCGACCTTGAGCGTTGCCGCGAAGCTTGGCAGCGCGATGGGCGCATCGAGCCTTTCGAACTCGCGGCCGTCGATGTGCCGCACCGTTTCCAGCTGGCCGAGCGCCTGTATGGCCGGCAGAAGGAAATCGACCTCTTGCTGCAGACCTTTGCCGCCGGTTGCGGCAACCGGCAGATGGTGCTGGTCGGCGGTTATTCCGGCATCGGCAAGAGCTCGCTGGTGCGCGAATTCTGCCGGCCGGTAACGCGTGTCGGCGGCAGCCTGATTACCGGCAAGTTCGACCAGTTCCAGAAAAATACCCCGTACAGCGCGCTGGTTTCGGCCTTCGACGATTTCATCGCCCAGGCCCTGTTGCAGAACGAGGCTACCGTCACCGCGTTGCGTCAGCGCATCCAGTCGGCGGTGGGCGACAACGGCGGCGTCGTCGTGCGCGTGATCCCGGCGCTGGAAGACCTGATCGGCGAGCAGGCGGCGGTACCGGAACTGCCGGCCGGCGAGGCGGCGCACCGCTTCAACCTCGTCTTCCAGCGCTTCATGCAGGCCTTGTGCACCGAGGAGCAGCCGCTGGTGCTCTTCCTCGACGACCTGCAATGGGCCGACCTGGCGACGCTGCGCCTGCTCGAATCGCTGGTCGCCTGTCCGGAACTGAAGCACGTGCTGCTGATCGGTGCCTATCGCGACAACGAAGTCGACGCCGCACACCCGTTGCTGGCCATGGTCGACCGCCTGCGCGAGCAGCAGGCGCCGCTGGCCGAGCTGACGCTGGCGCCGCTGGCCGAGGGGGATGTTGCCGCGCTGATCGCCGACACTTTTCACGCTGATGCCAAGCGCACGCGGCCGTTGGCGGCGCTGGTTTTTCGCAAGACGCTGGGCAACCCGTTCTTCGTCGCCCAGTTCCTGCAGTCGCTGTACCGCGAGCAGCTGGTTTCCTTCCGGTTGGGCGATGGCAAGCACCGTTCCGGCTGGACGTGGGACGTCGCCAATATCGAGGCGGTGGACATCACCGACAACGTTGTCGACCTGCTGGTTGAGCGCCTGCGCGAACTGCCCGAGGCGACGCAGGTGGCACTGCGCCGGGCGGCCTGTATCGGCAATACGTTTTCGCTGGAAACCCTGTGCATCATCCACCAGGCATCCGGCGACACGCTGCTCAGCGACCTGATGCCGGCGCTGCAGGCCGAGCTGCTGCAGAGCATCGGTGAGAACATTACCGGCGACCGCTTCCGTTTCAGCCACGACCGCGTGCAACAGGCCGCCTACGTGCTGATCGACGAATCGCAGCGCAAGGCCGTGCATGTCGAGATCGGCCGCCTGCTGCTCGCAAACCTGCCGGAAGACGAGCTGGCCGAACGCATCTTCGAGGTCGTCGACCAGTTGAATTCAGGCTGCGAGCTGATTGCTGGTGCTGGGGAACGCCTGCGTCTGGCTGAACTTAATCTTGCTGCAGCGGAGCGTGCTGCGCGCGCCAACGCCTACCAGGCAGCACTCGGCTATCTCGACACAGCGGTCACCTGCCTGCCGGCGGAGGCGTGGAGCGAACACTATCCCATCACCCTCGGCCTGTACCGTCGCCGCGCCGAAGTGGCCTACCTCAATGGCGACTACGAGCGCTCGATGGCGGACATTGCGACGGTGCGTGAATACGCTCGCGACGTACTCGACCAGGCGGCAATCTGCGCGTTGCTGATCACCGAATATACGGTCCTCGGTCGCAACATCGAGGCCGTCGACACGGCGCGCGAGACGCTGGCCATGCTCGGCATTGCGGTGCCGACCGGTGATCTGCGCCAGGCGCTGGAGGCGGAGATTGCCCCGATCAAAGCGGCGCTGAAGGACCGTTCGATCGCTTCGCTGTACGACCTGCCGGAAATGGAAGACCCGGTGCAGCGCATGGCCATGAAGGTGCTGATGCCGGTGCATACCGCCGCCTATTTCGCCGGCATGCGCGACCTCTACGGCTGGTATCTGGCAAAAATGACCAATTTGTCGCTGCGCTACGGCCACGTGCCGGAATCGCTGAAGGGCTACGCCAGCCTGGGGGGTGTGCTGTGCGGCGATTTCGGTGAGTTTGACGAGGGTTACGAATTCGCCAAGCTGGCCATCCGCCTGACCGACCGCTTCCACGACAACGGCCTGAAGTGCCGCGCCAGCCTGATCATGGTTTCTTTCGTGAACCACTGGGTGCGCCACGTCGGCGATTCCGAACTCTACCTGCAGCCTGGTATCGATGCCGGGCTGGAGGCGGGTGAGCATCAGTTTGTCTGTTACCTGCTGATGTGGGGGCGGACGATCAACCAGATGTACCGTGGTGTCGGCCTCGAAAGGCAGTTGAAGCAGATCGACGAGTCGCTGGTGTTTACGAAGAAGGTGAAAAACCACCTGGCCACCGACTCCATCCTCGGTGCCCGCGCGGTGGTAGCCAACCTGCTCGGGCAGACTGCGTATGCTGCATCGTTCGACACCGCAGAGCTTGCCGAGGGGGATTTCGTTGCCGGCTGCGCCGAGCACAACAGCCATTCCTCGCTGTGCTTTTACCACACCGCCCGCGCCTGGGCGCTGTACCTGCACGGCCACTATGATGAGGCGCGCGAGAGCATCGAATACGCGGTGAGGAACTACAAGTTCATCGCCTCCTACGTAACCGAGGCCGACCTGCGTTACCTGCACTCGTTGATCCTGATCGCGCTCGACGACCGTATGCCGCGGCCGGCGATCATTGTCGAGGTCGATGCCAACCAGGCGATGTTGAGAAACTGGGCGCGCTTCTGCCCGGAGAATTTCCGCCACAAACACGACCTGATCGAAGCTGAACGGGCGCGCATCGAACACCGTATCGGCGAGGCCGTTGCTGCCTACGACAAGGCAATCGAACGTGCCGCTGATGGCGGTTTCGTGCACGACGAGGCGCTGGCCAACGAACTTGCCGGCCGTTTCTGGCTGGAACGCGGCAAGACGGAGTTTGCTGCCTCGCACCTGCGCCGCGCCTATCGCTGCTACCAGATCTGGGGCGCGCGGCGCAAACAGGAGCTGCTGATCGAGCAATACGCCGAAGTGTTCAATGCCGGCGTTGCCGACAACCATTCGACGCGCACGCTCTATGGGCGGGGAACGGCAACCTCGGTGGCCAGCACGCGCATCTCGGAAACCTTCGACCTCGATGCCATCATCAACGCCGCACACCTGATCGCCGGTGAGCGCAATCCGAAGGAGCTGAAGAAAAAGCTGATGCGTATCGCGCTGGCCAATGCCGGTGCCGACCGTGGCTTTCTGATCCTTGATGAGGAGGGCACCTTGGTGGTCGAGGCCTGCGCCGAGGAAGGTGGTGAATTCAGCGATCTGCCATCGCTGCCACTCGATGCGTGCCTGCCTTCCGGTGAGAAGCTGCCGATCGCGCGCTCGCTGGTCGGCTATACGGCACGGCTGGGCCGGCCGGTGGTGCTTGCAGATGCCGGCGAGGACGAGCAGTTCGGGCTTGACCCGGATATCCTCGCGCACCGTACGCGCTCACTGATGTGCCTGCCACTGATTCACGGCGGCAAGTTGTCCGGCCTGCTTTACCTGGAAAACCGGCTGGCCAGTGGCGCCTTCGTGCCGGCACATGTGCGCGTGCTGGAAATCCTCTCTTCGCAGATGGCGATCGCCATCGAGAACGCGCGTATCCACAGCCACCTTGACCAGTTGGTGCGCACACGCACGGTTGAGCTGGAGGCGACCAACGAGAAGTTGGAGACAGCCAACGAAAAGCTGCATGACGAGATCGCCGAGCGCATCGAGATTGCTGCCGCGCTCAAGGTGGCGCGCGAAGAGGCGGTGGCAGCGACGCAGGCCAAGAGCGATTTCCTGGCGCGTATGAGCCATGAAATCCGTACGCCGATGAACGCCGTCATCGGCCTCGGCGAGCTGATTCTGCGTACCGACCTGACGCCGAAACAGCGCGACTACGTGAAAAAGCTGAATAGCTCGGCTAACGTGCTGCTCGGCATCATCAACGACATCCTCGATTTCTCGAAGATTGAGGCCGGCCACATGACCGTTGAAACGGCACCGTTCGCGCTGCGCGAGGTGCTCGACAATCTGGCCAACGTGATCGTTGGTCAGGCCGAGGAGAAGGGACTGGAGATCCTGTTCGAGTGCGCGCCTGATGTTCCCGATAGCCTGTGTGGCGATGCGCTGCGCCTCGGCCAGGTGTTGATCAATCTGGCGGGCAACGCAGTCAAGTTCACCGAGCGCGGTGAGGTGGTGGTCAGTCTCAGCTGCGTGACGATGGCAGACGGTGTTGCGGGCTTGCGCTTCCAGGTTCGTGATACCGGCATCGGCATGAGTCCGGCGCAGATGGAGAACCTTTTCCAGCCCTTCCATCAGGCCGACGGTTCGATCACCCGGCGTTTTGGCGGCACCGGTCTGGGTCTGGCCATTGCGCGCCAGCTGGTCGAGCTGATGGGTGGAAGCCTGCATGCTGAAAGCACGGCCGGGGAAGGTGCCCGCTTCTGGTTCGATCTTCCCTGCCTGGGAGCTGAGAGGGCGTCTGCCGCCTTGCCGGCCCCCGAGCTGCTGCTCGACAAGCGGGTGCTGGTGGTCGATGACAATGCGACCTCGCGCATCATTCTCGAGCGCATGCTCAGCCGCCGCGGTTTCGTCGTCGATACGGTGGAATCGGGCGAGGCGGCGCTGGCCACGATCGAGGAGCGCGAAGCGAGCGGCGAGGATCCCTACGGCCTGATCCTGATGGACTGGCGGATGCCGGGACTGGACGGCATCGAGACGACACGGCGCATTCGCAACAACCTGAAACTGTCGGCGATGCCGGCGGTGCTGATGGTGACGGCCTTCGGGCGCGAGGAAGTAATGCAGCAGGCGGAGAAGGCGGGGCTCGACGGTTTCCTGGTCAAGCCGGTGAGCGAGACGCTGCTCCACGAAACAATCCTCGGTCTTTTTGGCTATCAACTCCCGTCCGCAAGCGAATCCGGAGGTGCCGGTGGCGCCACCGCAGATGCTCGGCTGGCGGCGATCCGGGGCGCGCGCGTGCTGCTTGTCGAAGACAACCCGATCAACCAGCAGGTGGCCTGCGAACTGCTGCAGCAGTTCGGCATGCGCGTCGATGTGGCCGTCAATGGCGCAACGGGCGTTGCCAAGGCTTGCAGCGGCAAGTACGACCTGGTGCTGATGGATGTGCAGATGCCGGACATGGATGGTTTTGAGGCGACCCAGCGCATTCGCCGCCATCCGGAACTGGCGGAGCTGCCGATTGTGGCGATGACGGCACACGCGATGGCCGGCGACCGCGAGAAGAGCCTTGCTGCCGGCATGTTCGACCACCTGACCAAACCGATCGATCTGAAGCGCCTGCTCGGGGTGCTGCTGCACTGGATCAAACCCGGCGAGCGTTCTCAGGCCGATATGCCGGTCGCCTTGCGGGTTGCCGAGGCGGTGGTAACGCCCGTGGAATTGCCGGAGATTGCCGGCTTTGATGCGGCCAAGGGGTTGGCCCAGGTGGGTGGAGATGCGCGCTTGTTCGTTCGCCTGCTTGGCAATTTTGCGACAACCTATGCTGATGCCGCCGATGAGCTGGCAACCCTGCTTGCGGCCGGCCAGATACGCCGCGCCGGTATTCTCGCGCATTCGGTCAAGGGGACTGCGGATACGCTGGGGGCCGACCTGCTGGCCGCCACCGCAGCAGCCATCGAAATGGCCTTGATCGGTGATGGCGGTGGCAACCTCGAGGAGGCCTCTGCCTTGCTGGCACAGTTTGCCCGTGAGCTGCACGCTTTCTGTAGCCCGCTGCGTGAAATGGGCAGGTCCGCCACGCCAGCGCTGCAAGCCGTTCCGCCGGAGCGCGAGACGGCGGTGCGCAACCAGCTTGAGTATCTGCTGCAACTGCTGGAGGTGGGCGATTCCGAGGCCGAGGATGTCGTCGAGCGGATTCGGGAAGAGGCTGAAGCGGAATGGGGTGAGCTGCTTGAGCGTATTGCGACCCATGTCAACGAAGTAGAATTTGAAGAGGCTGGCGATGCGGTCCGTATGCTGCTCGCCATTATTGAACGGGAGTATGCAGAATGAGTGTCCAGTCCAAGCAGCGTGTACTTGTCGTCGAGGACGAGAAGATCAATCGCACTATCCTCGTTGCCCTGCTCAAGGACGAGTATCAGGTAATCCTGGCCAAGAGCGGCGAGCAGGCGCTGGAGCGGCTGGCGAGTGATGACCAGATCGACCTTGTCCTGCTCGACGTGCTGATGCCCGACATGGACGGCCACGAAGTGCTGCGCCACATGAAGGCCAACGATGCGATGCGCGATATCCCGGTGATCTTCCTGACCGCACTCAATTCGACGCACGACGAGGAGCGGGGACTCAAGCTCGGGGCCAGCGACTACATCGGCAAGCCTTTCAGCCCGGCTATCGTCAAGGCAAGGGTGTCCAACCTGATGCGCTTTGTCCGCCAGCGCAAGCTGCTTGAAACCCTCGCCGGCCGTGACGGATTGACCGAAATACCGAACCGCCGCGCCTTTGATCAGGCCTTGCTGCAGGAAATTTCCCGTAGCCTGCGCAGTGGTCAGACTTTTTCGCTGGGGCTGATCGACGTCGACTTCTTCAAGCAATACAACGACTGCTACGGTCACGCTGCCGGCGACACCACGCTCAAGCAGGTGGCCAAGACACTGGCCGGTGCGTTGCGTCGGCCGAACGATCTGGCGGCCCGCTACGGCGGTGAAGAGTTTGTCTTCATCCTGCCCGAATCGGACGCGGCAGGGGGCGTCGAGGTTGCCGAAGCCATTCGCCAGGTAGTTTCCGAACTTGGCATCGAACACGAAAAATCGGGTGTTGCGCCGCATGTCACCGTTTCCGTCGGCGGCGTGACCGTCAGCGGGCGGCAGGGCAGCGCCGAGGAGTTGCTGATGGCGGCAGACCGACAGCTCTATGAGGCCAAGCGCCTTGGCCGCAACCGGGTCTGCTGGAGTGAGCCGCAGGCTCTCGTTGCCGAACAGGCGCTACCGGCGGCGGATACCCGCGCGTGAGTTGATTCAGCGGGAGATTTCGACGGTCGCTGGTTGAGGCTCCAGTAAACCATGGGAAAGGGCTGCAACCGGCCAGAAGCCGTCAGAGATATTTGTCGCTATAAAGCTGCCGTAAAAGCTCGCTCGGCGCGTTCTTTTTCGGACTGCGTTATGAAATCAACGAGATTTACGCCAAACCTTAAAATCAAACTTACCGTGACGCGTACCTGTTTTGTCCGAGCAGCTCTCACTGTCGCATCTGCCATCCTATTGTCCGGGTGCCTGGGGATTGGTCACGTCTATTGGCCGGATCAGGCAAGGCTGTCACGGACGTCAAGGGCTTCGGATGCGTGGGGTGAGCACAGCATTTATGAACAGAAAGCGAGTGGCGAGAATCTTGTTCGATTCCACTTTCACGCCGACGATGTGATTGTCAGCGGGAAGAACGTCGTTTTCGATGACGGTGCGAACTACTGGATTCAAATCAATGCGTTCACCGAGGGCAGAAAGTCCTTTGTACCCAACTTTGACCTTCCCGGAGTAGGTGTGCCAACGCCGATAATCTACAGTTCGGAAGGCGCCTATATCGACATGGGCGATGGGCGGAAAGTCCATGCGGACCTGAAGGTCTATCTCGCAGACAAGAAGAAACCGGAAGTCCCCAGCAAGGACTATCTTAATTCACCGGCCAACCTCAATTCGGATGAGGTCCATTCACGATCTCGAGACCGGTCGATCTCGGCCTATAAGAACGTCTATCTCCGTTTCCCGGTACGGCCGCCGGCCGTGGGTAGTGCTTGGGTCGTTCATCTTGGCACCGTGAAGTTGGGTCACGAAACTGTCGCGCTGCCGGAATACGGACTCCATTTGTACGAGGGGCGTGACGAGTATTACCGGTACAAAGGGGCATGGTAGATACCAGAATCTGTAGATCAGAAACCGATAACGATTTCAAAAAATGCCGAATAAATACTCGGCTCATGCCAATCCACGATCTAGCTCTGGAGTGTTGGACGGATGCTTTTCAAGGAGATGAGCGTCAGCAAGGGGGCGGTTACAGCCATTCAGATGAGGTCGGCGAACCCTGCCCAGTCCCCGGATTTGCCGCCTTGATTGCGGCTTTTTCGTTCGCATCATTGCCCGGCGATCAGTGCCAGCAATTCTTCCCCGTAGTGCTCGATCTTGGCGGCACCGATGCCGGTGACCATGGACAGATGTCCATGGCTGCTCGGGCGCATTTCAGCCAGCTCCTTCAGCGTGCGGTCATGCAGGATTACATAGGCTGGAACGCCCTGTTCACGGGCGGTGTCGGCGCGCCACTGGCGCAGGGCTTCGAACAGGCTTGCAGCTTCCGGTGAAAGGTCGGCAAGGATGGTGGCGGTGCTGCCTTTTTTCGGGCGGGCGGCTGATTTTCTGGCGACATGGCGACGCAGCTGAATGCTCTGTTCGCCCTTCAGGACGGGCTTTGCTTCTTCGGTAAGCTTGAGCGCACCGTGTTCTGCGAGGTCGGCGTGCAGGAGACCGGCAGCGACCAGTTGGCGCAATACGGCACGCCATGCGGCGTCATCGAAATCGGCTCCGACGCCGAAGACGGAAAGCTGGTCGTGTCCCCATTGTGCTGCCTTGTCGCTTTTCTTGCCGCGCAGCACGTCGATCACGTGCAGGGCGCCGAAGCGCTGGCCGGTACGGTACACGGCAGAAAGGGCTTTCTGGGCGGCGACCGTGCCGTCGAAGAGTTCAGGCGGGTCGATGCAGACGTCGCAGTTGCCGCAGGCTTGGTGCTTTTCACCGAAGTAGTCGAGCAGCACCATGCGCCGGCACCGTGGCGCCTCGCAGTAGGCGAGCAGGGCATTCAGCTTCTGCGCCTCCAGCCGCTTCTGTTCCGGCGGTGCGGTGGACTCGTCAATGCGCGAGCGCTGCAGTACCACGTCCTGCAGGCCGTAGGCCATCCAGGCTTCCGAGGGCTCGCCGTCGCGGCCGGCGCGGCCGGTTTCCTGGTAGTAGGCTTCGATACTTTTGGGCAGGTCGAGGTGGGCGACGAAGCGCACGTCGGGCTTGTCGATGCCCATGCCGAAGGCGATGGTGGCGACGACGATCTGGCCTTCCTCGCGCAGGAAGCGGCGCTGGTTTTCGGCGCGGCTCGCGGCATCCATGCCGGCGTGGTAGGGCAGGGCAGCGTAGCCCTGGCTATTCAGCCATTCGGCGGTTTCGTCGACCTTCTTGCGCGACAGGCAGTAGACGATGCCGGCCTCTCCCCTGCGGTCGGCAAGAAACGCCTGCAGTTGCCGGCGCGGGTTGTCCTTCTCGACTACGGTGTAGCGGATGTTCGGACGGTCGAAGCTGGAGATGAAGACGCGTGCTTCGCCGAGGCCGAGCCGGCTGATGATTTCGCCGCGTGTCGCGTCGTCGGCGGTGGCCGTCAGCGCGATGCGCGGGATGCTCGGGTAGCGTTCGTGGAAGGCCGAGAGCTGCAGGTATTCCGGGCGGAAATCGTGGCCCCACTGCGAGACGCAATGCGCCTCGTCGATGGCGAACAGCGCGATGCGGTTTTGCTCGTGCAGGCGGTCGAGCAGCCCGATGCTGCGCTCGTTGGCGAGCCGTTCCGGGGCGATGTAGAGCAGGTCCAGATCCCCGGAAAAGAGCTTGCGCTCGATCTCCTGTACCTGCGGCCAGTCCAGCGTCGAGTTGAGGAAGGCTGCACGCACGCCGGCCTGCAGCAGCGCATCGACCTGGTCCTGCATCAGCGCGATCAACGGCGAGACGACGATGCCGACACCGGGGCGCAGCAGCGCCGGAATCTGGTAGCACAGCGACTTGCCGCCACCTGTCGGCATCAGCACCAGCGCATCGCCACCGCCGCTGACGTGGCCGATGATCTCCTCCTGGCTACCCCGGAAGGCGGGGTAGCCGAAGGTGGTGCGGAGGATGTCGAGAGCCTGGTCAGTCACTCGTGGCCTTCTTCTCCGGAATCAGCCAGGAGGCAGCCACCGAAGTGACGAGGATCGCGGCGACGACGCCCAGTGAAAGGAACACGGGAATCTTGAACCATTCGACGATCAGCATCTTGGTGCCGATGAAAACCAGTACCAGCGCCAGCCCGTACTTGAGCAGGTGGAAGCGGCTGGCCAGGTCAGCAAGCAGGAAGTAGAGTGCCCTGAGGCCGAGGATGGCGAAGATGTTCGAGGTCATGACGATGAACGGGTCGGTGGTGATGGCGAAGATTGCGGGGATGGAGTCTACCGCGAAGATGACATCGGTGATGCCGATCAGCACGACGACGACGAACAGCGGCGTGAACCAGCGCTTGCCATCGCGCATTTCGCTGAGCTTCTCGCCGACAAATTCACGGGTGATCGAGAGGTGTCCACGCATCCATTTCAGGATCGGGTTCTTCTCCAGATCCGGTTCGTGATCAGCCGCCCAGATCATCTTGATGCCGGTGATCAGCAGGAAGGCGCCGAAGACGTAGAGGATCCAGTGGAACTGCGCGATCAGCCAGGCGCCGATGAGGATCATGATGCCGCGCAGGACGACGGCGCCGATGACGCCGATGATCAATGCACGCTTCTGCAACTCGGTCGGCACGGCGAAGGCGGTCAGGATCATCAGGAAAACGAAGATGTTATCGACCGACAGCGATTTCTCGATCAGGTAGCCGGTGAGGAACTCGGTGGCCTTGAGGTTGGCGATTTCACGGCCGACGCTCTGGTCCAGCCAGAACCACAGGCCGGCGTTGAAAATCAGCGCCAGTGACACCCACAGCAGCGACCAACCAAGCGCCTCGCGAACACCGACCGAGTGCGAACCCTTGCGTTCAAGGGCCAGCAGATCAACGGTGATGGCGACCACGACGAACAGTGCGAAACCTGCCCACATCCAGCCATTGGCAATGCCTTCCATGATTTGGCTCCTTACCAGCGGTCGTTGTGGCGGAAATCAGCGCGCTGATCGATGCGTTGATACTCACCATCAATGATCGTGCCGGGCGCTGGCGATTTTCCGTGAGCGCTCGCTTGCCGTTTGGCGGTAACGGGCTGCAGGCGCGATGCAACGAGCGACATGAGTACACGCGATGCGAGTGAAAATGCCTTGGCACGCAGCTGGCCGGCGAGGAAGGTGAGAATGAATTTCATGATGTCGGCTCCTGTTTGAAGAGGGTTGCAGTGAAAGCCCCCTTGCCGGTGCCGGTGTGTCAACGAAAAAGACCTTTGCCGGGCGGCAAAGGTCTCGCTTGCAGAGGTGGTGGTTGTGAAACCTGCCACTTGCCCGACAGGCCGGGGAGTTGGTTAAGGCTCCCGTATTGACGACCAGTCGATTCAGCTACTCCCCTTTGGGGTAGGTGCAATTTACCGAAGGCCTTGGTTCAGGTCAAGTTTTCGCGCTGCAACGCTTCGCCATCCCACACCAGACATTCTGCACGCGTAGTACCTTCGCCTTCGTGCCAGTCGGCGAGCACCCAGCGTTCGACATGGATACCGTCGACGATGTGATCGTGCCTTGCCGGACGGTGCGTGTGGCCGTGGATGAACGTGGCGTAGCCGTGCTCGCGCAGGAAATCCTCGGTTGCCGCCGGGTTCAGGTCCATCAGGTAGGCATCCTTGGCCTGCGCCTTGAGTTGTTTTCCGGATTCGCTTTGCTGACGCAGGGCGCGGGCGATGGTGCGGCGCTCGGCGAGCGGCCTGGCGAGGAACGCCGCCTGCCATTCCGGTGCCCGCGATTGCGTGCGGAAGGCCTGGTATTCGATGTCGTCGGTGCACAAGAAATCGCCATGCGAAAGCACAAACTGCCACGCTGGCAATGACAGAACATGGGGGTCGGAAAGAAGCCGCGCACCGGTGGCGGCAGCAAAGCGGTCGCCAAACAGGAAATCGCGGTTGCCGCGCATGATGTTCAGTTCGACACCGCTGTCGCTGAACTCGCGCAGGGCGGTTGCGATGGTAGCGTTGGTGGCGTCTTCGATATCGTCGTCGCCGACCCAGTATTCGAACAGGTCGCCGAGAATGTAGAGCGCCTCGGCGGCGCGTGCGCGGCCGCCGAGGAATTCGAGAAAGAGCGCGTTGAGTTCCGGCGTCTGCGCCGAAAGGTGTAGGTCGGAAACGAAGAGGATCAAGCGCGCTCCTGCGCGGGGGCGAGGATCAAATTGCTTCGGCCTTCTCGATGATCACGTCTTCCGCCGGTACATCCTGATGGAAACCGCTGTTGCCGGTCTTTACCGCGCGAATCTTGTCGACCACGTCGAGGCCTTCGCTGACTTCGCCGAAGACACAGTAACCCCAGCCATTGCCGGAGGGTGACTTGAAGTCGAGGAAGTCATTATCGACGGTGTTGATGAAGAACTGGGCTGTGGCCGAGTGCGGGTCGCCAGTACGCGCCATGGCAATGGTGCCGCGCTTGTTCTTGAGGCCATTGGCTGCTTCGTTGTCGATCGGGGCACGGCATTCCTTCTGCTTCATGCCCGGCTCGAAACCACCGCCCTGGATCATGAAGCCCTTGATCACACGGTGAAAGACGGTGTTGTCATAGTGGCCGGCAGCAACATAGGCGAGGAAGTTCTCGACGGTTTTCGGTGCCTTTTCGGCGTCGAGCGTCAGGGTGATGGCGCCGAAATTGGTGGTGAGTTTGACCTGGGACATGCTGTTTCCTTACTTTTCAGAGATGATTTTTACGGTTTTGATGACTACGGGGTCGATCGGTACATCCGTCGGGAAGAAACGGTTGAACGGCCCGGTCGGGACTGCAGCAATCTTGTCGACCACGTCCATGCCTTCGACGACCTTGCCGAAGACGGCATAGCCCCAACCGTCGCGCGAGGGATAGTCGAGCGGAGTGTTGTCCTTGTGGTTGATGAAGAACTGGGCTGTCGCTGACTGCGGGTCGTTGGTGCGCGCCATGGCGACGGTGCCGCGCGCATTTTTCAGGCCATTTTTGGCTTCGTTGGCGATCGGTGCCTTGGTTGCCTTCTGTTCCATTTCCTTGTTGAAGCCGCCGCCCTGGATCATGAAGCCGGGGATGACGCGATGGAAGACCGTACCGTTGTAGAAGTTGTCCTTGGTGTAGGCGAGAAAGTTCTGCGTCGAGACGGGGGCCTTGTCCTGGTCAAGCTCGATGACGATACGCCCCAATGTCGTCTGCATTTCAACCTTGGGGCCGGCCCAGGCGGAAACAGAGAACACGAGCGCTGCGGCAAGACCGGCAGCAAGGTGGGAAACTTTCTTCGACATCAGGCGGCACCTTCGTACACGATTTTCCAGGTACCGTCCTCGCGGATCCAGTACTGGCGTTTCTTCATCTGGTTGGAAAGGTTGTTGCTGCGGTAATCCTGCTCAAAGGTGACGACGACCAGTTCATCCTTGCCTGGGTTGCGGAACATGGATAGGTTCTCGGTCTTGACCTTGATCCATTCCTTGCCGGCATTGACCTGACGCTTCTGTTGCGCGAACTCGTCAAATCGCTGCTTGCCGGACTGGAATTTCTTCGAGTAGTGGCTGAGGAAGCGGTCGGTATCGCGGCTTTCCCAGTCGCTGCGCCATTCATCGAGCTTTTTGTTGAGCGTATTACGTTCGGTTTGCCAGTCATCCAGCGATAGCCACTCGATATCGTTGCTGATGATCACCGGTGTCAGGCCGGGCTGCAGGTTCTTGGCCAGCGCATCGAGATCCTGGTTGGCGAGTACGACGCAGCCGTCGGAAGCCTTGGGCGGGCGCGAGAAGGTATCGGATGGCGTACCGTGCAGCCAGATGCCGTGACCATTGCGCCCCTGCCGCTTGTCCCACTCGTTCGGGTAGTTGATCGGGAAGGCGCCGCTGCCGTAAAAATCCGTCAGCTTCTGGCGCGGCAGGCTGGTGGTGACGTGATAGACGCCGACCGGCGTCTTCTTGTCGCCTTCGCGCGCTTTCTCGGCTCCCAGCTTGCCGTGGCTGATGTAGTAGTCTGCCACGAAGCGCGGGCGCCCTTTCTCGTTCTGGTAGAGATAAAGGCGGGCCTTCTTGGTGTCGACAACCACGGCATATTTCTGGTCTGGCTGCATCTGCAGCAGGTAACGCGGAATACTGTTTTCTGACGGCTTGGAGCGGTTTGCCTGCAGGCGGGCGACTGCCTCTTCGCGCAGGTCTGTCAGACGCTCGGCCGGGGCGTTGGTGGCATTGCCGAGGTTCGATATCGGGCGCGAACGAGCGAGGAGAAGGTCTCCTCTGATCAGGTGGGCGAGTCGGAAATTGGGATGTTGATACAACAACGACTCGGTCAGATTCAGTGCCTGATCGAGCCGGTTTTTTTCGATGGCAGCATAGATGCGCACGAGCTGCGCCTCGATACCGGAATCGGTATAGATCGGCGGCGGGGATGCTGCCCCCGACCGGCCAGGAACGGGGAGAGCGGGACCGACGGCAACGATGGTCAGCAGCAGACCACCGAAGGCAAATCGCCGCATCAGCCGACGCGTTCCTGCTGGATCAGCCATTTTCCACCGGCCCGGATGAGTACCAGCGTCTTGCCTGCCGACGAATTGAGTGTTGCCGACTTGTAGTCCTGGCGGAATTTGACGGTGGCTTTGTCGCCGTTCAGCGAAACCTTGATTTCAGCAACGCTGACCTGAATCTTGCCGGGCTTGTCGATGCGTTGCTGGCGCTCGGTTTCCCATGCCTTGCGCGCCATGCCGTTGGGCGTCTGGAAATCCGGTGCGTAGTGGCTGAGGTAGGCCTTTACGTCTTTCTTCGACCAGGCGGCAGCCCAGCCTTGAACGGCACTGACGATTTCAGATTCGGTGCTGGCGGTATCGCCAGCCGGCTTGCTTGGCGTAGCCGCTTTTTCTGCCGGTTTTTCGCTGGCTTTGGCCGGCTCAGCTGGCTTGGCCGGGGTAGTGACTACCGGCGCTGCCGGTGGCGGTGCAATCGGCACGACCGTGGCTGCGGGTTTCGGCTGTTCTGCTACGGCAACCTTGACCGGCTCGACCGGCTTTGCTGCCGTGGCTGCGGTGGCTGTGGGCTTGCTACCCGGACGTGTCCCCGTGCTGATCAGGTCGCGAATCAGCGACAGTTTGCCTTGTGCCGCCGAATTCGACGAATCGAGCTGCAGGGCCTTGTCGTAGGCCTGGCTGGCCAGCTTGGCATAGACGTCACCGAGGTTCTCGTAGGCGATGGCGTAGGCTGGGTGAGTCCTTATGGCCATTTCCAGCGCTGTCCGGGCCTTGTCGTACTGTTTTTGCTGGGCATAGAGTACGGCCAGGTTGTTATACGGCTCGGGCAGTTCCGGATAGTCTTCGGTCAGTTTCGTGAATACGGCAATGGCGTCAGCCGGCCGGTTCATCTCGGTGAGAATCAGACCCCGGAGAAAACGGCCCTGCGCGTCCTTGGGTTTGCCCGCAATGTAGGCATCGGTTTTTTCGAGTGCCTGCGGGTATTGCCCGGATTTGATCAATTTCTGGATGTCGGCGAGATTGTCGGCGTGCGCCAGGGGGGCTGCAAAGCACAGTGCGAGGGCAATGAGCAGGGCTGGCAGGCGGCCGGTCGGGCGGTGTGTCGGGAGGCTGGAGGGCATCGATGTGGTATACTTCGCCAAGTTGAGTTACGCGATCAAGCTTGCAATCGATCAATTCTAACAAGAAGCGCTGCGAAACCCAAACTTCGTAGCCAATTTCCGACCTCTCTCCAGATACCGCGAAAACGGCTCCCGGCGCCTGCCGAGGAGCATCAGAGCGAACCCGCCAGATGCTGAAAATCTACAACTCGCTGACCCGGGAAAAGCAGGAATTTGTCCCCATCGAATCCGGGCGTGTCCGCATGTATGTTTGCGGCATGACTGTTTATGATTATTGCCACCTTGGGCATGCCCGCGTGCTGGTCGTTTTCGATATGGTGCAGCGCTGGCTGAAGGCTTGCGGCTTGGATGTCACCTATGTGCGCAACATTACCGATATCGACGACAAGATCATCAAGCGGGCGGTCGAGAATGGCGAGACGATCGGCCAGCTGACCGAGCGCTTCATCGGTTTCATGAACGAGGATGCTGCTGCGCTCGGCGTGCAGAAGCCGGATCACGAACCCAAGGCAACCGAGTACGTGCCGCAGATGCTGGACATGATCGGCCAGCTGGAACGGAATGGCCTGGCTTACAAGGCGGCTGACGGCGACGTCAATTACTCGGTGCGCAAGTTCGACGGTTACGGCAAGCTCTCCGGCAAATCGCTCGACGATCTGCGCGCCGGCGAACGTGTCGAGGTTGGCGCTGATTCGGCGAAGCAGGATCCGCTCGATTTCGTACTCTGGAAGCACGCCAAAGAGGGCGAGCCTTTCTGGACTTCACCCTGGGGCAACGGCCGTCCGGGCTGGCATATCGAGTGCTCGGCGATGAGTTCGCAGCTGCTTGGCAAGCACTTCGATATTCACGGCGGCGGCCAGGACCTGCAGTTTCCGCACCACGAGAACGAGATTGCCCAGTCCGAGGGGGCGCACGCCTGCGCGTTCGTGAACTACTGGATGCACAACGGCTTTGTTCGTGTCGATGACGAGAAGATGTCGAAATCGCTCGGCAATTTCTTCACCATTCGTGAGGTTTTGAAGAAGTACGATGCCGAGGTCGTGCGCTTCTTCATCCTGCGTGCCCACTACCGCAGCCCGCTGAACTATTCCGATGTTCACCTGGACGATGCTCGCCATGCGTTGACGCGCCTCTACACGGCACTCAAGGGGTTGGAGACAGTTGCCCCAGCACTCGACTGGAACGAGCCGCATGCACAGCGTTTCCGAGCGGCGCTCGACGATGATTTCAATACGCCGGAAGCTGTGGCGGTGCTCTTCGATCTGGCTGGAGAGGTCAATCGCAGTCGCGATCCCGCAGTTGCCGGGCAACTGAAGGCGCTGGCTGGCGTGCTGGGGCTGCTTGAGCGTGACCCGGTCAGTTTCCTCCAGGCGACGCCCACAGGCGATGGCGAACTGTCACCCGAGCAGATCGAATCGCTGATCGCTGCGCGCGCGGTAGCCAAGAAAGGCAAGGATTTTGCCGAAGCCGACCGGATTCGTGCGGAATTGACGGCTGCCGGGGTGGTGCTCGAAGACTCGGCCCAAGGTACGACCTGGCGACGCGCCTGAGCAAGTACGCAAGTACTTGCGAAAAAGTACTCTTGGGGTGCGCCTGAGCAAGTACGCAAGTACTTGCGAAAAAGTACTCTCGGGGTGCGCCTGAGCAAGTACGCTTGGGGTGCGCCTGATCAAATCGAAAAATCACCTGCCTTCGGAGTAATCCGGATTACCCGGTTCTTGCCGAGGCGTTTGGCTTCGTAGGTGCCGCTATCGGCGCGTGCCACGAAATCCCTCGGGCTTTCACCTGGAATGAAGGTGGTGACACCGATGCTGGCTGTGCACTGCACAGGCTGGTCGACAGTGGGGCTGATGACGGCATTGGCAAACATCGCCCGGACCCGTTCAGCCGCTGCCTCTGCTTCATCCAGATCGGTTTCCGGCAAGAGCGCCACGAATTCCTCGCCACCGTAGCGAAATGCCTGGTCGGTACAGCGCAGACAGCGGGTGATGCAGTCCGCCAGTTGAATCAGTACCTGGTCTCCGTGTACGTGGCCATGGTTGTCGTTGAACTGCTTGAAGTTGTCCACGTCGAGCACCATCAGCGCCAGGGGATGCTGGTAACGCTGGCAGCGATCCATTTCTTCCCTGAGTCGATGCGCGAAGTGGCGGGCGTTAAAGAGTCCCGTCATGCCATCGGTGATCGACAGCACACGGTAGCGTTCCTCGCTTGTGCGCAGGTTTTCCTCTGCCCGCTTCTGTTCAGTGACATCCTGTAGTGTTTCGATGGCGCCGACGATGTCGCCTTGCCCGTTCCGCAGCGGTGCAGCGGTAAAGTAAAGCCAGCGACCGTTGTTGCCAAAGTTGGGAAAGAAATCCTCGGCTTCGAATCCGCCATCAACGACCGACGAGCGGTGGAATTTCTTGCCCTGATAGTAGTGGGCCAGATGTTCCTCGATAGCACCGTCGAGTACCAGATCCGCCATGCAAGGCCGTTCACCCGGGTAGAAGGCACGCCATTGCTCGCGGCTGCCGATCAGTTCATCTGCCGGTAGGCCAGTCAGTGCGGCACAGGCGCGATTCCAGTGGGTGACACGATGCTCTCCATCAATCACAAAGGTAGCGACGGCAGAACCATCGACGATCTGTGCCAGGTGCTGTTCGCTTTCCTGCATCCGCTCTTCCGCACGTTTGCGCTCGGTGATGTCGATCAGCGTTTCGATGGCGCCGATGGTCTCGCCTGTGTCATCGTGCAAGGGGGCTGCGGCAAAATGGATCCAGCGTTCGCCACCGGGGAGGTCGGGAAAACGATCCTCTACTTCGAAAACGCCGTCGATCAGCGATGACTTGCGGTAGCGCCCATCGTAGAAATGGGTGATCAGGCTGTCGTCTGCGCCGTCGAGGACCAGGTCAGCAAGCAACGGGCGGTCATGGTGGTAGACCATCCGCGCCAGGGTGCGTGTGCCGATCGTGGTTTCTGCCGTACGCCCCAATAGGATTTCGCAGGCTCGGTTCCAGTGGGTGATCTCATGTTTACGGTTGATCACGAAAGTGGCGACCGAACTGCACTGGATGATCTGGCGCAAGAGGGTTTCACTCTCCCGCAGCGCATCCCGGGCGTTTTTCTGGTCAGTGATGTCCTGCAGTGTCTCAATGGCACCGATGACATGGCCGAAGCTGTCCTTGAGCGGAGCGGCGGTGAAATACAGCCAACGGCCGCTATCACCGAAATTGGGAAAGAAATCTTCGGCTTCGTAGGTGCCGGCAAGCAGGCGTGAACGGCGGAATCCCTTGCCGCCGTAGTACTCGGCTACGCGTTCCTCGATGGCCCCGTCGATGACGAAGTCGGCCATGCAAGGGCGTTCGTTTCTGTAGAACGCTCGCCAATGTTCTCGGGTGCCGACGACCTTGCTGCTCTCAATGCCGGTCAGCGCCTCGCAAGCCCGGTTCCAGTGCGTTACCTGGTGGTCATGGCCGATGACGAAGGTCGCCACCGAAGAACCATCGACAATCTGGGCGAGGCGCTGCTGGCTGTCGCGCAGATCGTTGTCAATGCGGTTGCGGAAACTGCGCTCCCGTGTACGGGCGGAGATTGCTGCTGCCGCTTCCAACAGTCTGCTCGTCCAGGGCACTTCACTCTCGGTCAGGATGAAATCATCAGCACCCAGCCTCAGCAGGGCGACGGCGGTTTCTACTGACTGAGAGGCACTGACAATAAGTGTCGGCGGGAGATGACCTGTGGCGGCGAGGGCGTTGTAAACCTGGATCAGCGCGTCCCCGTTGTCGCCGCCAATGATCGCGAGATCAAAGGCGGCATCGTCGCTGCGCAGCGCTGTTGAAGCGCCATCCGCTGAGTCGAAGAGGGAAGTTTTACCCTTGTCTGTCAGATTGCACGCTACCGCAGGAAGATTTTCCTGGACGCGGGAAGCAAGGTTGAGAAGCATGATGCGCATGGCGTAGAGTCAATACCTAGTAACGCCGATGAGCCCATATTGCCTCAAGTCGTGAGCTTGCAGCAAGCTGATCAGAAATGACAAAGGCCCGCGGTCAAGCGGGCCTCCCGTGGATTGCGATCGACTGGAGAGATTTAGCGCAGGACGCGGCCGCCGCTGCCTATGACGGTGAGGTCGACAAATTTCGATCCGCTCCGCTCATTGGTGCCGAAGTTGACGCGATAGCCGCCAACGTCAAAATTGCTCATGCCTTCCAGTGTCTGCACCAGTTTTTCCCGTGTCAGATCCTTGCCGCTCCTGCGAATGGCTTCGACCAGTACCTTGGCGGTGACGTAGGCTTCGATTCCGTAATAAGTGTAGTTGGTGCGCTTCGCGCCCTGCAGCAGGCGCTGGTATTCGCGGACCACTGGCGTGGTGTCATTGAAAGGGTAAGGCATGACTTGCGAGATACCGACACCGCGCGCGTCGTTACCAAGCTCCTTGACCAGTTGCTCGGCGCCCACGGGGGATAGCGTCATGAATTGCGGGTTCTGGCCGGCCTTGCGCATGGCCTTGACGAAGGCTGTGGTTGGCTTGTAGAGGGTAACCATGATCACTGCCTGCGGGGCCGCTTTGGCAATGGCCTTGACGGCAGCATCGACGTCGAGTGAGTTGCGCTCGACCGTGCCGACTGCTGAGGGGGTCAGGCTGTGTTTTTTCAGCGCCGAGGTGGCACCTTCCAGGCCGGACAGGCCGAAGCCATCGTTCTGGTAGAAGACGGCGATATTCTTGAGGCCCAGCGATACCAACTGGTTGACGATGGCTTCCGTTTCGTCGGCATAGCTGGCGCGGATGTTGAACATGTAGCGATTGTTCGGGTTGTCCTTCGGCGACTGGCGGATCGTGCCTGCGCCGGAAATCGTGCCAATCAGCGGTACCTTTGCCGGGCCGAACACATCGTTCATGGCCTGCGTTGTCGGGCTGGATCCATAGTATTGCAGCAGCGCAAAGGCTTTCGATTCATCGATCAATTTCTTGCTGTTGGCGACGGTGCGTTCGGTTTCATAACCATCGTCAAGTGCAACCAGGTCGAGCTTGCGACCATTGATCCCGCCGACCTTGTTGATCTGTTCGAAGTAGGCCGCGATGACTTCCTTCATGTCCTGGCCGTAGGCGCCGTTGGGGCCCGAGAAGGGCGACGACATGCCGATCGTGACGTTGGTGTCGGAGACGCCGACTTCCGCTGCTCCGGTAGCACTGAGCCAGGTACCCAACAGGCCGACCAGCAAAGCCTTGCGCAAGAATCTCATTTCAGCCTCTCCTTTGATTTTTTGCTTGAATAGTCATGTAAATCCACTCCACACAATGCGGCGGCAAGCTGACAGGTGTCTTACAAAAGCCTTACAAAGGCTCGAATTTTTCCCCCAAGGTCGATGGTCTGCCAAAAAAGAACGGGCACCCCTGGTTCGGAGCGCCCGTTCTTCGAGAGACATGACGGATCAGGCTGCGCTGAAGAAATCGCGTACGCGATCCATCCAGGACTTGGCTCTCGGGTTGTGCTTGCCACCGTCGCGGTTGCTGAGTTCTTCCAGCTCGCGCAAGAGTTCGCGCTGGCGGTCAGTCAGATTGACCGGTGTTTCGACGGCCACATGGCAGAGCAGGTCGCCATGCGCGCTACTGCGTACGCCTTTGATGCCCTTGCCGCGCAGGCGGAAAACCTTGCCGCTCTGGGTCTCTGCCGGGATCTTGATCTTGGCGACGCCATCCAGCGTCGTGATCTCGATCTCGCCGCCGAGCGCTGCTGTCGTGAAGCTGATCGGCATTTCGCAGTGCAGATCGTTATGTTCGCGCTGGAAGACGTTGTGCGGCTTCAGATGAATCTGCACGTAGAGGTCGCCTGGCGGCCCGCCGTTCACACCGTGCTCACCTTCGCCAGTAAGGCGAATGCGATCGCCTTCATCGACGCCGGCGGGAATCTTGACGGCCAGCGTCTTGTGTTGCTTGAGGCGGCCGGCGCCATGGCAATGGGTGCAGGGCTCGGGGATGATGCGCCCAGTGCCGTGGCACTTCGGGCAAGTCTGCTGGATCGAGAAGAACCCCTGCTGCAGGCGGACCTGGCCGGAACCGGAACAGGTCGGGCAGGTCTTTGGCTGTGTGCCCGGCTTGGCGCCGGAGCCATGGCAGTGCTCGCATTCCTCCATGGTCGGAATGCGAATCTTGGTTTCGGTACCGAATGCGGCCTGTTCCAGCGTGATCTCGAGGTTGTAGCGCAGGTCGGCACCACGGTAGATATTCGAGCGACCCTGGCCGCCACCGCCGCCGCGGCCGCCAAAGATTTCGTCGAAGATGCCGCCAAAGGCATCGGCAAAACCGCCGCCGCCCATGCCGGCACCGCCAAAACCGCCACCCATGCCGGCCTGCGGGTCGACACCGGCATGACCGTACTGGTCGTAGGCCGCACGCTTCTGCGGGTCGGAGAGGATCTCGTAAGCTTCCTTGGCTTCCTTGAACTGCTCTTCGGCCTTCGGGTTGTCCGGATTGCGGTCCGGATGGAACTTCATGGCCAGCTTGCGGTAGGCCTTCTTGATTTCGTCATCGGCGGCATCGCGATTGACGCCGAGAATTTCGTAAAAATCGCGTTTGGACATTAGGGTCGTAGGCCGTGAGAGGTTAGGAGCAAAGCGTCAAGCAACTGGCGAGGCGCTGGATTATCCCCCAGCCCCCCGCTGCGTGGCCTTATTTCTTGTCCTTCGGCACTTCGGTGAATTCGGCATCGACCACGTCGCCGTCGTCCTTCTTGGACTGCTGGGCGCCCGGTTCTGCACCCATGCCTGCACTACCTTCGGCGCCACCCTGGGCTTGCTGCTGGGCATACATCTTTTCGCCCAGTTTCTGCGCTGCCTGCGACAGGGCTTCGCTCTTGGCCTTGATATCGTCCAGGTCGTTGCCACGGATGGCATCTTCGGCGGCCTTGACGGCGGCGTCGATCGTGGCTTTCTCTTCGTCCGAAAGTTCCTTGCCATATTCGGCCAACGACTTCTTGACCATGTGGATCATGCCGTCGGCACCGTTGCGGGCATCGGCCAGTTCATGCGCCTTTTTGTCCTCTTCGGCGTGCAACTCGGCATCCTTCACCATGCGCTGGATTTCCTCCTCGGAGAGACCCGAGTTGGCCTTGATGGTGATCTTGTTCTCCTTGCCGGTGGCCTTGTCCTTGGCCGTCACGTGCATGATGCCGTTGGCGTCGATGTCGAAAATGACCTCGATCTGCGGCATGCCGCGCGGGGCCGGCGGGATGCCTTCGAGGTTGAACTGGCCGAGGCTCTTGTTGCCGGATGACATTTCACGCTCACCTTGCAGCACATGGATGGTCACGGCCGATTGGCTATCATCGGCAGTCGAAAACACCTGGCTGGCCTTGGTCGGGATGGTGGTGTTCTTCTGGATCAGCTTGGTCATGACGCCGCCCAGGGTCTCGATGCCCAGCGACAGCGGGGTGACGTCGAGCAGCAGCACGTCCTTCACTTCGCCCTGCAGCACGCCGCCCTGGATGGCGGCGCCGACGGCGACGGCCTCATCCGGGTTTACGTCCTTGCGTGGCTCTTTGCCGAAGAACTCCTTGACCTTGTCCTGCACCTTCGGCATGCGCGACTGGCCGCCGACGAGGATGATGTCGTCGATGTCGCCGACCTTGCAGCCGGCATCCTTCAGTGCCGTGGCACAGGGGGCGATGGTGCGCTCGACCAGTTCGTCGACCAGCGACTCGAACTTGGCACGGGTGATCTTCTGCGTCAGGTGCTTCGGGCCGGAGGCGTCGGCAGTGATGTAGGGCAGGTTCACTTCGGTCTGCTGGCCAGAGGAAAGCTCGATCTTGGCCTTTTCGGCAGCTTCCTTGAGGCGCTGCAGGGCCAGCACGTCCTTCTTCAGGTCTACGCCGGATTCCTTCTTGAATTCCTCGATGATGTAGTCGATCAGGCGCTGGTCGAAATCTTCGCCGCCGAGGAAGGTGTCACCGTTGGTGGCCAGTACTTCGAACTGGTGCTCGCCGTCGATTTCGGCGATCTCGATGATCGAGATGTCGAAGGTGCCGCCACCGAGGTCATAGACAGCGATTTTCTTGTCGCCCTGCTTCTTGTCCATGCCGAAGGCGAGCGCGGCTGCGGTCGGCTCGTTGATGATGCGCTTCACTTCCAGACCGGCGATGCGGCCGGCGTCCTTGGTGGCCTGGCGCTGGCTGTCGTTGAAGTAGGCCGGAACGGTGATGACCGCTTCGGTCACTTCTTCGCCGAGGTAGTCTTCGGCGGTCTTCTTCATTTTGCGCAGGACTTCGGCGGAAACCTGCGGCGGCGCAATCTTCTTGTCACGCACTTCAACCCAGGCGTCGCCATTGTCGGCCTTGCAGATCTTGTAGGGCATCAGGCTGATGTCCTTCTGCACTTCCTTTTCCTCGAAGCGGCGGCCGATGAGGCGCTTCACCGCGTACAGGGTGTTGCGCGGGTTGGTCACCGCCTGGCGCTTGGCCGGTGCGCCGCACAGGACTTCGCCGTCCTCGGTGTAGCCGATGATCGACGGGGTGGTGCGCGCGCCTTCAGAGTTCTCGATGACCTTGGGCTGGCCGCCTTCCATGATGGCCACGCAGCTATTCGTTGTTCCGAGGTCGATACCGATGATCTTGCCCATTATGTTTTTCCTTTCGAGAAAATGTTTTGCAATTCGTGTTCTGCGATGAGCCTAATCTGGGGGCGTCATCGAATAAATCAAGCGAGCTGGTCTTATTGTCTCAGGCACACCCCAGGAGTACTTGTTCGTAATGCGCTGAGCGCATTGCTCAGGCGCACCCCAGGAGTACTTGTTCGTAATGCGCTGAGCGCATTGCTCAGGCGTCCTTGGCCTTGGCTACGGCAACCATGGCCGGACGCAAGGTGCGATCGGCGATCGTATAGCCCTTCTGGAAGACCTGGACGACGGTGTTGGCTGGCTGGTCGGCGTCGATCATGGCCATGGCCTGATGCCGATGGGGGTCGAATTTCTCTCCGACCGGGTTCACTTCGGCCACGGCAGCCTTGTCGAAAGCCGACACCAGATTCTTTAGCGTCAGCTCGACGCCAGTGCGCAGGCTGTCCGGATTCGGATCGGCCAACGCCATTTCCAGGGTGTCCTTGACCGCCAGCAGGTCACCGGCAAACTTCTCGATGCCGAATTTGTGTGCCTTGCTGATGTCTTCCTGAGCCCGCCGGCGGACATTGTCAGTCTCAGCCTTGGCGCGTAGCCAAGCGTCATGGTGCTCTTCAGCACGCAACTCGGCCTGCCGCAACAGCTCTTCAAAGCTCGGGGTGGACTCGGTTTCTCCGGCAGAAATGGTTGCAGTAGCGGTTGCCGACTCTTCCTGCAATGCGGGTTCCGGGGTCACATTTTCGGGCAGGAGGGCTTCCTGGGGGGGCGTCTGTTCTTGCATAAGCGGCCAATTTGATGAAAGTGGCAGGTAGTTTGGGGTGGCTCCCCCGATTTCAAGGGTTAACGTGAATTTTTTTACTTCCGGCAAATTGCGATCCTGCTAGGATTCCGCTCATGGCAGAGAAAATCGGAAAATACGAGGTGATTCGTACCCTGGGTAAGGGGGCGACGGCTATTGTTTACCTGTGTCGCGACCCGGATTCGAACCAGGAAGTTGCCGTCAAGGTCATCCTGCTGGGTAGTACGAACGCTGCCATGTCACGCCGTCTGATGAAACTTTTTCAGACCGAAAGTGGTATCGGACGTCGTCTCGATCACCCGAATATCGTCCGCATCTACGACGCCGTGGTTGAACCGGAGCGTGCGTACATCGTCATGGAATATGTCGATGGCACGCCGCTCGACCAGTTTGTTTCGATCAGCAAGCTGCTGCCCCTGCACCGTGTCATCGGCATCATCTTCAAGTGTTGTCTGGCGCTGGATTACGCGTACCGCGAGGGCGTCATTCACCGGGACATCAAGCCGGCCAATATTCTGGTAACGGCCGACGATGAAGCGAAAATTACCGATTTCGGCCTGTCGCTGAACCTGCAACAGGAAGAGGGGCGGGACTCCACTTTCATCATGGGGGTCGGCTCGCCCGCCTACATGTCGCCCGAGCAGATCAAGGCCTATCCCCTCAACCAGAAGACCGACCTCTACTCGCTGGGGGTGGTGCTCTTCCAGATGCTGACCGGGCGCTTGCCTTTCCGTGCCAACAATGCGGCAACGCTGATCTACCGCATCATCAATCTCGACACCCCGTCGATTTGCGGGCTCAACCCCAATCTGCCGGAAGGGCTTGATCCCATCCTGAAGAAGGCGCTGGAAAAGGATCTCTACAACCGCTACCGGAACGGCGCCGAGTTCGCCAAGGATCTGGCAGCGGTGCGTTACCAGATCCTTGAGGACAACGATACGCAGGAAGATACGTCGCACTTCCAGATGCTGCGTGATCTGCCGTTCTTCACCGATTTCGAGGATATCGAGGTCTGGGAATCCTTGCGTATCTGTGTCTGGCGCGACCTGGCAGCAAAGGTCACGGTGTTCAAGGAAGGGGACTCCGGCCGGACGTTCGGCATCATCGTCAGCGGCTATGTCGAAGTGTCGCAGGAAGGGCGTGCGATCAGTCGCCTGGGGCCAGGTGAAGTCGTTGGCGAAATGGCTTACTTGCACCCGAAGAGCGCTTTCCGGCGAACGAGTGTGGTGACGCTCGAGCCAACAGTCTTTCTGGAAGTAAATGCCTCCGCGCTGGCGCTTAGCTCGGATGAGGTTCTGGAGCGTTTCCAGAAAGCCTTGCTTGCGCGTGTGCTGGATCGTCTGGCCGAAGCCGATCGTATCCTGTCGCAGCAGGGGCAGCGGGCGGTTGCTGCCGAGAGTGCGGCAGTCGCGCCAGCAGCGGGCAGCGGCAAGTTCGATCTCGAACTGTTGCCCTGAACGACCGCCGCTTGCCGGCGGCCGTATCAAATCACGAGTGCATCAAACCTTGAAGCGTCCCACCGTGGATTGCAGCCCTTGCGCCAGTGTTTCCAGTGACTGTGCTGCCGTGGCTGCCTGCTCGACCGACTGATTGTTCTCCCGCGCACGGGAGGCGATGGCGTCGATGCTGTCGGCGACGCTGCGACTGGTCCGTCGTTGTTCGTCGGTGGCGCTGGCGATCGCATCAAGACCATAACCTACCTCTGTCACTGAACCATTGGTGGCCTGCAGGATGTCGGCGACAGCGCCAATGGTTGTCTGACTGGCGGCAATATGTTCCAGGCCTTCATGGATGGCGCGGTGAACCGTTGCCGACTGCGAAGAGAGCGTAGCGGTGATGCGGTCGATTTCCTGCGCCGATTGGGCCGATTTTTCCGCCAGCTTGCGTACTTCGTCAGCGACGACAGCAAAACCTCTTCCTGCTTCGCCGGCACGCGCTGCTTCGATGGCCGCGTTAAGTGCGAGGAGATTGGTCTGATCCGCGATGCCCTTGACCTCCTGGGTCATCTTGCTGATGGTGTCGGTACTGCGTACGAACTCATTGACCGAGTCAGCCATAACTTTGACAGTTTTGCCGACGCTGCTCATCTCGTCGAGCAGGCGGGCCAGACTGGCATTGCCTTCTTCTGCGCGGCGCAAGCTTTCCTGCGATTGTTCGTGCACCAGATCGGCGCTTTCGGCGATGGCGGCGATGCTGTGCAGCATGCTGTCCATCGAGGTTGCTGCCTGCACGGATTGTTCGTTCTGGCGATGTGAGCCTTCCGTAACCTGGCCGGCGGCTTGCGAAAGCTCATGCGCCTCGGCGGATACCCGGCTCGCCGATTCACTGACCTGGCGGACCAGTCGGCAGAAATTCTCCATCATCTCGTTGAAGATCGCCGACGCCTGGCCGATTTCGTCGCTTCCCTTGACCGGTAGTCGACGCGTCAGGTCGCCTTCGCCACGGGCGATATCGCGCAGGCCGCTGGTGAGGTGCTCCAGCGGTGTGGTGACAAAATGGCGGGTAAGAAACCAGATGACGACCAGCAACAGCACGCTGACTGCAGCAGCAGCAGCCGTGATCTTGAGGCGGAAACTCGATACTTCCTGTTCGACGGCATCAAGCGATACCTTCATGCTGACGACCCCCAGCACGGTACCTTCCGGCACCTGGTGGCACATGATGCAGTCCTTGCCGAGGTAGTTCTTCGCCGCCTTGGTGGGGGTGACCACATGCAGGTAGGAGCCTTCGTTACCGCTTTCCGTCTGAACGTAGGCCTGTCCCGTGCTCATCACCTTTTGCTCAATCGCATCGAGCTTGCGCGCCGACTTGGTGTCCGGGCCGAAGGTGGCTGCCACGGCCTCGGAGCGGGCGACATGGAGATCCTTGATGATCGACAGCTGCTTTATCTGATCAAGGAAGACCTCGCGCTGACCGACCGTGCCGGTGATCATCATTCCGGTCAGCCCGGCCATGGTCATTTCGTGGATGCTGCCGGCAAAGTCCTGCGCCTGGCGGATGGCGGTTTCGCGATTGACCGCGCTTTCCCAGGCAATCATTCCGGTCCAGACGACGACGAGTACGAGCCAGATGGCGGCAGTGAGACGCAGCCAGATCTTCCAATTGGACATGAGACACCCCCTTAGGTTATCCAGCTTACCCGTCGCCAACGCGGCGGGGCGCCAGAATTTTCTATTTTTTTGTCAGACGCTGAGGTCGACCTGCTGGATTGTGCCAGCCCTGCCGTCTTCCTGCAAAAAGATGCTGCTGCTGCGCACTTGTCCAAGGGGGGCGTTATTGCTGTCGCGGAGGCTAAAGGGGGTGGCGATACGCGCCAGGCTGACGGCGCCGACGTTGGCGTCCTTCAGCCCGCGCAGGTCACCGCCACCATTGGCGTCGGGGGTCCAGACTTTCAGCTCGGCATAGGCCGCATCGTTTTCGTCGATCCAGCCGTTGCTATCACCATCCAGTGCGGCCAATTCGGCGAACCCATCACCGCTTTTTGCGCCAAAGAGTTCGCTGCCATCGTTGATCTTGCCATCGCCATTGCGGTCAAGGGCGAGAAAACCACTGCCAGAGGCGAGCATGTTGATGTTGTCGGCCTTGCCGTCGGTGTCCAGATCAAAGCTGAAGCGCTGGTTGCTCAGTTGCGCCGCCGACCCCGAAAAATTGAGGATCAGCGGATCCTTCACCTGCCGTACGGCATCACCCAGGCGCAAGCTGACATTGGTTTCCTCGTAATAGCTGCGGGACATCGTCAGGTTCAGGGTAAAGCTGATTTCCTTGCCATCGGCCGTATGCACGACTCCCGCTGCCGAGAACGTAGTCTGCTCTGATTCACTGTAGGACTCATGGAAGTCGTACTCGACACCGAAGCCAGCCGGGGTGGGACGGGGCGGGGTTGGCGTGCTACTGCCCTGCGGGGCGGCAGGTGCTGAATGCGGTATGTCGGGAGCGGGGGGCGGGCTATCCAGCTCACCGGGGTCGACTACCCGCGCTTCCTTGCCGGTCAACATGTAGATCATTGCCCGCAGCAGCCGGATGCGCGGGTCTTGGTCCACCGCTTCGGCGGTATCTTCGATGGCATTGCTCTCGGCTGACTGTGCCGCACGGCCGGCACCCGAAAGCGTGACTCGTTCGCTCACTGGCGGAGAGAGAGGGCGATTTCCGGAATTTCCCCGTCCTTCAAAATCGGGCCGCTGATTGCCGACCCACATGCGCAGGCTTTCCCGGATTTCGTGCTGCTGTGTCGATGCATGGGTCGAAGCCATCTGCATCTCGGAGCTGGCGATTTTCATAACGGCACCACAAAGGAGTCAGTGGACCGTTAACGGCAGCCGAGGGGAGCAGGTTTAGGTGTAACGTTACCCAGCAACGGCAAGGGTTTCCGAGCAGAACGTCATGGCAAGCGCCGGTCTGCGCCGGTGAGAATAATTATTGCCCGGCGCCGAGCGCCTTGGCGCGGTTTGCCGAGTGCGCCAGGTCTGCTGCGCTTGCCGGTTCGCGCGTCGGCCAGCCGCCGAGCTGGGATTCGACCAGCCCGGCAAAAGCAGCCATCCAGTCACCACGCTCGTTGAGCGCCTGGATGTAATGGTATTCGCCGCCACCGGCCTTGAGGAAATCCGCCTTGCCCTCCATGGCAATTTCCTCAAGAGTCTCCAGGCAGTCACCGACAAATCCTGGGCAAATCACATCGACACGACGTACGCCTTCGTGGGCCATGGCTTCGAGCGTTGGTGCGGTGTAGGGCTGCAGCCATTCGGCGCGGCCAAAGCGCGACTGGAAGCAGATGCGGTATTGGCCGGGGGCGAGCGACAGGGCTTCGGCAAGCAGGCGGCCGGTCTTCTGGCATTCGCAGTGATAGGGGTCGCCTTTGTCGAGCGTGAAGCGTGGTACGCCATGGAAGCTCATGACCAGCTGGTAGTCCTTTTCTGGTCGGCCATGGGTAGCCCAGTGCTGGCGTACGCTGGCAGCCAGCGCGTCGATGTAGCCAGGGTTGTCGCAGAAGCTGCGGATGACACGAATTTCCGGCTGGTTGCGTTGCGTGGTCAGCCAGCGGTAGGCGGCGTCCAGTGCCGTGGCGCTGGTGCTGCCGGCGTATTGCGGGTACAGCGGCACGAGCAGGAAACGGGTGCAGCCGGCCGCCTTGAGCCGGTCAAGCGTGGCCGGAACCGAGGGCTGTCCATAGCGCATGGCGTAGTCAACGACCAGGTTGCGGTGCCCGGCTTCGCCCAGCAATCCCTTGAGGAGCTTTGTCTGGCGCTCGGTATGAACCTTCAACGGAGAGCCTTCCGGCGTCCATACGGCAGCATATTTGGCAGCGGATTTGGCTGGCCGGGTATTGAGGATGATGCCGTTGAGGATCAGCCACCAGATCGGTCGCGGAATTTCGACGACGCGCCGGTCGGACAGAAATTCCCGCAGATAAGTCTTGAGCGCCGCAGCCGTTGGTGCTTCCGGGGTGCCGAGATTGATCAGGACGACCGCAGTGCGTGCCGGCGTGCCGTGCTTCCAGGCCGGCTCGGGGAGAATGACGCTCATCGGGAATCTTTCAGGAATTGGCCTGGTAGGTGAGGGCAGAGGAGAGCAGCTTGGCGGTGATGTCGACAATCGGAATCACCCGTTCGTAAGCCATGCGCGTCGGACCGATGACGCCAACCGAGCCGACGATCTGGCCGTTGACCTCATAGGGGGCAGTGACCACGCTGCACTCGTCGAGCGGGGCGAGGCCGGATTCGCCGCCAATGAAGATCTGTACGCCTTCGGCCTGGCTCGATACATCCAGCAACTGGACGAGGCCGGTGCGCTGTTCAAAGAGATCGAAAAGCTCGCGCAAGCGGCGCATGTTGCTGGAAAACTCTTCAACTTCGAGCAGGTTCTTTTCGCCGCTGATGATGTAGGGCGTGCCGGCCTCGGTGACGGCTTCGTCGCCGGCGACCAACGCCGCTGCCATCAGCGATTGCAGGTCGGAGTGCAGTTGACGCAGCTCTTCGCGCAGGCGCAGGCGGATCTGTTCGAAATCCAGCCCGGCAAAATGCTGGTTGAGGATATTCGCCGCCGTCACCAGTTCGGCGGCTGTATAGCTGCGCTCGGTGAGCAGGATTCGGTTCTGGACGTCACCGTCCGCCGTTACAAGAATAAGGAGAATCCGCTTTTCCGACAGGCTGACGAACTCGATCTGCTTGATGCGCGGTGTCGCCCGGCGTGGCGCGATGACGATGCCGGCAAAATGAGTCAGGCCGGAGAGCAGGTGCGAGGCGCTGCTGATCAGTTGTGTTGGCTGCGGGGACTGCAGCAGATCCTCGATTTCGGCGACGCGCGCGCGCTCCAGCGGGCAGACAGTCAGCAGGCTGTCGACAAAGAAGCGGTAGCCGCGGGCTGTCGGGATGCGGCCGGCCGAGGTGTGCGGGCTGGCAATGAATCCGGCGTCTTCGAGGTCGGCCATGACGTTGCGTACCGTGGCGGCTGAAAGATCCAGCCCGGAGTATCGGGAAAGCGCGCGCGAGCCGACCGGCTGACCTTCGGCAATATACCGTTCGACCAGTGTCTTGAGCAGGATGCGGGCGCGTTCGTCTAGCATGGGGCAGATTCTACAAAAAAAGGTGATCCGACGGAGTGGCGTCTTTGTGGAATAATTCGGGCCATGAATTTCAATGCTGACTCCTCCCATGCGCCGAGAACGATCGCCCTGATTGGTCGCTATCAGAGCGCCGAGATCGCGGAATCGCTTCGTTCGCTTGCGAAGTATCTGCAGGAACGCGGCGTGACGGTCGTCGTCGAGGAAGAAACGGCTGCCAATGTCGGCCGTGAAGCCGGGCGTGACCGCTGGGTCAGCGGAAGTTTCGAAGCCATCGGCGCCAGTGTCGATGTGGCGATCGTCCTCGGTGGAGACGGTACCATGCTTAATGCCGCACGGCGACTGGCACGTTACCGTGTGCCGTTGGTCGGCGTGAACCAGGGGCGACTTGGCTTCATGACCGATATCGCACGTAGCGACATGCTGACCTGCATGGAAGATCTGCTCGATGGTCGCTTCATCCCGGAAACCCGGATGCTGCTCGATGCCGAGGTGGTTCGCGACGGGAACGAAGTCGCCGCCAATCTGGCCCTCAACGACGTCGTCCTCGACAAGGGCGCTATTGGCCGCATGATCGAGTTCGAGTTGTTCATCGATGGCGAGTTCATCTATAACTTACGCGCGGATGGCCTGATTGTTTCGACGCCAACCGGCTCTACCGCATACTCGCTCTCGGCAAATGGCCCGATCCTGCATCCGCAGGTAGCCGGCATAGCACTTGTTCCGCTCTGTCCGCATGCCCTGACCAACCGTCCGATTCTGGTCGGCGACCAGGCCGATATCGAGCTGCGCATCACCCACGCCACCGATTGTCGGGTCCACTTCGATGGCCAGGTGACCGTTGATCTGGCGAAAAACGATTCGCTCAGGCTGCGTCGCTCCGATTATTCGATCCGCTTTTTACACCCCCCGGGGTATAGCTATTTCGCCATGCTGCGGCAGAAGCTGCAGTGGAGTGCGCGCCCGAAAGGCCTGTAGCGTTCCCTCATGCTTTTACGCCTTTCCATTCGTGATTTCGTCCTCGTTGACCGGCTCGAGCTTGAGTTTTCGGCTGGTTTTGGCGCGTTGACCGGCGAAACGGGTGCCGGCAAGTCGATTCTGGTCGATGCGCTGGCCTTTGCCCTTGGTGAGCGCGCCGATACCGGCCTTATTCGCAGCGGCTGCGAGCGTACCGAGGTGTCAGCGGAGTTCTCCGTTGCAGCATCCCCGCAGGTTCTGGCCTGGCTGCGGGAAAACGAAATGGATGACGAAGAAGGCCTGATCCTGCGACGCACGCTCGATGCCGGCGGGCGTTCGCGGGTCTGGATCAATGGCTCTGCATCGACGGTTCTGCAGCTGCGTGAGGTTGCGGAGTGGTTGGTTGATATTCATGGGCAGCACGCGCATCAGTCGCTCCTGCGTAGCGATGCACAGCGCCTCCTGCTTGATGAGCATGCCGGGCTTGCCAGTGCTGCAACTGAAGTCGCAGCGGCATGGCGCACTTGGCGAGAAGCGAGAAATACCCTGGCGGCAGCGTCTGGCGGTGCCGAAGCATTGGCCCGCGAACGCGAGGAACTGGAATGGCAGACCAGCGAGATCGAGGGGCTGGCTTTTAGCCGCGAAGGTTGGGAGGCGCTCAATCAGGAGCATCGTCGTCTGGCGCATGCCGCCGGCCTGATCGAGGGGGTGCAGTTCGCCCTCGGGGTGCTGGCCGAAGGCGACGGGGCTTGTGAATCACAGGTCGACACCGTGGCCTCGCGGCTGGAGAGTCTGGCGGACTATGATCCGGCGTTGAACGATGTCGCACAGTTGGTGCTGTCAGCGCAGACCGAACTGGCAGAGGCCGTATCGGCGCTGCGGCGCTATGCTGATCGCACTGAACTGGAGCCGGGCCGACTCGTCACGGTCGAGCGGCAGATCGAGTCGGTGCTGGGCTGCGCGCGAAAAATGCGGGTCGCCCCGGAGGCGCTGCCGGAGCTGCTGCTCAGTGCCCAGCAGCGACTTGCTGAACTTGGCGAAACGGCCGATATGGCGGTGCTGGAAAAACGTGTTGCAGCCGCCCAGGAAAATTATTGGACACGGGCGACAAAACTGTCGACCGCGCGCAGCAAGGCCGCCAAGGCCTTGTCGGCCGAGGTTTCTCGTGGCATGCAACAGCTGGCGCTGGCTGGGGAGCGTTTCGAGATTGCCTTGCTGCCAGTTGATGGTGGTGCAGCCTATGGCCTGGAACAGGTGGAATTCCGTATCGCCGGTCTTGCCGGCGGGGAAGCGCGCTCGCTGGCCAAGGTGGCCTCCGGTGGCGAACTTTCCCGGATCAGTCTGGCTATCCAGGTCGTTACCAGCCGTTCGGCAAGTGTCCCGACACTGATCTTCGATGAAGTCGACGTTGGTATTGGTGGCGGTGTGGCCGAGGTGGTTGGCCGCCTGCTATCCGAATTGGGGCGCGATCGCCAGGTATTGTGCGTTACGCACTTGCCGCAGGTCGCGGCTCGCGCAGGCTGGCAGTGGCAGGTAGCCAAAGGGCGTGATGATGCCGGGGTGACCAGCCGTGTCATTGCACTTGATGAAGGTGGGCGGGTCGAAGAAATCGCCCGTATGCTGGGTGGGGTGGAAATAACGGCGATTACCCGCCAGCACGCCCGCGAGATGCTGGCTGCGGGTTAGGTAGCCCCGCCTGCTGGGGCTACTCGGGGTCGAATGCCCGGATTTGGCCGCCGCTCTTGTTGCCTTTGCTGCGATGCGGGCATTCGGATTTGGTGCATTCGGCGTAGAGGTAGAGGGCGTGTTCCTGAATTGCGAAACCTCGCTCCTTGGCAATCTTGGTCTGCCGGCGTTCGATTTCGGCGTCGTAAAATTCTTCCACGCGGCCGCAGTTGACGCATACCAGATGGTCGTGATGATGGCCGGCGTTAAGCTCGAAGACGGCCTTGCCGGATTCGAAATAGTGGCGCTCCAGCAGCCCGGCCTGTTCAAACTGGGTCAGCACGCGGTAAACCGTGGCCAGGCCGATGTCCATACCCTCACCGATGAGCAGGCGATAAACATCTTCCGCCGTGAGGTGGCGCACCTCGGTGTTCTCGAATAATTCGAGGATCTTCAGGCGGGGGAAGGTGGCCTTGAGGCCGATGCTCTTCAGATTTTCGGGGTTGCTCATGGCGTGTTCGGCTCGGCGGAGCAGGAGTGGTTTTCGGTTATGATATACCGCGTGGCGGCGCTTTGAGAAATCGGGCGCCGTTTCTGACGGGGGGTGCGGCCGTGGTCCGTGAACCTGATTGCCACCTTTGCCGTTACGTATCCTCAACCGAGAGTCTATTCGTTGCGCATGAATTTCCTGAGATATTTTTCTGCCGTACTGGCAATGGTGTTGCTGGGAGCCTGCTCTTCCGTTCCCCGTATCGTCTCCGAATACCGCATCGATGTTCAGCAGGGCAATGTCCTGACGCAGGACATGGTGGCGCAGCTGCGCCCCGGGCTGACGCGGGATCAGGTGCGTTTCCTGTTGGGTACGCCGCTGCTGGTCGATATGTTCCATGCTGACCGCTGGGACTACGTCTACCGTTTGCAGAAAGGGGCGACGCAAGCCGTGGAAACGCGGCGCTTTACGGTTTTTTTCGATCCTGAAGGCAAGCTTTACCGAGTTGCTGGCGACGTGGTTGCCGATTCCGGAGCAGGCCAGGAGGCGGCACCTGACGTCAAGTCTCGTGTGATCGATCTGGGCTCTGCCGATACTGCGGCGCCGCCGGTTGAGGAAAAAGGGTTTTTTGGTTCAATGATGGAAAAAGTGGGTTTTTAAGATGAGCGGTGTACGTATTGCAGTGGTCGGTGCCCACGGGCGAATGGGGCGGATGCTGATCGAGGCAACGCTGAAGGATGAGAGCGCCACATTGGTGGCCGCATTCGATCGCCCGGGTAGCCCGGCGATTGGGAAGACCGCCGGTGAGTTGGTGGGGATGCCGTGTGATGTGGTGGTGAGTGACGATTTTGCGGGTGAAATCGGCAAGGCCGATTGTCTGATCGACTTTACGCGCCCGGAGGGGACCCTGGAGCATCTGCGCCTTTGTCGTGAAAAAGGTGTGGCCATGGTCATCGGAACCACTGGTTTCGAGGCGGCCGGCAAGGCCGCAATCAATGCCGCTGCAAGTGATATTCCAGTTGTATTCGCACCGAACATGGCTGTCGGCGTAAATGTGGTGTTCAAACTGCTCGACATGGCGGCACGTGTGCTCAATGAAGGCTACGACATCGAAATCGTCGAGGCGCACCACAAACACAAGATCGATGCGCCCTCTGGCACCGCACTGCGCATGGGGGAAGTGGTTGCGGCAGCTCTCGGGCGTGATCTCAAGGAATGTGCCGTCTACGGGCGCGAAGGCGTCACGGGAGAGCGGGATCCGTCTACCATCGGCTTCGCGACGGTTCGTGGTGGCGACATTGTTGGTGACCACAACGTCATGTTCTGCGGAACGGGCGAACGCGTCGAAATTGCTCACCGGGCGGGTAGCCGCATGCCTTATGCCTTGGGTAGTCTGCGCGCAGCGCGCTTCCTGTCTGGAAAAAAAGCAGGCTTGTTCGACATGCAGGACGTTCTCGGGCTGCGTTAGCAGCTGCGCGCCAATGGCCCTCATGACTGATGGTGGCGGAGAGCGATCATGATCCGTTCGGCGTTGCTCCGGCTACAACTTCAGGAAGCTTTTGGTGTTGCCTCCCCCGAGGCGCTGGCGGAAAAGCTCGAGGAACTGGCTGCCGGCGAATCGGGCGTACTGCGCAGTCTGCAGGCCGTGGATGCGACCTATGTCCGGTTCGGCAGCCTGCAACAGGCCTCGGCCGAAGTTGGCAACCTAGTTGTTTCCGAATGGGATTTGAAGAGCGGGCGTATCGAGTCAGGAAAGGCCTGGAAGACTCTGCTTGACTACGCTCAGGATGAAGTCGGAGATACCGTTTCTGCGTGGCGCGCCCTGTTGTTGCCGGAAGACCTCAAGGCGCTGTCAGCTGCCATTGGGGCCCACATCACCGGAGCTTCCCAGAAATTTTCGTTGGATTGCCGCTGCCGCTCGCGCGACGGCAGCTGGCGCTGGCTGCGAATAAGCGGCAGGGTTGCCGCACGCGATGGAAATGGCGAGCCGAGCAGACTGGTCGTACTGCAGCAGGATGTCGATGCTGAACGGCAGATTCTGGCTTCGCTCGAGGCTGCCCGTGTTGCGGCGGAGTCCGCAGGCCGCTCGCGTACGGCGTTCATTGCCAACATGAGCCACGAGATTCGCACGCCAATGAATGCAATTCTCGGGATGACCGAACTGGCGCTGGATACGGAACTGGATGCCGAGCAGCGCCACTATCTAGGTACGGTACGCTCTTCGTGCGAAGCACTGCTTAACATCGTCAACGGAATCCTCGATTTTTCAAAAATCGAGTCGGGAAAATTGCAGGTCGAGAAAATCGACTTCGAGCTTTCCACCATCGTTTTTGAAGCGGTGCGCTCCCTGGCGGTGGGTGGGCAGCAGAAAGGACTCGACGTCACGATCGATGTCGACTCTGGTTTGCCTGCTCGTGTCTGGGGTGATCCACTGCGCATTCGCCAGGTGCTGACGAATCTTGTCGGCAATGCCATCAAATTTACGGCAGCGGGTTCTGTCGAGGTGGCCCTGCGTGTAAAGGATGCTTCGGCGGATCGCGCTACGATTCTGTTCGAGGTGCGCGATACCGGTATCGGTATTCCGCCGGACAAACAACGTCAGATCTTCGAAGCTTTCTCGCAGGCCGATGTGTCCACCACCCGTCGATTTGGCGGCACAGGACTTGGCCTGGCGATCTCTGCTCGCCTGGTGGAATTGATGGGCGGCAGCCTCAATGTTGTCAGCGAGCTTGGCAAGGGCAGTGTTTTCAGCTTTTTGCTGACCTTGAGTGTCGAACAGGGGGCGCCCGCTGTTCGTATGCCACCAGCGGCGCTTATGGGGCAGCGTGTGCTGTTGATCGGAGCGCGTACAGCAACGCTGCGCCAGCTGGAATCATTGTTTTCGCGCTGGAGCATGCAACCTGCCTTGGTCGGGACTCTGAACGAGGGGCTTGTAACAGCGCGGACGTGGCGTGCTGCGGGACGTCCTTGTGCACTGGTACTGTGTGACGCTTCGGTAGCGCTTGCTGATGGCGGGACAGCGCTCTCTGAATGGTTGGGGGAACCGAATGCGGAGCCGATTCTCACTTTGCTGACGGTTTCCGGGCAGCGTGAGCATTTGCCACAACTCAAGGCGCTGGGGCTTTCCCTGTATATCGTCAAGCCGGTGGCTGCGGAAGACCTGCTTGATGCTGTGTCTTTGGCCAGCGGCGTTACGGTTGCGGATTTCCATCTCGACAGCTTCGACATTGAGGCATCGCTGCATGCCGTCGATGCGGCTGGCCACGGCTTGAACATCCTGTTGGTTGAAGACAACCCGATCAATCAGGAACTGGCACAGCGGCTACTTGAAAAGGCGGGGCACAAGGTTACGCTGGCCTCCAATGGCGAAGAAGCCGTCGCCTGCTATGAGGCCGGCCATTTTGACGTCGTCCTGATGGATATGCAGATGCCGGTGATGGACGGTATTGAGGCTACACAGGCCATTCGCGCCCGTGAACTGCGGCGGAGCTGGGTGGCATCGGCGATGGATACGATGTATCAGTTGCCGATTGTTGCAATGACAGCGAATGCCATGGCGGGGGATCGTGAGCTTTGCCTGCAGGCAGGGATGACCGATTACATCGCCAAACCATTGCGGCAGAGCGAGTTGTTTGCTGCCCTGGCACGGGCCACCAACCGTCAGGTTGCAGCGGTAGTTAGTCAGGCATCCGTCTCGCCTAGTGGTGCCATAGATACCGATGCGGCGATCCGCGATCTGGGCGATGCCGAGTTGGTGCGCGAAATGGCGCGCATGCTGCTGGCGCAATGGAGCAGCCACGTCGATGCTGTCGCCAAGGCCTTGGCCGCCCGCGATGAGGCAACGCTTTGTCGTGCGGCGCACACATTCAAGGGCTTGCTGGCGATGTTTCACGCCGAATCCGCACGTCGACATGCTTTGGCGGTTGAGTTGGCTGCCAAGGGTGGAAAATGGGACGAGGCTGCCCATGAGGAGGCAGCGTTGCGTCTCGAACTGGAGCAAGTCAGGCCTGAATTGGAAGCCTTTGTCGCGGTGTGAAGCCGCAGCCCGAATTTGCCCATAAATGGGGCGTCCTGTATAATGGGAAAGTTAAATACCGAATGAGCGGAAGGGTCACGAGCCCTTCCGCTTTTGCGCATATAAAGCTTTGAATTTGCTAGCAAATTCAGGCGATCAAAATCACAGGAGTTTTTCGTGTCGCTATCCGCGTTGCTGCCGCCGTTCCCGCCCGCCCTGCTCGCGCTAGCCGACGGTACCGTCTTTCGCGGTTTGGCCATTGGCGCCGAGGCCAGCACCAGTGGCGAGGTCGTGTTCAACACCGCCATGACCGGCTATCAGGAAATCCTGACGGACCCGTCCTACTGTCGCCAGATCGTTACCCTGACCTATCCCCACATCGGTAACACCGGCTGCAATCCTGAGGACTGGGAATCGCGTGCCAATTTTGCCGCCGGTCTGGTGATTCGTGACCTGCCGATCCGCGCCTCGAACTGGCGCATGACACAGACGCTGCCCGATTACCTGAAGCAGCACGGCATCGTCGCCATTGCCGGCATCGATACCCGTGCGCTGACGCGCGTGCTGCGCGAGAAGGGGGCTCAGGCCGGCTGCATCATGGCCGGTACGCTCGATGAGGCCAAGGCCATTGCCGAAGCAAAGGCCTTCCCGGGGCTTGCCGGCATGGATCTGGCCAAGGTCGTCACCATCGATTCGCCCTACGAGTGGTCCGAGGGTGAATGGTCGCTAACCGGTTTTCAGTCACTTCCCGAGCCAAAGTTCCATGTCGTTGCCTACGATTTCGGCATCAAGCGCAACATCCTGCGCATGCTGGCGCAACGTGGCTGCCGCGTTACCGTTGTACCGGCGCAGACACCAGCAGCCGACGTGCTGGCGATGAAGCCCGATGGCATCTTCCTATCTAATGGGCCCGGCGACCCGGAGCCCTGCGATTACGCCATCGCTGCCATTCGCGAATTTCTGGCGCGGGGTATTCCGACCTATGGGATCTGCCTTGGCCATCAGTTGCTCGCACTGGCCTCCGGTGCCAGGACGATGAAGATGAAGTTCGGCCATCATGGTGCCAACCATCCGGTCAAGGACCTCGATACCCAACAGGTGCTTATCACCAGCCAGAACCACGGTTTCGCTGTCGATCCGGATTCGCTGCCAGCCAATTTGCGGCCGACGCATGTCTCGTTGTTCGACGGCTCGCTGCAGGGCCTTGCCCGCACTGACGTACCGGCTTTCTCCTTCCAGGGGCACCCCGAAGCGAGCCCCGGTCCGCACGACGTGGCCTACCTGTTCGACCGTTTCCTCGATGCCATGGTGCGCGGTGTCGCCGCGCTGCAGCCCGCCGCCTGAGGCGGAACGAGCCGAGAACAGCAGAGATCGAGAGAAAGTAGAAAATGCCCAAGCGTACAGACATACAAAGCATCCTCATCATCGGCGCCGGCCCGATCATCATCGGCCAGGCCTGTGAATTTGACTACTCCGGTGCCCAGGCCTGCAAGGCACTGCGTGAAGAGGGTTACAAGGTCATCCTGGTCAACTCCAATCCGGCGACGATCATGACCGACCCGGAAATGGCTGATGTCACCTACATCGAGCCGATCACCTGGAAGGTGGTCGAGAAGATCATCGAGAAGGAGCGCCCCGACGTCCTGCTGCCGACCATGGGCGGTCAGACGGCGCTGAACTGCGCGCTCGATCTGGCCAAGCACGGTGTGCTCGAGAAATACGGCGTCGAGATGATCGGCGCCTCGCGCGAGGCCATCGACAAGGCTGAGGACCGCGAGAAATTCAAGCAGGCGATGACCAAGATCGGTCTCGGTTCGGCGCGCTCCGCTGTAGCTCATTCCATGGAAGAGGCGCAGCAGGTGCAGGCCATGATCGGCTTTCCGGCGATCATCCGCCCGTCGTTCACAATGGGTGGTTCGGGCGGCGGTATCGCCTACAACCAGGAAGAGTTCGTCGAGATCTGCAAGCGCGGCCTCGAAGCCTCGCCGACCAGCGAATTGCTGATCGAGGAAAGCCTGCTCGGCTGGAAGGAATACGAGATGGAAGTGGTCCGCGACCGCGCGGACAACTGCATCATCGTCTGCTCGATCGAGAACCTTGACCCGATGGGCGTCCATACCGGCGACTCGATTACCGTCGCTCCGGCGCAAACGCTGACCGACCGCGAATACCAGATCATGCGTAATGCCTCGATCGCCGTGCTGCGCGAGATTGGTGTCGATACCGGCGGGTCCAACGTGCAATTCTCGATCTGCCCGACCGATGGCCGCATGATCGTCATCGAGATGAACCCGCGTGTCTCGCGTTCGTCGGCACTGGCCTCCAAGGCCACCGGTTTCCCAATCGCCAAGGTTGCTGCCAAGCTGGCTGTTGGCTACACGCTCGACGAACTGGCCAACGATATCACCGGCGGCAAGACGCCGGCTTCGTTCGAGCCGTCGATCGACTATGTGGTCACCAAGGTGCCGCGCTTTGCCTTTGAAAAATTCCCGACCGCAGACTCACGACTGACGACGCAGATGAAGTCGGTGGGCGAAGTCATGGCCATCGGCCGCACGCTGCAGGAGTCCCTGCACAAGGCCTTGCGTGGCCTGGAAGTCGGTGTCGACGGTTTTGACGAGAAGACCACCGACCGCGAAGTGATCGAGACCCAGCTCGCAGAACCTGGTCCGGAGCGCCTGTGGTACGTTGCTGATGCCTTCCGTGCTGGCCTGTCGCTTGATGATATTTTCCGCCTGACGGCCATCGATCCGTGGTTCCTGGCCCAGATCGAAGACCTCTACCTGAAGGCCGAAGCCATTCGTGGCAAGGAACTGTCGTCGCTGGACAAGGACGATTTCTGGGCGCTGAAGCGTGCCGGTTTCTCCGACAAGCGCTTGGCCAGGCTGCTGAACACGACGCAGACTGCGGTGCGCGAGCATCGCCACAAGCTGGGCGTGCGTCCGGCCTACAAGCGTGTCGATACCTGCGCCGCCGAGTTCGCGACGAACACCGCCTACATGTACTCGACCTACGAGGAAGAGTGCGAGTCGAAGCCGACCGACAAGAAAAA
>JBAYVG010000019.1:0-44389 GCA_041674785.1 Rhodocyclaceae bacterium
ACCGCTGGCAGAGACCTTCCACTTGGCCAGTCACAGTTCGCATGACCGCCTCATTGGGGTGTTCAGGATTCCCTGAAACCATTTCGAGCATGTGCATGATCATCGTTCCGATGGCACGGAATTCGGCAGCACCGAATCCGCGACTCGTCCCGGATGGGCTGCCGACACGGATGCCTGAAGTGATCATCGGCTTCTCAGGATCGTTGGGGATGGTGTTCTTGTTGAGCGTGATGCCGACGCGTTCGAGCGCTTTCTCTGCAACATTGCCTGTGAGCTTGAGCGGACGGAGGTCGGCTACCGCCAAGTGAGTATCCGTGCCGTGTGACACGATCGGCAGGCCACCTATAGCAAGCGTTTCGGCCAGTGCCTGAGCATTCTCGACAACCTGAGCAGCGTAGGTTCGAAAGGAGGGCCGCAGCGCCTCCCCAAAAGCCACTGCCTTGGCGCCGATCACATGCATGAGCGGCCCACCTTGCAGCCCGGGGAAAATGGCCGAATTGATTGCCTTGCCAAGTTCGGGGTCGTTGCTGAGGATGAGACCGCCACGCGGGCCGCGCAGCGTCTTGTGCGTGGTCGACGTCACCACATGGGCATGGGGAAAGGGTGAAGGGTGGGCGCCACCGGCGACCAGTCCTGCGAAGTGCGCCATGTCGACCATCAGTAGCGCGCCAATCAGGTCGGCAATACGCCGGAATTCCGGAAAATCAAGAATCCGCGAATACGCCGAGCCGCCAGCGATGATGAGTTTGGGGCGATGTTCGAGCGCGAGTCGTTCCACCTCTTTCATGTCGACGCGATGATCGTCCGGCCGCACGCCGTAGGCGATGGCGTGAAACCATTTGCCTGAGATGTTCATTGGCGCGCCATGCGTCAAATGGCCACCGGCGGCCAATCCCATGCCAAGGATGGTGTCGCCTGGCTGCAGCAGCGCAAGATAGACCGCCTGATTGGCCTGACTGCCGGAATGGGGCTGCACATTGGCATAGGCGCAGCCGAACAGCGCCTTGGCGCGCTCGATGGCGAGTGTTTCAATCGCATCAACATGCCTGCAGCCGCCGTAATAACGTCGGCCCGGGTAGCCTTCCGCATATTTGTTGGTTAGTACCGACCCTTGTATCTCCAGTACGGCGCGACTCACGAAGTTTTCCGAAGCAATCAACTCGATCGATTGGCGCTGCCGCTCGTGCTCGCGCAAGACGTGGCGCGCCACGTCCGGATCGGCCTCGCCAAGCGGCCCCGAAGGATGGGCACGGAATGTATTCACCGCCACTGGAGTTGTAAATTGCCGGGGGTCTGACTGCTGGGTCAAGATGCTTTCTCCTGCGTGAGTGAAAAATATCGGTTTGATGTGCTCGTATATTCTGGCCTATCGCCCATCCCCGGCCCCGGACTGACTCAAGCGCGGAAGCCAGCGGGTTAAGCGAAAGTCGCCATGGATCAGGCCATGCGCGACGAGACCGGCCAGCAGCCCCCAGAACGCCCCGCCCAAGCCGAACAGGGTGACGTTGGCCGCCGTCGCCAGGAAGGTAATCAGTGCCGTTTCCCGGCCGCGCAGATCGACCAGCGCAGTGGCAAGGCTGCCGCCAATCGCGCCGAGCAGGGCAAGGCCAGCCAGGGTGGTGATGAAGGTCGGCGGCAAGACCACGAACAAGGTCGCCAGCGTGGTACCGAATACGCCAACGAGGATGTAGAACACGCCGCAGGCGAGGCCGGCGATATAGCGCTTGGCAGGCTCTTCGTGCGACTCCTTGCCAGTGCAGATGGCTGCCGTGATCGCCGCGACGTTGAAGGCATGGGAACCGAACGGTGCCATCAACAGCGAACCCAGGCCGGTCACTGTGAGAATCGGGCTGGCACTGGTCTTGAAGCCGTCGTTGCGCAGTACCAGCATACCGGGCATGTACTGGCCGGTGAGCGTGATCACGAATAAAGGGATCGCTACACTCAGTAACGCATTCAGCGAGAACGCGGGGGCAGTCAGCACCGGCATGGCAAATTTGAGCGTTACGCTATCAAAACTGACCTGTCCGAGCGCGAGCAGGAGTACCACGCCGGTGATGAGGACGCCGACGATCGCGTAGCGCGCAGTAAACCGGCGCAGTAACGCATAGGTGAGAATCAGCGCCCCGACCAGCATCGGATCCATGCCGGCGCCACCAAAAGCGCCAATACCGAAACGCAGCAGAATGCCGGCCAACAGCCCCGCAGCGATGCCCGGCGGGATCATCTTCACAACCCGCTCGAAGTAGCCTGAGGCTCCCAGAACGATGAAGCCGATGGCGGACAGCATGTAGGCGCCGATCATTTCCGCGTAAGGTGTGCTTGGCAATACGGCGATGAGGAATGCCGCCCCCGGCGTGGACCAAGCGGTGATGATGGGTTCACGATAGCGATAGCTCAACCACGCGCCCGTCAGGCCGACGCCGACCGAAACCGACCAGATCCACGAGGCCGTCTGCTCGGGGCTCAGCCCGGCCGCTTTCGCCCCCTGAAACACCAGGATGAAGGTTCCGCCGTAATTTACGATGACGGAGATGAGTGCCGCAACGGTCGGGTGCAGCAGGTCGGCGGGCCGGATGGGATCAGTATTCACGCGTAGTGTCCTCGGATGTGACTTGGTTGCCTAGTGCACAGAATGCCTGCAAAATGGTCTTATTTAAATATCCACTTGTGAAACTAATAAAGACCACTTCCCTCGTTGCCGGCCCATTGGCAAGAGTGCAGAGGTGAGTGGCATTGAAATGAAGTTGGAGCCCCGCATGAAGACTCGTGCCACTGCATATCCGATCTGGAACCGTTTTCAGCGTTCGCTTGATGACCAACTGTCTTTGCGCGAGCAACTGGTGCGGTTTTTTCGCAAGGGCGTGGCCGATGGCACCTTGCAACCCGGCATTCGGCTGCCGGCATCGCGCGTGCTGGCGCAGGAACTCAGTCTGTCAAGGATTACTGTCTCCGGGGCTTACGAGCAACTGATCGCCGAGGGATTTTTGGAGGCGCGACAAGGTGCAGGCACCTACGTAGCGAGCCGGATCTCAGACAAGAAATCTGTTTTGACCACGGTTTTGTCTCAGCGACAATCCACGCGTGGTTCGCTACGGGCGCGTCGTCTGACAGGAGCGGATTCAATGTCGATGGCGAATCCCGCGTGGCCACTTACGCCAGGTTTGCCAGCTCTGGATGCGTTCCCGTATGCGCTCTGGGGTCGCCTCGAAGGCCGCTTTTGGCGTCGCCACCCGACCCCCGATCTCTCTTATGGTGATCCTCAAGGCTTCCTGCCTCTGCGCGAGGCCTTGGCTGAGTATCTGGGCGCAGCGCGTGGCGTCGTCTGCCATCCGCACCAGATTGTCATCACGCCCGGCGCGCAAGCGGCGGTTTCTATCGCGGCGCTGGCGCTTACCGATATGGGTGAGCGCGTCTGGGTCGAGAACCCCGGCTACGATGCCGCCTACCGCTGCCTGGTGTTAGCCGGGGCTGCGGCGGTCGGGATCGGTGTCGATGCCGAAGGTCTGGATGTTGATGATGGACGGCATCGGGCTCCCGACGCACGGCTCGCCATGGTGTCGCCCTCGCATCAATACCCGATGGGCGTCACCATGAGCCTGGCACGTCGTCTCGCGCTGCTGGAGTGGGCCAATGAGGCGAACGCATTTATCCTCGAAGACGATTACGACAGCGAATTTCGCTATGAATGTGCGCCGACCCCGGCACTCAAGGCGCTTGATGGCGGCAACGGCCGCGTGATTTACATCGGCACGCTCAGCAAACTGCTCGCTCCTGGCCTGAGGCTGGGCTTCCTGGTTGCTCCCGATGGCTTGATCGACGCTTTGCGCACAGTACGCAATGGCGCGGACTACCGCGTTCCGATGCCGCTCCAGGCCACGGCGGCTGACTTCCTCGGCAATGGCCATCTGGGTACGCACATTCGGCGATCCAAAGTGCTCTATACGGAACGGCGGGCAGCGTTGCTGTCGGCGATCAAGTCGGAAGGCGGCGGATTACTGACCGTACCGACCGCCTCGACCGGGCTGCATCTGGTCACCGAGTTGTCTGAGCAATGCGACGATCAGGCTCTCGCGGCTGCGGCGCGGGAACGGCAGATCGGAGTCACTCCGCTGTCGGGATACTTTGTTGATGCATCAGGAACAAAACGACAAGGCCTGCTGATGGGATTTGGAAATACGCGCCCGGAATCGATGAAAGGCGCCATTCAGACGCTATGCAGCCTGATTGAATGATCTCACATCGTTTATTTGCAGTCGGTCAACCAGATACCCGTTCTTCCGGCTTTGCCAGTGCCCCTTCAGACCAATTGTGCGCGCCCTTCCATAAGACCGAACTGCTGCCCGACAAATTGCACGCATGTGTTGTCGACAATTCAAGCGAGTCCTGAGTGATGATCAGCACGCTGTCAAATCACCTGTAAATGTCATGTGACGGCAACGGTTCGGGAAGAATCACTGGCTTTATTGGATAGCGGCCGCACCGATCAATTTTGCGTATTAAGCCAGCCAAGGTCTGGTCCACTCGCATTGCCGACAACACCACAACTGCCTGCCGGGCGCAAATTTTCAGCCGCCCTATTTCACCGCATTCAGCCGCCGCATCCCCGCGACAAAGCGCTGCAGCGTCTGCGACAGGACGCCACGCGGGATCATGATTTCGATCAGCTGGAACTTGCCGCGTGTGACGACCGCCTTGTCCAGTGCCGTTTTCAGTTCATGCCGCGTGTGCACGCGTACCCCCTCGCCGCCCATGCCGGCGGCCATTGAGGCGAAGCCCCAGTCGTCAAGGTTGTTGAAGGAGGATTCCGGCTGGAAGGTGCGCAGCATTTCCCAACTGGCGTTGTTGAACAGCAGCACGATCGGGTCCCAGCCGTAGCGCCGGCAGTTCCCCAACTCCCAGCCAGTCATCTGGAAGGCGCCGTCGCCGACCAGGATCAGCGGCCGCTGCCCGGTAGCCGCCTGCAGCCCTAGCCCGGCGGGCACCCCAAAGCCCATGGTTGCGTAATATCCCGGCGCCACCAGTGCGGTGTGGGCGATATCCATGGCGGTGAACAAACAGTCACCCATGTCGGAGGCGATCGGCAGTTTTCCGTGTTCGGCCATCAGGTCGTTGACTGCAACGGCGATGTCATTCGGTGCAATGCTTGCACCATCGGCGATCAGGCCGCGTGGATAGCTCGTCGGATGCACCTTGATCTTCCGCGTTGGCTCGCCGCAACGCGCCAGCAAGGCATCGACCAGCGCCGCCAGCGGGATCTGCGGATAGACGTGATAGCCGAGGCGTACCTCGCCGTCGCAGGCAACGATGGTTTTCCTGAGATCAATCTTTTTTTCGGACACGGCAAAATTGGTGTCGGAGAGAATCACGCCAAGCAGGAACAGCCCGTCGGCATTCTCGACCAGTTGCGTCACCTCCGGCAGCCCGGCCATGCCCATGTAGGTACCGACCAGCGCTGCATCGGAGTCCGCCAGCAGGCCGCGCCCCATGAAACAGGTGGCGACCGGCAGCGCCAGACGACGCGCCAGTTCGGCAACCTTGGCCTCCAGCCCGTAGCGGCGCACCTCCACATCAACCATCAACACCGGCCGCTCGGCGGTGGCCAGACGCTTCAGCACCTCCTCGGCACAAGCTGCCAGGGCATCGACATCAACGACCGGCGGCGCCAGCGGCGGCACCGGCGCGCAAGGCGCAGCCACCATGTCACGCGGGATTTCGATATAGACCGGCCGCGAATGCTGCAGACAGTTTCCCAGCACGCGGGCGATGTCGGCCGGCGCACGCTCGGCGTCATCCAGCACGACACGGTCACAGGTGACCTCCTCGAAGATGCGGTACTGCGAATCCAGCGTCTTGGCCTGATGATGCAGCAGCAGCCCGGAACTCGACTCGCCCTTGCCCGGCCCGCCGGAAAGTACCACCAGTGGCGATTTTTCGGCATAGGCTGCAGCCACGGCGTTGATCATGTTCAAGGCCCCGGCACCGTAGGTCACCGCCGCAACGCCAAGTGAGCCATCGATTCGTGCAGCCGCATCGGCGGCAAAGCCAACCGCCGGTTCGTGCGAGAGCGTATAGAGGGGCAGGATCTGCGTTTCCTCGATGATGCGGAAATACGGCAGCGCAAAGTCGCCCGGAATACCGAAGATCTGGCGGGCGCCGTTGGCTTTGAGGGCATGCAGCAGGGATTCAGTGAGGTTCATGGTCTGGCAATCCGTTGGTCAGGGCAATGATCCGATTATTGCGCGTCGCGACGGTACAAACTGTTCGTAATGAAGCTGCCTTTCGTTGTTTAATGCACGTTTTGTGCATTGTGGAGAGTCGCCATGAGCGAACTGAGCATCGACCGTTATGACCTGCAACTGCTCACCGCGCTGCAACGCGACGGCCACGCCACCAATGCCGAGCTTGGCGAGAAGGCCAGCCTGTCGGCCTCGCAGATCAGCCGCCGCATCCAGCGGCTGGAAGAAGCCCGGGTCATCACCGGCTACGCAGCCCTGCTCGACCCGCTGGCACTGGGCCTCGGCGTCACCGCCTACGCCCAGGTCATTCTGGAGCGCCACGACAAGACGCGGCCGGCCGAATTCGAACGCCAGATCATGGCCCTGCCCGAAGTGCTCGAATGCTTTGCGGTCACCGGCGAGGCCGACTACCTGCTGCGTATCGTGGCACCCGACCTCGCCGCCTTCTCCGACCTGATGATGAAACGCCTGCTTACCCTGCCTGGCGTGGCCCAGGTGAAAACCAACATCGCGCTATCGAAGGTAAAGGAAACGCACGAACTGCCGCTGGACCACATTGCGCAGCCACGGGAACAGAAACGCCGCGTGAAATACACGGATGGAACAGCGAAGGCTTCAATTCGCGACCTATCCGAAGGATAATACGGCGCGAAAACAAAACGGCGGCAAACCAACGGTAACGACTGTGCCTGGCAGCGACCGGATTGACCGGACAGCCGTCATGAAAAGCGCGACCAACTGGAGGAATGTGATTTGAACTGCAAGCAGAACGGTTTCATCAATGCCAGCACCCTGACCCTGCTGGTTGCCGGTGCGGCTCTCTTCGGACTGCTGATCTACGGTGCGCAGTCTGGCTACGAGTTGCCAGTCTGGCCGGCGGTAGCGGTAATCCTGGTCAACCTCATCGCTGCTGGAAAGATCATTCTCGACATCAAGAAGAGAAAACAGCAAGGCAACGCCAGCAGCAATCAGCCGCCGCGCTGACACGCCGCCTGCGCCTTTAGCCGCCGGCCGCCTGGCGCAGCCTCAGTGATGTGGGTGTCTGCTGGCGCCGGGGTAACCCACCGCAACGCTGCTACAGAACGACCGGCTTATCGGGAAGTTCGTTCAGGTTGCGGGCGCCCGGCGGGAAATGCCGGGCCAGTGCTTCGGTGATTTCGCCAATCGCGGCAAGCGCCCCGGCTTCAAAACGGCCAGCGCCGAACTCGCTCTGCAGCCTGCCGCAGACACCTTCCCAGAACGCTTGCCCGACCTGTGCATGGATACCGCGGTCGGCAACGATCTCGACCTTGCGGTCGACGAGCTGTACGTAGATCAGGACACCGCTGTTGGCCTCGGTATCCCACACGCGCAGCTGCGAAAAAAGCTCGATGGCGCGTTGGCGACAGCCCTTGCCGCTGAGTACCGCCGCCGGCAACGGGCCTTCGACGACGAAACGCAGTTCGCCGCTGTGGCACTTTTCCGATTCGCCGATGGCTTGTTCGATAGCGCCGAGGGTGCCTGCCGGCAGGGCGCGCAAGGCCCACCATTGCGGCACCAGGCTGTGCTTGAAGAAGCGTGCCAGATCCATCACCAGTCTCCCGAGGCGCCGCCGCCCCCGAAATCGCCCCCGCCCCCGGAAAAGCTGTCCGAACTCGAACTGCTCCAGCCGCTGTCGGTGCTTGAACTGCCACCATAGCCGCCACCCAGGCCACCACCGAATCCGCCACTCCCCCACGGACTGCTGCGGCCGCCGGAGAGCAGCGAGAAGATGAAAACAATGAAGCCGACGATGCCGGCAACGAACATCGAGCTGACGAAGAACAGGGCGATGGAGCCGGCAATGCCGCCAGCGAAGGCGGCGCCGAAAAAGCGGCCGAAGACCTTGCGCAGCAGCCAGGTACCGCCGGTAACAATGGCCAGGCCGACAATCAGCAGCTCTTCGACCCCAAACCCGGAAAGTAGCTCAGGGCTGTCGGGCATCGCGCTAGCGGGCTCTGGCAACGGCTCTCCCACCACGACGGTGATGATGCGCCCGATGCCGGCATCGATGCCTTCGTAGAACTTTCCTTCCTTGAAGCGCGGGGTGATCGTCTCGGCGATGATGCGCCGGGCAGTGGCGTCGTTGAGCGCCCCCTCCAGCCCGTAGCCGACTTCGATGCGCAGCTTCTTGTCCTGCTTGGCAATGAGCAGCAGAACGCCGTCGTCTACGTCCTTGCGCCCGAGCTTCCATTGCTCGACCACGCGCATGGCGTATTGCTCGATCGCCTCGGGCTTGACCGTCGGCACGATCAGCACTGCGATCTGGCTACCCTTTTCGGCCTCGAACGCCGCCAGCCGGGCTTCCAGCTGGCTGTGCTGCGCCGGCGTCAGGGTTGCCGTCAGGTCGGTGACCCGCGCCTGCAGCGCGGGCACCTGCTGCAGCGCTTCGGCACCGGCAAGGGCGGCCCAGAGCGTCAGCAACAGGGCGGAAAGAAGGCGCAGCATCGGCAGGCAGCCAGGTACGAATTACTTGCCGAAATTGACGGTTGGCGCCGTCGAAATCGCCTTCTCGTTTTCAACCGAGAAGTTGGGTTTGACCTCGTAGCCGAAAAGCATTGCCGTCAGGTTGTTCGGGAAAGTGCGGACAGCGACGTTGTAGGTTTCCACCGCCTTGATGTAGCGGTTGCGCGCCACGGTAATACGGTTTTCGGTGCCTTCGAGCTGCGCCTGTAGATCGCGGAAAGCCCCATCGGCCTTGAGTTGCGGATAGTTCTCGGCCACCACCAGCAGGCGGGAAAGCACGCTGGAAAGCCCGGCCTGTGCCTGCTGGAACTGGGCAAAGGCCTGCGGGTTGTTGATCAGCTCCGGTGTCGCCTGAATGCCGCCAACGCGGGCACGTGCCTCGGTCACCTGCGTCAGCACTTCTTTCTCGTGGCTGGCATAGCCCTTGACGGTGTTGACCAGGTTAGGCACCAGATCAGCACGACGCTGGTACTGGTTGAGCACTTCCGACCAGGCCGCTTTCACCTGTTCATCGGTAGTCTGAAAGGTGTTGTAGCCGCAGCCGGAAAGCAGCGCGGCAATGACCGTGAGTAGTGCAAGCAGGCGAAGACGCATGGGAGTCCTCCAATAGGTGAATGTTGCGGGGTAACAGACAGACAGATGGCGACAGTAGCACCGATTTCAAGCAACTACCGTGGTGGTTCGGTCACCGTGGGCACCGCCACCGGCGCCAAGGCAGGTGCCGTAAGCGCGGCTGCGACCGGTTTGCGCTGCGGCAAGCCGTCACCATCCAGATAGGCCGGCAGCACCTCCCAGTCCGTAACCCCCTCCTCGCTCACGCTCAGGCGCAGCAGCCAGCCGTCTCTGGCTTCCGGGTAGTCGAAGCCATCAAAAACAAAGTTGCCAAGACTGTAGATGATCGGCTTGCCCTCATATACCTCGCTACCCTGCGTGACATGCGGATGGCCGCCAACAACGGCGTCGGCACCAGCGTCGATCATCAGCCTGGCCAGTTGACGCTGACGCACCGACGGTTCGCGTTCGCGCTCCCAGCCCCAATGCATGAAGGGAATGACGATATCGGCACCGGCCGCGCGGGCCGCCGCTATGCCACGAACGACGTGGCTATCCTCACTCCAGGCCACACCTGGCCAATCTGGCCCGGCTTCGAAGGCGCGCGGCTTGAATTCGTTGTAGGCGAGGATGGCAATGCGCAGTCCGCCGCGCTCGACCCAGTAAGGTGCGTGCGCCTCGGCCAGGTTGCGGCCACCGCCAAAGCCCTTGACCCCGGCGATGTCGAGCAGTGAAAGGGTTTCCAGGAAAGCCTCGTGGCCGTAGTCGCCGGAATGGTTGTTGGCGACCGACAAGGCATCGAAGCGCCCGCTGAGTTTTTCGATGACCTGCGGGTTGGCGCGAAAGGTGTAGATCTTGTTTTCCAGCGCCTTGCCACTGCTGGCAATCGCACATTCGAGGTTGCCGATGCGCACATCGGCATTGGCGAACTCGTCGGCGAAGGCGGCAAACGGATCGCGACCGGCGGCGATGGCGCGCCCTGGCCCATCGGCAAGCATGATGTCGCCGACAAAGAGCAGGCGAACCACCTGCGCCACGCGATCGCTCATATCGATTGGCTGCGCCTGCGCCACCGGCTCTCTGGCGGCCACCCACTGCGGCAGCAGCATCACGGCACACGCCAGCAGGCCGGCAATACGCTGTTTCGATCTCATCGCACCACCTCACCGGCAGCCTGCGTGGAACACCAGTATTCGAATTCGCCGTCACTTTCCGGTTCATAGACGCGATGCAGGCCGGTGAAGCCGAAGGGCTGCACCGGCGTTTCAGTAACTGGCCAAGGGAAAAGCCCCTGATGAATCAGTACCGGCCCACTGTCACGGGCAACATAGACATAGGTTTTCAGCGCCGCCAGCAGGCCGGGGGCCGCATCCGGCACTTCGTCGAGGAGTGCGCGAAACAGGAACCAGGAACCGACCGCCTTGGCCGGAACGGTCAAAGGCGTTTGGCTCGGTACGACGTGCAGGGTCTTCGTTTCACCACCGTAGGTATATTGGCAGTAGACGTCGCCGGATTGCGCCATCGCCGACAGGGGCGCCAGGCAAGCCAGCACGGCAAGGAAACGAAATCGCCGAAAACCGCTGGATGGTATGGTCATTCAGTGCGCCTCCAGCGGCAGATCCCTGCCGGCCGCCAGCTGTTCGCGCATCGTGCGCCGGGCAAAGCAGAGATCTTCCCAGGCCTTGGCCTTGTCCGGCAGATTGCGCAGCAGGTAGGCCGGGTGATAGGTAACGATCACCGGCACCACCAGTTCGCCATCGCGGTATTCGAAGCGCTTGCCGCGACTGGCGCCGAGCGCTTGCTCCTCGTGCAGCACGGCATGCATGGCGGCACGGCCGAGCAGGACGATCAACTTCGGTCGCAGTAGCGCAATCTGGCGCTTGAGCCAGGGCCAGCAGGCGGCCATTTCGTGGGCTTCCGGGGTCCGGTTGTCGGGCGGGCGGCATTTGACGGCATTGGCGATGTAAACGTTGTCACCACGCTTGAGGTCGATGGCGGCCAGCATGGCGTCGAGCAGCTTGCCGGCCGGCCCGACGAAAGGCTCACCACGCGCATCCTCCTCGGCCCCCGGTCCTTCGCCGATGAACAGCCAGTCGGCCCGCTCGTCGCCGACACCGGGAACAGCCTGCTTGCGCCCCTGACAGAGTTCACAATTACCGCAGGTTGAAATTGCTTGACGCAGCTCCGGCCAACCCAGACCGGCAATGGCCTCGGCAGCAATGTTCACTGCAGGCTTTGCCGCTGACGCTGGTGCCACGGCAGCGGCGGTCGGTGCGGGTGATGACGCAGCAGGCGCGGCAGCGGGGCTGCACGCGGCCGAATCTTCTTCAGCGGCTGCGGCCGGCGCATCGCGCAGGCGCCAGATCGGGCCAAGGCCCATTTCGTGCAACATCTGTGAACGCGAGAGACTCATGCGCACACCTCGCCCAGCGTATGCACCAGCACCATGGCGTCTTCGCGGCCTTCTGCAGCCGGGTAGTAGCCCTTGCGCACACCGATGCGGACAAAGCCGAAGTGGCGATAAAGTTCAAGCGCACGCGTGTTGGATGGGCGCACTTCGAGCAGCAGCGTGCGTGCTCCGAGCGTTTTCGCCACACGCATCGCATGGCGCAACAGGCGCGCGCCGAAGCCCATACCCTGCCGGCGCTGGTCGACACTGATATTGAGCAGATGGGCTTCATCCACGGCCATCATCACCACCATGTAACCGACCAGTTCGCCGCCAACGCGGCAAACCCAGCTGCTGTAGCCGGCCGCCAGCGAATCGGAAAAATTTCCCCGCGTCCACGGAAACGGATAGACCGTGTCCTCGATAGCGATGATTTCATCGAGATCGCGCACATTCATCGGCAACATCTCGATATGGGTGGCGAGTACGGCGCTCATGCCTTGCCTCCCCGCGCCAGACGCTCGGCGACGGTAAAGGCAACCTTGTCGCGGACATAGACCGGCAGCGCCTCACCGGCGTCGATACCCTCGCCGCGCGCCAGCCGCGCAGCGGCCAGACGGGCAACAGCGGCCGCTGTCGGCAAAATCTCCGGCTGTATTGTGGTGACAGCCCCCTCCAGTCGCTCGATCAGCGCCGGGTATGCCGCCAGGGCATTCCCCGCCGCCACCCAGCCCCCACCTGTCGGCAGGGGTACAAGTGCCGGCGGATAAACCCCGACAGCGTCGATGGCGACACCGTCGACGTACATACCGTAATAGACCTCGCTCATGCGCGCATCCAGGCACACCGCAACCTTGTTTGCCGCAACCGCATTGGCCATCGCCTGCAGCGTACTGACCGGGAGCACCGGCAAGTCATGCGCAAACGCCAATCCCTGAGCGACACCGCAGGCAACACGCAAACCAGTGAAGGAACCGGGCCCCGCGCCAAAGGCGATTGCCTGCAGGTCGGCAAAACCGACGCCAGCTTCTACCAGCAATTCGCCAACCAGAGGCAGCAAGGTTGCCGACGAGGGCTCGCCGGCCGGACACAGGCGTTCGCTGATGACACCGTCGCGCCAGAGGGCGGCAGATCCGATGTCGGTGGAGGATTCAATAGCCAGGAAAAGCATCGCGGCATTTTACCCTGCCAGACGGCAGGAGACAGCGCGGAATAACACGCGGAGTCAAACGCGGAGTCAAACGCAGGTGCGCTTCAACGACAGATTCAACGGTGCGCAGGCAGCGCTGCGGCTGCGTGGTGCAGCTGTGTCGACTAGCGTCGCCCCCCGCGTTGCGGGTAAACGTCGCGGCCGGCATCGCGCAGGTCGCGCCGCAACTGGCGGCGTTCGTCCGGCGACATGCGCTGGGGATTCTGCGGGTTTTGCGGCATGCCCTCATTGCGCCGAGACGGTTGCTGCGGTTGCTGGTATTGGCGGTCGTACTGGGGTTGCTGGGGCCGTTGCCCGACGCGCATCCAGCCGCCGCGCTCGCCAGCCGTGGCCAGCGACGGCGCGCCTGCAACAAGCAGCAGCGCGACGAGCAAGGCAGACGCCGGAGCCAGCAATTTCATCGCTGCACCATCTCCGCCACGCTCAATGCGGCCGTACCAACCGCCGCCATCAGGCTGTTTTTGGAGTCATCTGTGGTTGCCAGCATCACGATTGCACCGATCAACATGCTTAATATGAGTTTGCTCATGATCTCACCTCGTTCGTACCGGGTGGCCGATTGCCACAATTGGCATCCTGAGGCGGACATGTAAGCGAAGTTTGTTTACGACGGCCGAATTGTAAAGCTTTGTAAGATGGAATGTGCCGAAGGTGGCATCTTCGGCTAGGATTTGCGCCATGAGCCAAAAGAAAATCCTGGTTGTCGACGACGACCTCCGCCTGCGTGACCTGCTGACCCGCTATCTCGGTGAGCAGGGGTTTTCCGTCAAGAGCGCCGAGAACGGCAGCACCATGGACAAGGCGCTGACACGCGAAGCCTTTGACCTGATCGTGCTCGACCTGATGATGCCGGGCGAGGATGGGCTGTCGATCTGCCGTCGGCTGCGGGCGGCCGAACCACAACAGGCGATCATCATGCTCACCGCCAAGGGCGACGAGATCGACCGTATCGTCGGGCTGGAAATGGGCGCCGACGACTATCTGCCCAAGCCATTCAACCCGCGCGAGCTGCTCGCCCGCATCCAGGCCGTGCTGCGCCGACGCGGCAGCAATGCCCCAGGCGCCCCGGCAAGCGAGGAAAAGGTCGTCGGCTTTGCCGATATCGAGGTCGATCTGGCGGCACGCACCTTGAAGCGCGGTAACGAACACCTGCCCCTGACCACCGGCGAGTTCGCCGTGCTCAAGGTGCTGCTGCAGCACCCGCGTCAGCCGCTTTCGCGCGACCGCCTGATGACGCTGGCGCGTGGCCGCGAACAAGGCCCCTTCGACCGCGCCATCGACGTGCAGGTATCGCGGCTGCGCAAACTGATCGAACCGGACCCGGCCACACCCCGCTACATCCAGACGGTGTGGGGCTTCGGTTATGTCTTCATCCCGGACGGGAAGGAAAAATGAGATTTGAAAGCCGCAACCACGGCGACACGGCGGGCACGGCGAAAATCCTTGGTTTGCTGGCTTGCCGCACGCCACTCATCGGGTGATGCATCAAAACAATGCAAGCCCTTGTCTTTTCGCCGTGCTCGCCGTGCTCGCCGTGTTCGCTGTGGTTAACTGCTTTTTCTAGCTTAATTAGACTTCCAGGATGACCCTCCTCCCACGCACCCTGCTGGTCCGTACCTTCCTGCTGGTCAGCCTGCTCATCATCGTCACCGTCAGTATCTGGGCTGCGCTGTTCGAGCTGGCGGCGCGCGAACCGCGCGCACGGCAACTGGCCCAGCTGACCACAAGTGCCGCCAATCTGACTCACGCCGCACTGCTTGCCGCCGCGCCAGAAAAACGCCGCGACCTGCTCATCGAACTGTCAGAGCGCGAAGGTATCCGCCTTTATCCGGCCGAGCCAGAGGATGTGGCCGAGCCGCTGCCGGACAACGCCTTCTACGACCTCTTCCGCATGGAAACCCGAAAGATGCTCGGTGCGCACACGCGACTGGCTTTTGCCGTGAATGGCGAAGAAGGCATCTGGGCCAGTTTCCAGCTCGATGTCAGCGACGGCGATGACGCCGACGACGCCGACGAGTATTGGGTCATGCTGCCGCGTGAGCGTGCCGACCGCCATCTTCCCTGGCACTGGCTGGGCTGGGGGGCAGCTTCGCTGGCGCTGGCGCTGCTGGTGACGTGGTGGATCGTCTCGCGTGTCACCCGTCCGCTGCGCTCGCTGGCGGCTGCGGCCGCCGAGGTCGGCCGAGGCCGCCATCCGGCACCGGTGGCCATTTCCGGCGCCGACGAACTGAAACAGGTGGCCACGGCCTTCAACCAGATGTCGGAAAACCTCTCGCATATCGAACATGAGCGCGCCGAAGTGCTTGCCGGCATTTCGCACGATCTGCGCACACCGCTTGCGCGACTGCGCCTTGAAGCCGAAATGTCGGTCAGCGATGAGAGTGTGCGCGAAGCAATTACGGCCGACATCGAACAGATGGACGCGATCATTGCGCAGTTTCTCGATTACGCGCGCGCCGCCAGCGACGAGGCGCTGGTGCTGACCGACATTAGCCAGCTATTGGAAGAAATCGGCGCCCGCTATGCCCGCCTTGGCGCACCGCTGCAAGTGGCGGTTTCCGGGTCAGGTGACCCGGCCGGCCAGATTCCGGGGGTGATGCTGCGGCCGATGGCCATCCGGCGCGCAATCGGCAACCTGATCGAGAATGCGCGGAAATATGGGGGGGGCGAAATAACGCTGGCGGCCCGCCGTGAGGGAGATGCACTGTGCATCGAGGTGATGGATCGCGGACCAGGAATACCGGCGGACGAAGTCGAGCGCATGAAACGCCCATTTACGCGCCTGGAAAATGCGCGGACAGATGCCACGGGGACGGGGCTCGGCCTGGCGATTGTCGAGCGCATTGCACGCTTGCACGGTGGCTCGCTAACCCTGCTACCACGTCAAGGCGGCGGGCTGATCGCCACCCTGCGCCTGCCCTGATCGACACGCGCGCTCAGGCAGAATGTCCTGAAACGGAAAGCCGGCTAAGCACGAAGCGCATAAAGGACACGAAGATCACGAAGTAAAAACTGCTTGATGCCTAAAACCCCAGTTCAAACCACGGCGACACGGCGGGCACGACGAAAACCCTTGGTTTGCGGGTTTGCCGCACTTTACCCGTTGGGTGAAGCATCAAAATAATGCAGGCCGTTGTTTTTTCGCCGTGCTCGCTGTGGTTAGCTGTTTTTTCCAGGTTGATGGAAGTACGGATCAATCCGTCACACCAGCATCTTGCTTACAGTTGCCCGACGACTTCCTGCAGGGGCCAGTGAGCCACCGTCTCGTAGGCCGAGCCACGGTCCGAGCGCCACGATTTGGCCAGTACGAATTCCGCAGCAGTCCATTCCACCGGCGCGAGATCGGGCAGCGTGCCGGGATGCAGCAGCTTGCGCAGCATGGTGACATGCGGGGCAAAGGGGCGCACTTCGGTCAGGAAGCCGGCTTCGAGCATCACTGCCTGCAGCTTGTCTGCCAGTGCCGCGATTTCGGGCAGCGCGGATTTCGATCCAGCCCAGAGGACGTGATTGTGGTTCCAGAATCCCAGGCGGTCGAGCCGGACCTGCACTTGCGGCAGGCGAACGGTAGCTGCCAGTGCCTGCAATTCCTCCAGACGCCGCTCCGGCACTTCGCCCAGAAAGGCAAGCGTCATGTGCAGGGCGTCTTCGCGCATCAGGCGACCGCCGCAGCGGCCAACAACACCACCAGCAACGGTATGCAGGCTGTGTGCCGCTTCAGTTGGCAGCCACAGTGCGAAGAAGAACCGGGCACCGGCCGGTACAACGACCTCAACCGACATGGGCGATGAGCACTACGGCATCGGCCGCAATCCCCTCTCCTCTTCCGGTAAATCCCAGACGTTCTGTTGTTTTAGCTTTCACGTTCACTCCCCCGGTTGCAATCATCAGGTCCGCAGCTATATTTTCGACCATCTGCGGAATGAAGGTCGCCATCTTTGGCTGCTGGGCGATGATCGTCGAATCGACATTCACCACCTGCCAGCCCGCCTGCGCCAGCAGCCCGACCGTCGCGCGCAGGAGTACCCGGCTGTCGGCCCCCTGCCAGCGATCGTCGGTATCAGGAAAGTGCCGGCCGATGTCGCCGAGTGCAGCCGCGCCAAGCAGCGCGTCGGTAATTGCATGCAGCAGCACATCAGCGTCGGAGTGGCCCAGCAAGCCCTTGTCGTGCGGGATATCGACCCCGCCGATGATCATTTTCCGGCCTGGCACCAGTGCGTGCACATCGAAGCCCTGACCGATGCGAATCGGTGTCGCCATCGCAGTCATCCCGCTCATGAACCCTTCCTTGAAAACAGTATCAACTCGGCCAGCGCAAGGTCGGCGGGAAAAGTCACCTTGAGGTTGCTGGCATCGCCTTTCACCAGTTTCGGCGCCTCACCCGTCGCTTCAATGGCGCCAGCTTCATCGGTAACGCTGCAGCCGGCTTCCAGCGCCCGATGCAATGCTGCGTAGCGGAACATCTGCGGCGTCTGCGCCTGCCACAGGCCATCGCGCGGCTCGGTGGCGGCGACCCGATTTTGGTCTCCGGCCCGTTTCAGGGTATCCGCGACCGGCACGGCAAGCAAGCCACCGACCGGATCGTCACGCAGTTCGTTCACCAGCGCGTCGAGCATTGCCTGCGAAAGGCAGGGACGCGCAGCATCGTGAACCAGCACCCAATCGTCGTCGGCTGCGGCAGTAGCCGCTGCCTGCAAACCGGCAAGGACGCTCTCGGCGCGCGTGGCACCGCCAGCGTAGACCGTCTCCAGCTTGGGGCCGAGATCGCGCCAATCGTGCGCGCGCCAATGCCGGTCATCCGGCGCCAGCACCACCAGCACGCGCTCGATGTGCGGCGAGCGGCAGAGCGCCAGCAGGGTGTGATAGATCAGCGGACGGCCTGCCAGCGGCAGGTACTGCTTGGGCAGTTCGGCGCCGAAACGGGAGCCGCTACCGGCGGCCGGGACAATTGCGAAATGGCGGGGCATGGCGTAATTTCATGGAAAGGGAGATTGTACTCCGACAACGGAAGCGAACCTGAGCTGCCCCTACCCATGACTAACGGCCACCTGCTTTCCGATATCGGCCTGGAGTTCATCCAGGCCTTCCTGCTCTCACTCGGCATTGGTCTCTTGATGGGACTTGAACGCGAGCGCAATCCGGCCTCGCGTGCCGGTTTACGGACTTTCGCGCTGGTCTCGCTGCTCGGTACCGTCTGTGCGCTGCTCGCTGTGCGCACGGAGTCGCCCTGGTTGCTGGCTGCCGGGCTGATCGTCGTCGGCGCCATGATGATCTCGGCCTACCACCGCCAGCCCGATGCCAACGACCCCGGCACCACCTCGGTCGTCGCCCTGCTGCTGGTCTTCTGCTACGGAGCGATGATCTGGTACGGCTATCGGACCCTGGCGGTGATGCTGACCATCCTGACCACCGTGCTGCTCTACTTCAAGGCCGAAATGCAGACGGTGTCGAAGCAGCTGACGCGCCGCGACATCACCTCGGTGCTGCAGTTCTGCGTGCTCTCGCTGATCATCCTGCCGATTCTGCCCGACCGGAATTTCGGCCCCTACGACACCCTCAACCCCTATCAGGTCTGGTGGATGGTGGTGCTCATCTCCGGTGTCAGCCTGGCCGGCTATGCCGCCCTGCGCATTGTCGGCCAGCGTCATGGCGCCCCGCTGCTCGGCCTGCTCGGCGGCCTCGCCTCGAGCACAGCGACTACGCTGGTCTATGCGCGGCACGCCCGCGACAGCGCTGCACTGACCCAGCTCAGTCTGGTTGTCATCCTCACCGCCAATCTGATCGTGCTGGTCCGCCTTGGCGGCGTCGCTGCCATCGTTCAGCCCGGCATCCTGCCGACGCTGGTGCCGGTGCTGCTCGGTGGCCTCATCGCCGGCATCGCCTTCGTTGCCTATGCCTGGCGCAAGCTGGAAAGGGGAACCGAATTGCCGGAACTCGATCTGCGCAACCCGACCGAGTTGTTCACGGCACTCACTTTCGGTGCCATCTACGCCGTCGTCCTGCTGCTCTCCGCAGCACTCTCCGAGCATGCTGGCAAGCTCGGCCTGTATGCCGTAGCGCTTGTCTCCGGCTTGACCGATGTCGATGCAATAACCTTGTCCAGCCTGCGCCTGTTCGGCCAGGGAAAACTGGCAGCGAGCGAGGCAACGACAGCGATCCTGCTGGCAACGCTGGCCAACCTAGTTTTCAAGCTGGGCATTGTTGTCAGTGTTGCCGGCCGCCCGCTTGCCCGCCGCATCGTTACTGTCTTTGCCGCCATCGCGGCGGGATGCGTGGCTGGCTGGGCGACTATCTGAGCCTGCCATCGGAGCGCACGATTCAAGCTTGCTTGCATTCGTCCCTTTGCCGCTCCTATAGTGAATAGGGAGGGCTAATCATGACAACTGATGTTCGATTGCCAGCCGTCGCCGGAATGTTTTATCCCGGCAGTGCGACGGCACTGGAAGACGAGGTGGACAAGCTGTTGCGTGCAGTGACACACGACACGGCAGCGGCTGCCGAAGCGCCGAAGGCGATCATTGTTCCGCATGCGGGGTACATCTACTCCGGGCCGATTGCGGCCAGTGTCTATTCACTGCTGACACCCGCTGCTGAGCGCATTCGCCGCGTGGTATTGCTCGGTCCGACGCATCGAATCGGTGTCAATGGTCTGGCCTTGCCCAGCGTCGCGTATTTTTCGACGCCGCTCGGCCGGGTCGAAATCGACCGCGAAGCGGCGGCTACCCTGGTCGATCTGCCGCAGGTGGTCATCGCCGATCCACCCCATGCGCAGGAGCACTCGCTGGAGGTGCAGTTGCCTTTTCTGCAGCGTGTGCTCAAGGATTTCCGCTTACTGCCACTGGCCGTCGGCCACGCCTCCACCGATGCGGTTGCCGAGGTGCTGGAGCGTTTGTGGGGCGGCCCGGAAACCCTGATCGTGGTCAGTTCCGACCTCTCGCATTACCTGCCTTATGCCGCTGCCTGCGAGATCGACAGCCATACGGCGGCACGTATCGTCGCCTTCGACCCGAGCATCAGCCACGATGAAGCCTGTGGCGCGACACCGCTGAACGGGCTGTTGCTGGCGGCACGGCGCCACCACCTCGGCAGCCATCTGGTCGACCTGCGCAATTCAGGCGACACGGCCGGCGACCGCAGCCGTGTTGTCGGTTATGGCGGCTTCACCTTTGCCGAATACCGGAGTGAAGAAAGCAGACATGAGCACTGAATCGCTCGGCCCGACACTGCTGCAACTTGCGCGCACCGCCATTGCCGGCGAGTTCGGCATACCGGCTCATGCACCTGTCCCGCTTGCGGCTACGGAAGCGCCTGGATTTTCGGACATCCCGGCGGCGCTGTCTCAGCCTGGCGCCTGCTTTGTCACCCTGACGCAACAAGGCGCCCTGCGTGGCTGCATCGGTAGCCTGGAAGCCTGGCGCCCGCTTGCCGACGATGTCCGCGCAAATGCCGTAGCGGCGGCCTTCCGCGACCCCCGCTTTGCACCACTGGCGGCTGCCGAGTTGGAGCGCACGCGTGTTGAGGTTTCGCTGCTGACGCCAGCCGAACCGATGGCCTTTGCCAGTGAAGCGGAGGCCCTCGCCCAGCTGCGCCCGACCATCGATGGGGTCATTTTCGAATGCGGCGGCCGACGCTCGACCTTCCTGCCGCAGGTCTGGGAACAATTGCCAGAAGCACACCAGTTCATGGCCCAGCTGAAACAGAAAGCCGGTTTTCCCGCAGATTTCTGGAGCGATTCGGTCAAACTCTCGCGCTATCGCGTCGAGAAATGGAAGGAAGCCTGATGGCAACACCCGAAGCTCTGCATCCCGGACGCTGGTGGCACCCCATAGAAGGGGGGGCGCGGATCCAGTGCGACCTCTGCCCACGCGACTGCAAGCTGCACGAGGGGCAGCGCGGCGCCTGCTTCGTGCGCATGAACGTGGGTGGCGCCATGCAGCTGACCACGTGGGGGCGCTCGTCCGGCTTCTGCATCGACCCGATCGAGAAAAAACCGCTCAACCACTTTTACCCCGGCAGTTCGGTGCTCTCCTTCGGCACGGCGGGCTGCAACCTGGCCTGCAAGTTCTGCCAGAACTGGGATATCTCGAAATCACGCGACATGGACCGCTTGATGGACAGCGCCACACCGGAGGCCATCGCCGACGCCGCCCTGAATCATGGCGCCAGATCGGTCGCCTACACCTACAACGACCCGGTGATCTTTGCCGAGTACGCCATCGACACTGCCGTCGCCTGCCGGGCGCGTGGCATCTTCAATGTTGCGGTGACGGCGGGCTACATCCACGCCGCGCCGGCAAAAGAATTTTTTGCGGTCATGGATGCGGCGAATGTCGATCTCAAGGGTTTCACCGACGACTTCTATTTTCGGCAGTGCGGCGCGCACCTGCAGCCGGTCCTCGACACGCTGGCCTGGATGCACCACGAAAGCGACTGCTGGCTGGAGATCACCACCCTGCTCATCCCCGGCCTCAACGATTCGGATGAGGAACTGAAGGCCCTCACCACCTGGGTGGCACGCGAACTTGGACCGGAGGTACCGCTACATTTCACGGCCTTTCACCCGGACTGGAAACTCGACAGTATCCCGGCAACCCCGGCAGCCACGCTGAAGCGTGCACGGCGTATCGCGCTGGATCAGGGGCTTCACTATGTCTATACCGGAAACGTGCATGACAGCGAGGGCGGCAGCACTTTCTGCCCGGCCTGCAACAAGGCCCTGATAGTGCGTGACTGGTACGAGATCAGGCACTACGAAGTCACTGCCGATGCACGCTGCCCGGCCTGCGGCGAGACCATCGCCGGACGTTTCGGTCACTTTGAAAAAGCTTTCGGGGCGCGCCGCATTCCCGTCCACCTGGGGGTTGCATGATCCTTGAGCATCGACACCTCGACCTCGTACTGGCGCACGCAACGCTGGAAGGCGATCTGGTCTTGCCGGCGCACAGCCAGGGACTGATCCTGTTTGTTGCCGGCTGCGGCAGCGCAGCCTTTTCCGCCAGCGGCGATGCCGACCAACGCCTGCATCAGGCGGGGTTCGGCACACTCACCATTGACCTGCTGATCGAGAGCGAGTGCCACTACGCCGATGCCGAAAGCCATCTGCCACACCTTGTGGAAAGGCTGCTGGCAGTCATCGCGCATCTGCGACGATTGATGGACAGCGAAAGTATCACCGAGCAGCCGATCGGACTTGTCGCCGCCGGCGCTACAACCCCATTGGCGGCCCGCGTCGCTGCGCTGCGCGACAACGAAGTACGGGCGCTGGTCTGTCATGGCGGTCTGATCGACCTTGCCGGATTACAGTTTCTCAAGGTCTTGCAGGCGCCCGTGCTGATGCTCGTCGATGCAGCGGATGATCGCACCGCAACCAACCTGCAACGGGCCCGGCCGCATATCCCGGCGCTGGTCAGCGTCGAACGGTTGGCGGCCGATGATGGCAGCCCGGAAGGAAATGAAGCGAGCGCAAATGCTGCTGCCGTGAAAACCGTGCGCTGGTTCCAGCAGCATCTGCACCGCTAAGCCCCCACGCGGGCCGCTACTGAATCACGCGCAATCCCGGAAGCAGCTCATCGAGCGCTGCGATGACCGCCGCGATTGCCGCATCTTCTGCCGCCCGGTCACTCCCCTCGGTGACGAGCGTTTCCAGCTGGGCAGCCAGCTGCTGCAGACGTTCTGCACCAAGGCTGCCGGCAGCGCCCTTGAGCGAATGTACGAAACGATGGAGCGTTTCCCGGTCGTTTTCAGCCTGCAGGGTACGCAGCCGGGCAGCGCCCTCAGCATAGTGTTCGCGAAAAAGAAGGAGCAAGCGGCGGCAGCTGGCCACCCGCCCCTTCATGCGTTGCAGCAGCAGTGCCTGGTCGATGCCCGGCAAGTGGGGCAATTCCGCAGCATCAGCAGCAACAGAGGCTGCGGCAGGAGTTGCGATATTGGCGATGACGCCAGACTCGTCCGCTGCCGTGCCGGCTGCAGCCGGCAGCGATGCCACCTCGGTGTTGCTTTTCGGGGCGTAGAAATTGAGGACGCGGTACAGATCCGCCGGCTCGAAAGGTTTGGTCAATACATCGTTCATGCCGATGACCAGGCAGCGTTCCCGGTCTTCGAGACCGGCATTGGCGGTCAGGGCAATGATCGGCAGCGCATTCCAGCGCGCATTCTGGCGAATCAGCCGGGTCGCCTGCAGGCCGTCCATCTCCGGCATCATGATGTCCATCAGGACCAGATCGAAATCCTTCTCCAGCAATCGCCGAAGCGCCTGCTGCCCATTCTCGACCACCTCGGCGATGACGCCGATCTCACCAAGAATTTCGAGGACCATTTCCTGGTTGAAGCGATTGTCTTCCGCCAGCAGCACCCGCATTCCGTTCGGCAACACAGGCGGCGCCAGATCGCCGGCGGTGCTCTCTGCCGCAAGCGCATCAAGCCGTTCGCGCCAGACATCATCGGCGATCAGCAGCGGCACAACGAACTGGAAGGTGCTGCCCTGCCCCGGCGTACTCTCGACCCATATCCGTCCGCCCATCATCGTCACCAGCTCGCGGGAAATGGCCAGACCGAGGCCGGTACCGCCGTAGCGGCGGGCAGTCGAAGTATCTGCCTGTGAAAACGGCTGAAAGAGTTTGCCCAGTTCTTCCGGAGACCAGCCGATGCCGGTATCGGCTACCGAAAACTTGAGCATGGCCTTGCCATCGACGACTTCCTGACAGGCGCAACGCACCGCGACCCCGCCGTGGCTGGTGAACTTGACCGCATTGCCGACCAGATTGGTCAGGATCTGCGTCAGCCGCAAGGGATCGCCGACCAGATAACACGGCACCTCCGGCGCGATTTCAAGGCTCAGGCGCAAATCCTTCTCGTCAGCCAGCTGGTTGGCAAAGGTGGCGATGCCATCGATCACGTTGCGCAGCGAAAAGCCGGTCATCTCCAGCTGCAGGCGCCCCGATTCGATCTTGGAAATGTCGAGTATGTCGTTGATGATGCCAAGCAGCAGGCGGGCCGAAACGTTGACCTTGCGCACGTACTCATGCTGCCGCGGCTCAAGACCGCTTTTCAGTGCCAGACCCGACATGCCGATGATGGCGTTCATCGGTGTGCGGATTTCATGACTCATCGCTGCCAGGAAGCTGCCCTTGGCCTGGTTGGCCAGATCCGCCTCCTCGCGGGCCTTGACCAGCTCTTCCGTCCGCTCGGCAACCAGTGACTCAAGGTGCTGACGATAGCGCTGGACTTCTTCTTCGGCCTGTCGGCGCTCGGTGATATCGGCAATGATCCAGGTGCGCGTGCCGTCGGGTTCATTGGCATCGTTGGCTCTTCCGGTCATGGCCGCCGGGAACGACTGGCCGTCCTTGCGACGCAATGTCAGTTCGCGTGAATAGCTCTCGCCACGAGAAAAGACGGTCCGCGTTTCCATGGCAAGGCGGTCAAAGGCGGTTTCCGAGTCGAAAAGGAGGGTGACCGGTTTTCCGGTCAGTTCGTCAGTCGCATAGCCAAACAGCGTTTCCAGCCGATTGTTGCAGGAGACGATGAGCCGCTGGTGAGTGACCAGAATGCCGACCAGCGCGTTGTTGAGGACGGCGTTCTGCTCTGCCAGCAGCGCCCGCGTCTCATCCTCGGCGAAGCGGCGGCTGACAATGGCATCGCGAAAACGCATCACGGCCAGCGAAATCCGGCCGATTTCATCCTCGCGATCGACGCCGGACAGCGCGACCTGCGTCTCGCCGTGTTCGAGCTGGTCGAGCGCATGCAGGATATCGTTGAGCGGCCGCCCGATGCGCCGGAAGATCAGAAAGATGACCAGGCCGAGTACGAGACCGAGCAAGCCGGTTACGAGAATCGAATTGATCACGAGAACACGATATTCGACCGCCAGCGGCGCCCGTGAATGGGCCAGCGTCAGGCGTCCGACATCGACCGAGCGCTGATGGTCACGATAGACGATGCGCCGTGTTGCCGTGAACACCTCTGCGGGGTCAAAGCGCGGTGCGCCGGCAGCAGCGATTTCAATGCCCTCCAGATCGCTGACGCTGACACTGACCAAATCGGGATCAGCACCGATGGCATTGACCGTGCTGAGCACCGCCAGCCCGTTGAAGTCGTACATCGGCCGCGCCAGCGATTCGGCCATCAAGGTTGCCAGGCGCTCGGTACGGTCAAGCAGCGATGCGGTCAGCCGCTCCTGGCGATAGGAAATGGTCAGCGCTGCATAGAGGCCGAACACCACCCATACGGCAAGGATCAGTGCCGCCAGCATGCGGAAACGCAGGCTGCCGAATGGTGCGGCAAAGCGCTTCCGGTCGAGCAGGCTCATGCGTTCCGCCTGGCTGCAGCATAGGCAGAAAGAACGCTTGGCAGATGGAAACAGCACAGTGCGGGCAGCATGACTCTCCGGCAGAGGGGGGTTACACGGGAGTGTACTTTTAAATGGCATATGATCATGCCAAGTCGCTGGCGGAATGTCGACCACTTTGCCCCCTTCGTGGCATTACCCGGCAGCTGACGGCGGCAAACCTGCGGCTGGCGAACTCGACAACGCCCACCAGCGGAACGGGAAGACTTCGGACGTTTGGGGCGCCCCCGTGGCAACCGCTATAATGCGAACCCCCATGCCGCCACGCCTATCCTCTCTCCTGCCCTTGCCGCCGCTCCCACGCCCGGAGCAGCGTCTTGCACTGCCGCCACTGACCGGCTCGGCCGATGCACTGGCGCTTGCCCGCCTGGCTGACGGCAAGCGACTGCTGGTGGTGCTGACCGCCAACCCCGCTGATGCCCAGCGCCTGCTGGAGGAAATCCCCTGGTTTGCGCCTGATCTGCGCGTCAGCCTGCTGCCGGACTGGGAAACCCTGCCCTACGACAGTTTTTCGCCGCATCACGACCTCGTCTCCGAGCGTCTGGCGACGCTCTACGCGATTACCCGCAGCGAGTGCGACATCCTGTTATTGCCCGCCTCAACGGCGCTCTACCGCCTGTCGCCCCCCGCCTGGCTGGCGGCCTACACCTTCTTCATCAAGGTCGGTGAGGCGCTCGATGCCGAAGCGCTGCGCAAGCAGATGGCGCTGGCCGGCTACACCCACGTCACCCAGGTGGTGTCGCCGGGTGAATTTTCCATCCGGGGCGGTCTGATCGACCTCTATCCGATGGGTTCGGCCTTGCCGTACCGGCTCGACCTGTTCGACGACGAAGTGGAGAACATCAAGACCTTCGACGTCGACAGCCAGCGCACCCTCTATCCGGTGCCGGAAATACGCCTCCTGCCGGCCCGTGAGTTCCCCATGGACGACGCCGGACGGACCCGTTTCCGCCAACGTTTCCGCGAAACCTTTGAAGGTGATCCGGCAAAATCGGGCATCTATCGCGACATCTCCGCCGGAACACCATCGGCGGGTATCGAATACTGGCTACCACTGTTCTTCGAGGAAACCGCCACCCTCTTCGACTACCTGCCGGCCGATGCCGTTCTCTGCCTGCACAACGATGTTCCTGAAGCCATTCGCGACTTCTGGCGCGAGACCCAGTCGCGCTACCAGATGCACTCGGGCGACCGGGCACGGCCACTGCTGCCGCCGGCCGACCTGTTCCTCAGCGAGGAGCAGTTCTTTGTCGCCGCCCGCCCGCACGGACGCCTCGATCTCGCGCTCGGCAGCGGTAGCACGGCCTCCGTCCAGCCGGTACCGCCAGTAGCAGTCGACCGCCGGGCAGACGACCCGCTCAGCGCGCTCAAGGATTTTCTCGCGACATTCCCCGGCCGCACCCTGCTTCTCGCCGATTCCGCCGGGCGCCGCGAAACACTGGCCGAACTGCTCGGCGAGCACGGAATCAAGGCCGACGCCGCAGCCGACCCGGCCAGTTTCCTCGCCGGCCAATCCCGCTTCGGGCTGGGCGTTGGCCCGCTCTTTGGCGGCTTCCTTGCCGGCGACATCGCTTTCATCACCGAAGCCGAGCTCTACGCCGGCAGCCCGTCGGCCAAGGCCCGCCGCGCCCAGCGCGACGCGCAGCGCAAGGCCTCGCTGGAAAACTGGCTGCGCGACCTGACCGAACTCAAGGTCGGCGACCCGGTGGTGCACGAACAGCATGGCATCGCCCGCTATCAGGGGCTGGTGCACCTTGACCTCGGCGAGGGCGACAACGAATTCCTCGAACTGCACTACGCCAACGAGGCCAAGCTCTATGTGCCGGTCTCGCAGTTGCATGTCATCTCCCGCTACTCGGGCAAAGAGCCGGAAGCGGCTCCGCTGCATACGCTCGGCTCGCAGCAATGGGAGAAGGCCAAGCGCCGCGCCGCCCAGCAGGCCCGTGACACCGCCGCCGAATTGCTGGCGCTCTACGCCGTGCGCGCTGCCCGCCAGGGGCATGCCTTCGATTTCAAGGCGCACGACTACGACGCCTTCGCCGACGGTTTCGGCTTCGAGGAAACCGTCGATCAGGCCAACGCCATCGCCGCCGTCGTGGAGGACATGAAATCAGGCAAGCCGATGGACCGCCTGGTCTGTGGCGATGTCGGCTTCGGCAAGACCGAGGTTGCCCTGCGTGCGGCCTTCTGTGCCGTCGCCGGCGGCCGCCAGGTGGCGGTGCTCTGCCCGACCACCCTGCTCTGCGAGCAGCACTACCAGACCTTCTGCGACCGCTTCGCCGAGTGGCCGGTGCGTATCGCTGAAATCTCCCGCTTCAAGACGGCCAAGGAAAGCACGCAGGCGATGCACGAGCTGGCCGAGGGCAAGCTCGACATCATCATCGGTACGCACAAGCTCTTGTCGAAGGAAATGAAGTTCGACCGGCTCGGGCTGGTCATCATCGACGAAGAGCACCGTTTCGGCGTGCGCCAGAAGGAAAGCCTGAAGAATCTGCGTGCCGAGGTCGATGTGCTGACGCTCACCGCAACGCCGATACCGCGCACGCTGGCGATGTCGCTCGAAGGCCTGCGTGATTTCTCGGTGATCGCCACCGCGCCGCAAAAGCGCCTGGCCATCAAGACTTTCGTCTCCCGGCTCTCCGACGGCATCATCCGCGAAGCCGTGCTGCGCGAACTGAAGCGCGGCGGCCAGGTGTACTTCCTGCACAACGAGGTTGATACCATCGAGAACATGCGCGAGAAACTGGCCAAGCTGGTGCCGGAAGCGCGCATCGTCGTCGGCCACGGCCAGCTGAACGAGCGCGAGCTGGAACGGGTGATGCGCGACTTCACCCAGCAGCGCGCCAACCTGCTGCTGTGCACGACGATCATCGAGACCGGCATCGACAACCCGCACGCCAACACCACCCTGATCAACCGCGCCGAGAAGTTCGGTCTGGCGCAGCTGCACCAGTTGCGCGGCCGCGTCGGCCGCTCGCACCATCAGGCCTATGCCTACCTGCTGACCCACGACGGCGTCGGGGAAGGCTCCGGGCTGACCAAGCAGGCGAAACAGCGGCTGGAGGCCATCCAGCACATGGAAGAGCTGGGCTCCGGTTTTTATCTGGCCATGCACGACCTGGAAATCCGCGGTGCCGGCGAGGTGCTCGGCGACAACCAGTCGGGCGAAATGCAGGAAGTCGGTTTCAATCTCTTTACGGAGATGCTCAATCGCGCCGTTGCCGCACTGAAACAGGGCAAGGAGCCGGACCTGACACAACCGCTCGGCATTGCGACCGAGATCAACCTGCACACACCGGCGCTGCTGCCAAATGCCTATGCACCGGACGTGCACGAACGCCTCACCCTCTACAAGCGGCTGGCCAACTGTGATGCGGCTGAAGAAATCGATGCACTGCAGGAGGAGTTGATCGACCGCTTCGGCGAACTGCCGCCACAGGCCCAGTCGCTGCTTGCCACGCACCGTGCGCGCCTGCTGGTGAAACCGTATTGTGTCGCCAAGCTCGACGCCACCAGCGAGCAGATCGTCGTCCAGTTCAGCCCCGAATTCGCCAAGCTGGCACCGATCGAGCCGATCCGCATCATCAACCTGATCCAGAAAAACCGTAGCTACAAACTCGCCGGGCAGGACAAGCTGCTATTCTCTCGTCATTCACCCACCCTGAACGACAAGGTGGCGGCGATCAAGGAGCTGTTCAAGCAGCTGACCGCCTGATCTGGCCAATCTGGCGCCGGCTCCCGCTGCCCACCCGCCGTTCTCTTGCTGGAGACAAGGCATGGCGAAAACTGCACTGGTCCTGGGCGGCGGCGCCCCGAATGCAACCCTGATGTCGGGCGCACTGGTAGCTTTTGCCGAAGCCGGCGTCAAATTCGATGTCATTTCCACCGCCGGTGCCGGCGCCCTCATCGGCCTGCTCTACGTGGCGCCGGCCAAGGGCACGCCGATCGAAGCGCTGCGGCGGACCACCGAGATGGGTGTGGCCGACGCCATCTACGATCACTTCCCGGTCAACTACAAGGTCTTCCAGAAATCCGGCGCCAACGCCGACCTTTATCGCCGCTTGCTGGCGATGAACCCGCTGGCCCAGACCATCGCCACCCAGCACGGCGACTCGGCCATGGAAAAGCTGTTTTCCGACTGGGTACAACTGCTGTTCACCAGCGCCTGCCCGAGCGACCTCAGCCCAAAAAGCCTGGGACTCTGCGCCAACGTGCCTTTCCTTGAGGAAACGGTTGATTTCGCGGCCTTGCGCCATATCGTTCCCGCCTTCTACATCAACGCCTACAACATCAGCGACCGGCGCATGGAGAACTTTGCCAAGGACGCAATCAACGCCGACCATTGCCGCGCCGCGCTGGCATTTCCCTTCCTTTATCCGCCCTACCCGATCATCGACCCGAAAAGCGGCATCGAAAAGTTCTACTACGAAGGGGCTGCCCACGACTGCCTCAACTACAAGGCGCTGGTCGATCACGAACCGGACGTGAAGCGAATCGTCGTCTTCGACGTGCTCGGCGCCGATGAGCTGATGCGCACGCCACGCGATCTCTACGATGCCTGGCTACTGTCGATCATCACACCACTGGTGGAAATTGCCCGCGACGACACCAAGATTTTTGAAGCCGTCCATAACCGCAACAATGAGCGCCAGTTATTCAAGGTGCCCTTCGACATCCCCAAGGACCATCTGGCGGAAGCCCTCGACTGGTCACGTTCAAATCTGGAAACACTGTTTCTGGTCGGCTATGAGTCAGCAAAGCGCTATCTCGCCGGCGATGGGCGCGCCTTACTGGACTGAGGGTTTGCCTGCAACCAGCGGACAACCGCCTTCGGCCAGCGGGCGGAACGCCCGCTCACCGGGAACGCTGCGCAGGATCTCCAGGTAGTCCCACGGCTCCTTCACTTCCGCCGGGGTCTTCACCCGCAGCAGGAAGACATCGTGGATCATCCGTCCGTCTTCACGCAGGCGGGCATTGCGGACGATCGGATCCTTGATCGGGATTTCGCGCATGGTTTTGACAACGACACTGCCAAGATCACTGTTGCCGGCCTTGACCGCCTTGAAGTAATGCGTCAGCGACGAATACACGCCAGCCTGCAGATCGCTCGGCATGGCGCCGGTGCGCTCGAAGAAACGCATCGACCAGGCACGCGACTGGGCATCCATGTTCCAGTAGAACGAATGGGACAGACGCAGGCCTTGCGCCAATTGCGGTTTCATCAGGTGCACGTCGTTCAGGGCGGTGGCAACGGCGGCCAGCATGGTCTGCCCCTTGCTGACGCGGAGCAGATCGAAAGCTTCGCGCACGGCATTGATCATGTCCTGGCCGGCATTGACCAAGCCGATCACCTGCGCCCCGGACGCGGAGGCCTGGCGCAACTTGGCGAAAAGATCTGGCTCGCCGAGCGCATGGCGGACGCTGCCGAGAACGGTACCGCCATTGTTGCGGACAATGGTCGATAGCGAGGCTTCGACGTTACTGCCGAAGGCATTATCGACCGTCACGAAGTACCACGTCCTGGCGCCCGAGCGGGTCAATTCCCCCCCGATGACGGTGTTGAAGGCATGGCCGTCATACATCCAGTGGATGCCGGTCGGCGCGCATTTGCTGCCGGTAATCTCGGTGGTCATGACTCCGTTGTAGAACACCACGGCGCCACGGGGGCGATTGATTTCCTGAACCAGCAACGCCAGCGGCGAACTGGCGACATCGGCGATGACATCGACACCCTTCTCGAACAGCCACTCGCGCGCAACCCGGGAAACCTGCTCGGCGCTGTTCGCATGATCTTCATGCAGCAGACGAATCGGCCTGCCGTTGATTTTGCCGCCAACGTCCTCAATGGCCATCTGTGCGGCAACCACCGAACCCTGCCCGGTGATGTGGGAATAGATCGACTTCATATCGACCAGCAGGCCGACGCGAATCTCGTCATTGCTAATCTCGGCCCGGGCCGTACCGCTGGCCACAACAAAAAACAGGCTGAGCGCAAGAAGGCGGAGCGCACAGCCAAGCGCATGACAAGGGCGAAAAACGGAAAAATTGTTTATCATCTTCAATAGACTGGCAGTGTCACAGCGTTGGATACGCAGGATCGATGCTGAAGGCTGGAGCATCGAACCATTGCCGACACCCTGTCAAGAACAATACAAAAACGATTTACTCGCCCGAGGGAGGCCCCCCTGAAAGCCGGACGCCCGACCAGAAGTTCCTGGCCCCTGCTGCTGACCTATGCCGCTGCTGCTATCGGCGGGCTGGCTTTGGTGATCGGCTTTGCGCGTTTCAACGCCTTGCACCAGGAATTTCTCAGCGCCAACTTCGATAGCGTTCATGGGGCCAGAACCCTGCTCAAGGCGCGTTTTCTTATTGACCAGGCAGCACGCGACGTCGAACTGGCGAGCGTCAGCGCGGAGCGTCGCCAACTGCTTCTGCAATCAGCCGACAAGCGGCTGCTCAACGCCGAGAACTACAGCGCCGAGGGGCGCGACAACGACCCTCGGGCACGCGAACGGCTGGTCACCCGGATTCGCGACGCACGAGTCGACCTGGAGCGCCTGCAACAGTTGGGCGCTAGCAGCACCCTGGCCTCGGCCAGCCATGCCTTCACGCTTGAACTGCAGCGTCTGGCGCGCGATGTCGATGCTGCCGAGCTCGATCGCTGGGGCACCTTGTCCGGGCTGAACACCGAATTGGCCGCACGCATGCGAACGCTGAACCAGCTGATCGCCGCCGCCCTGCTGCTTTTTGTCGGCGTCATGGTGGTGCTGGCCTGGGCCCTGCTGCGCGCGCGCCGTGCCGAGGCCGACCTGCTCACGGCCAAGCTGGAAACCGAAGCCATCCAGCAGACGACGCTTGATGCGTCACCGATCGGCATTGCCTACATCGACACCGCCGATCCGGAGAACCGCCGGATATCGGCAGTCAACCGCCAGATGGGCGTGATCTTTGGCTACACGCCAGAAATGATGCCGGGCCTCAGCGTGCGTCGCCTCTACGCCAGCCAGGAAACCTATACCCATTTTTCGACGACGGCCCCCAAGCACCTCGCCCGGGGGGAAGTAGTACAGGAAGAGGTTGTCATGCAGCGCCGCAACGGCATGCCCTTCTGGTGCTCGCTGTCGGTCAAGGCCATCGACCCTGCCGACATTTCCCGTGGCGTCGTCTGGACCTGTGAGGAGATTACCGAACGCAAGGCTGCTGAAGTGGCCTTGCAGCAGGAGCGCAGCCGGGCCGAAGCGGCCAATCAGGCAAAGAGCGAGTTTCTCGCCAACATGAGCCACGAATTGCGGACGCCGTTTGCCGGACTCTTCGGTCTGCTTGACCTGCTCCGCGAAAGCCCGCTGGCTGCCAACCAGCGACGCCATCTCGATCTGGCCCGTGACAGCGCCCTGCAGATGCAGGCAATCGTCAACGACATCCTTGATTTTTCCAAGATCGAAGCCGGCAAACTGATCATCGAATCGCGTCCTTTCAGCCTGCGCCAGCTCGTCACCAGCATCGCCGAAGGCCGCGCCGCCACCGTTTCGCGCAAGGGGCTCAATTTTGTCCTCGATCTGGTCGAGCCGCTGCCGGATGCACTGCGCGGCGACCCGGTGCGCATTCGCCAGATCATCGACAATCTGCTCGGCAATGCCGTCAAATTCACCGAGCAAGGTGATATCCGCCTGACGATCCAATCAACAACGGAAGGCACAACCCCGAGCAGTCACGAGGCCACCTTGCGCATCACCATCGAGGATACCGGCATCGGTATTCCGGCAGAGATGCAGGCACGGATCTTCGACAAGTTCACCCAGGCCGACTCCTCGACGACACGGCTCTATGGTGGCACCGGTCTTGGCCTGGCGATCTGCAAGCAGCTTGCGGTGCTGATGGGCGGTCAGATCAGCCTGAGCAGCCGCGAAGGTCGCGGCAGCCGGTTCACGCTCACCTTCCGCCTGCCAGTCGCCGACGCGGCCGATCTGCCCGCAGCTGCTGAAACGAACGGGGCGACCGCGCGCCGCCTCGACGGCACGACCATCCTGCTGGCCGAGGACAACCTGATCAACCGCAACATGATGGCGGAAACCTTGCAAGCCATGGGCGCCGTCGTTGTCACGGCGACCAACGGCGAAGAAGCCATCCGCCTCGTCGGCGAGCAGGCACCGGACATCGTGCTGATGGATTGCCAGATGCCGGGCATGGATGGCCTTGACGCTACACGACGGATTCGCGCAGCCGAAGCGCCCGGGCAACACCTGCCGATCATCGCCACCACCGCCTTTGCCACCAGTAACTACCGCGACGACTGCCTGCTCGCGGGCATGGATCGTTTTCTGCCCAAGCCGGTGAGCGGTAGTGAACTTCTCGCCGCCATCCTCAGCCTGCTCCCCACCACAACGATAGAGAGCACGGCAGCGGTGGGCGATACTCGCCTGGGCGGCCACATCCTGCTCGTCGAGGACAACCCGGCGATCCGCGAAGCGACCGAAAAACTGCTCACGCGTTGCGGTTGCAACGTAGTAACGGTTGCCGATGGGCGCTCGGCGCTGCTTGTTCTTGAGGCTGCAGCCGTTCGGCCAACAACCGCAAACCCGGCCGGAAGCGTCGCCGAGGCCGACGCGGAATTCGATCTGGTGCTGATGGACTGTCAGATGCCCGGCCTCGACGGGTGGGAAACGACTCGTCGCTGGCGCCAGCGAGAACAGGCACTGGACCTGCCGCCACTAGGTATCGTCGCCGTCACCGCTGATGACCGTCCGGAGATCCGCGCGCGCTGTGACGAAGCCGGGATGGATGGCACGCTGATCAAGCCATTCAGCGAAGCTCAGTTGCAGGCGCTGTTGGCCGACTGGCTACGCTGACCCGAGGGTTCCTTGCACTTGCGCGTTTCTGCAAGCGCAGACGCCTCCCCCAAACCCGCGCCAACGCGGTAAACTTCAGCCCTTTCCCCGGCGCCACAGGCCCCCTGTGGCGCCGTACACCCCCAGCAGGCTGCCAAAACATGACCACACTCGACATCGACAACATCAACGTCAGCGCTTTCGATCCGATGCCCTCACCCGAGGACGTCCACGCCAAGCTGCCGCTCTCCCTGAACGCTGCCCGCACCGTCATGCACAGCCGCGACGCGCTGCGCAACATCCTCGACCGCAAGGACCATCGCCTGTTCGTTGTCGTCGGCCCATGCTCGATCCACGACCCGGTCGCCGGCCTCGATTATGCGAAGCGCCTGAAGGCGCTGGCCGACGAGGTGTCGGACACGCTGTTCATCGTCATGCGCGTCTATTTCGAGAAACCGCGCACGACCACCGGCTGGAAGGGCTACATCAACGACCCGGACATGGACGATTCCTTCCGCGTGGACAAGGGGATGGAGAAGGCCCGCGAATTCCTGCTGCAGGTCTGCGAACTCGGCCTGCCGACCGGCACCGAGGCACTCGACCCGATCTCGCCGCAATACCTCGGCGACCTGATCACCTGGAGCGCCATCGGCGCCCGCACCACCGAATCGCAGACGCACCGCGAGATGTCGTCCGGCCTGTCCACCCCCGTCGGCTTCAAGAACGCCACCAACGGCGATATCAGCGTCGCCGTCAACGCCATCCTGTCGGCCTCGCGCCCGCACTCCTTCCTCGGCATGAACAGTCAGGGCCGCACTGCCATCGTGCGCACCACCGGCAACCGCTACGGCCATGTCGTACTGCGTGGCGGCGATGGTCGTCCGAACTACGACACGGTTTCGGTCTCGATAGCGGAGCAGGCCATGGTCAAGGCCAAGCTGGCACCGAACATCGTCGTCGACTGCTCACACGCCAACAGCTACAAGAAGCCGGAACTGCAGCCGCTGGTCATGGCCGACGTGGTCAACCAGATCCGCCTCGGCAACAAGTCGATTGTCGGCACCATGATCGAATCGAATCTCGTCGCCGGCAACCAGCCGATTCCGGAAGATCTGTCGCAGCTCAAGTACGGCTGTTCGGTCACCGATGCCTGTGTCGACTGGGACACCACCGAGCAATCGCTGCGCGATGCCGCCACGCTGCTGCGCGACGTGTTGCCGGACCGGATTGCCGGCTGATTCGGCTGCCAGTTCTCGTCGAAGATTAACGAAACAACAAAACCATTCGCCCCCGGAACCGCAAGCCATGTCGCTGATAAAGCCTTTTGCCGGACTGCGCCCGCTGACCGAACGTGCCAGCGAGGTTGCAGCCCCCCCCTACGATGTTCTCTCCAGCGCCGAGGCGCGCGAGCGTGCTGCGGGTCTTCCGTGGAGTTTCCTGCACATTTCCAAGGCCGAGATCGACCTCGCGGACGACATCGACCCCTACGCACCGGAGGTCTATGCCCGTTCGGCTGAAAACCTCGGCAGCATGATCGCGGCCGGCGTCCTCGTTCGCGATCCCTCTCCGCGTTTTTACGCTTACCGCATGACCATGGGCGAGCATGTGCAGACCGGCCTGGTCGCTGCGGCATCGGTCGCCGACTACGAAACCAACCGTATCCGCAAGCACGAATTCACGCGGCCGGACAAGGAAGACGACCGGGTCCGCCAGATAGAAGCACTCAACGCGCAGACCGGTCCGGTGCTGCTGGCCTACCCGGATTCCGCAAACATTGACGCACTCATCGCAGCGGGTAGCGAAGGCTGTGCCATTGCCGATGTGGTCGCCGATGGTGTTCGCCACACCACCTGGGCCATTACCGATGAAACCGCCATCGCTGCCATTGGCAAGGCTTTCGATGCGCTGCCGGCACTCTATATTGCCGACGGCCACCATCGCTCCGCCGCCGCCGCCCGTGTTGCTGCCGCTCGCCGCTCGCGTGAGCTGGTTGCTGCCGCCGACGAAAACAGCGCGGAGCATTTTCTGGCGGTGATTTTCCCTGCGCACGAAATGCGCATCATGGATTACAACCGGGTCGTCCGCGACCTCAACGGGCTTTCGCCGGAAGCCTTTCTCGCCCGCATCGCCAGCAATTTCAGCGTTACCCCGTCCGCCAGCCGCGTTACACCGGAAGCACCCGGCATCGTCGGCATGTATCTCGGCGGCAAGTGGTATCGCCTGGCGATCAACTCCGCCCTTGTTGAACGCATTCAAGCCAATGACCCGGTAGCCCGTCTCGATGTCAGCCTGCTTTCCGCGCATCTGCTCGACCCGGTACTCGGCATCACCGACCTGCGCCGCGACAAGCGCATCGACTTCGTCGGCGGCATTCGTGGCCTCGCAGAACTCGAACGGCGCGTGGACAGCGGCGAAATGGCCGTGGCCTTCGCCATGCATGCAACGCGCATGGCCGACCTGATGGCGGTGGCCGACAGTGGCGAAGTGATGCCGCCGAAATCCACCTGGTTCGAACCGAAACTGGCTGACGGACTGCTCTCGCACGTCCTCGACTGAGCGTCGCAGTACCCCGCCCGCATGAACCTGATCATCCATGGCGGCGCGCTGCCAACCTTCCTGCTTGACCGCATCGTCGCCGCAACGGGTGCGACGGCAGTCGTTCCCCGTCCACCACAAGTCACCTGCCTGCGTGGCGCGGAACGCACGGCCGCATTCGATGACATCATTCCGCTCATCGAAGCCGAGCGGCTGGACTGGGCCTTTGTCGAAGCCGGAAAGAAACTGGCGGATTTCGGGCTGATCGCCTTCGACATGGATTCGACGCTGATCACCATCGAATGCATCGATGAGCTAGCCGACTTTTCCGGCAAAAAAGATGAAGTCGCCGCCATTACTGAAGCCGCCATGCGTGGCGAACTCGATTACCGCGAAAGCTTGCGTCAGCGCCTCAGCCTGCTCGCCGGGTTGGATGCCCGCGTACTGGCACGGGTTTTCGAGGAACGCCTGCGACTCTCCCCCGGTGCGCGCGAACTGCTGGCTGCGGCACAGGCAGCCGGGTTGCGCACCGCCATTCTGTCGGGCGGTTTTACCTATTTCACGGAGCGGCTGCGCATCGAACTCGGTTTCGACTTTGCCACATCGAACGAGCTGGAAATCTCGGGGGGCAAGCTCACCGGCCACGTTGCCGGTGCGATCGTCGATGCCCAGGCCAAGGCTTGCCATCTGGCACGCTTGCGCGACGAACTGGGTTTGCAGCGGGCGCAGGTCATCGCCATCGGTGATGGCGCCAACGACCTGCTGATGATGGCCGAGGCCGGCGTATCAGTGGCATTCCGCGCCAAGCCGGCAACCCGTGCGCAGGCCACCGTGGCCCTCAACTTTGCCGGCCTCGACGGCCTCCTGAATATCTTCAGTTAAGGTCGACGGCGCAGGCCTTGAGCATATCAAGGCTGACCACTTCAAGCGTTGCCTCGTTGGTCGCCCCCAGCACGATACGCGGCGCCGCACCGGCTTCCCAGGCTTCGCGCCAGCGTGCAGCGCAGAGGCACCAGCGATCGCCAGGGTGGAGGCCGGGAAAACCGAATTCCGGATGCGGCGTACTCAGGTCGTTGCCACGTGCTTTCGAGAAAGCCAGAAATTCGGCTGTCATCACCGTGCAGACGGTATGCAGGCCAAGGTCTTCGGGAGAGGTGTTGCAGCAGCCATCACGAAAGAAACCGGTCGGCGGCCGTTCGCTGCAGGATTCGAGGATGCCGCCGAGAACGTTGCGCTGGCGACCGTCGCCGGGGAAATCGGGGGTTTTCACTGGTCTTCCCGAAAAAGGGTATCGAGCTGTTTTCGGCGCAGACCTTCCGGCATACACAGCGTAGTGCGATCCCATTGTTCGAGATCGAGTACCCGATCGAGGCAATCCTGGAGTTCTTCATGCGCCTTGACCGCACTCTCGGCGATCGTTTGATGCACCAACGCCAAATTGCCGGCATCTTCCAGGCACGCCACCTGATAGCGGTATAGCGTGCGTAGCTGACGAATGGCGACGGCCACCTGCGCCGGGCAGGCGCACATGTAGATCGTTGCTTCCTCGAGAATGCGTTCGAGCTCGGCATCAGTGAATCGTTCGGCGTAATTCATGGCGCGAATTCAGGCGACTTCGTCGATCCAGGCCTGCTGGATGGCTTCCAGGATTTTTTCACCGCAATGTTTCGGATCGTCGTCGAATCCCGGCAGCGCAATCACCCAGTTCATCAGGTCGACGAAGTTGATCCGGGTCGGATCCACTTGCAGGTGCGCCTCGGAAAGCTCGATGGCGAGGTCGTTGATGTCGGTCCATTTCATCTCAATGCTTCCCTTCCCTGGCCATGTTGATCGAATAACGCGGAATCTCGATCACCAACGGCGTGTCAGCGACTTCGGCCTGGCACGACAGGCGTGAATTCGGCTCCAGCCCCCAGGCCTTGTCGAGCATGTCTTCTTCCAGATCCTCAGCCGTTTCCAGCGAGGAAAAGCCTTCGCGCACGATCACGTGGCAGGTAGTACAGGCACACGACATCTCGCAGGCATGCTCGATGGCAATGCCATTTTCGAGCAGTGTCTGGCAGATCGACTTGCCGGGTTCAGCTTCGATTACCGTGCCTTCGGGGCAAAGTTCAACGTGCGGCAGCACGATCATCTGTGTCATGCTTCCTCTCCTTTGGTTACCAGACCGTCGCCAAGTTCCGCGACGCGGCGCCCGGCCAGCGCTTTCTTGATCGATTTGTCCATGCGACGAGCGGCAAAATCCTTGGTGTCCGCTTCCAGATCATCCATCGCCAAGGTGATATGGCGTCGGTTTTCGCCCTGCGCAGTTTCCTGCAATTTTGCGATGGCGGCCTCGACACGGGCACGCTCCTCAGCCGTAACCAGCTCGCCATCACTGCGCAATGCTGCCTGAACTGCCTCAACCAGGCGCTGGGCTTCGACCTGTGCTTCCGCCAGTGCACGGCGAAAGGCGTCGTCCTTGGCATGTGCCATCGAATCCTTGAGCATGTCGGCAATTTCATCGTCGGAGAGGCCATAGGACGGCTTCACCGACACCGAGGCTTCTACACCCGAGGTCAATTCGCTGGCCGAGACAGAAAGCAGACCGTCGGCATCGACCTGGAAGGTGACACGGATGCGGGCGGCGCCGGCCACCATCGGCGGAATACCGCGCAGCTCGAAACGGGCCAGCGAACGGCAATCGCTGACCAGTTCGCGCTCGCCTTGAACGACGTGGATGGCCATCGCCGTCTGGCCATCCTTGAAGGTGGTGAATTCCTGGGCACGTGCCGAGGGAATGGTCGAGTTGCGTGGAATAACCTTCTCGACGATGCCACCCATGGTTTCAAGCCCAAGGGAAAGCGGAATGACATCGAGCAGCAACCAGTCGTCTCCGGCGGCACGGTTGCCGGCAAGCAGATTGGCCTGGGTAGCGGCACCGATGGCAACAACCTTATCCGGATCCAGATTGTTGAGCGGCTCCTGACGGAAATATTCGCCAACGGCGCGCTGGATCTGCGGCATGCGGGTAGCGCCGCCGACCATCACCACCCCCTTGACGTCCGAGGCGCTCAGGCCGGCATCGCGTAACGCCTTCTTCACCGGCTGAATGGTTTTCATCACCAGCGTTTGCGTAATTTCGTTGAAGATCGCCGTCGTCAGCGTCAGGTCGACCAGCACCCCGGTGGACAAACGGGCCGTGATGGGCGCTTCCGAGTGATAGGTCAGGTATTCCTTGGCTTCGCGGGCACGCGTCAGCAGCAGGCGCGAATCACCGGAAGCCAGCGGCGCCAGCTTCGCCTCTTCGAGTATCCAGCAGAAGATGCGGTGGTCGAAGTCGTCACCGCCGAGGGCCGAGTCACCGCCGGCAGCGAGTACCTCGAAGATACCCTTCGAAAGCCGCAGGATGGAGATATCGAAAGTGCCGCCACCAAGGTCGTAGACGGCATAAACGCCCTCGGCGCCGTTGTCGAGGCCGTAGGCGATCGCAGCAGCAGTCGGCTCGTTGAGCAAGCGCAGGACGCTGATCCCTGCAAGTTTTGCAGCATCCTTGGTCGCCTGGCGCTGGGCGTCGTCGAAATACGCAGGCACGGTAATCACCGCGCCAACCAGCGGGCCACCGAGTGCCGCTTCGGCGCGTGCACGCAGGACACTCAGGATGTCGGCCGATACCTCGACCGGACTCTTGATGCCGGCGACGGTACGCAGTTTGACCATTCCCGGCGCATCGACAAAATCGTAGGGCATCGATTCGACATGGGCGATATCGTTGCGGCCACGGCCCATGAAGCGTTTGACCGAGACGATGGTGTTCTTAGGGTCCTGCGCCTGCCGCGTCTGGGGGTCGTAACCGATCTCGGGATGGCCGTCGGCGGTGTAATGGACGACGGAAGGCAGGAGCGAACGGCCAAGCTCATCGCTGAGGACGACGGCAATGCCGCTGCGGACGGTCGCCACCAGGGAATTGGTGGTGCCCAGGTCAATGCCGACCGCCAGCTTGTGTTCGTGGGGAGCGGCCGACTGGCCGGGTTCTGCGATCTGGAGTAGCGCCATGGGGGTTGGGGGTTCTTTGTTTATTCTTCTTCGAGCGCGGCGATGGCATCGTCGATCTCGAACAACAGTTTTTCGAGGAACATCAGGCGACGGACACGATCCGCCGCCGTTTCATGGTCATGTGCATCGTCAAGCAGTGCAGCGAGTTCATCGTAGGCGGCGTGCATGCGCTCACCGAGGCGATGGCGAAGGTGTTCCAGCTCATGGTGGTCGTGTGCGGCACGTGCCTCAGCCACACCTTCACGCCATTCCATCTGCTCGATCAGAAAATCGACCGGCATCGCCGTATTGTTTTCCACCGCGACGTCGTGGCCGACAAGCTGGAGCAGATACTTCGCCCGCTCGAGCGGTTTTTTCAAGGCCAGATAGGCCTCATTGGCCTTGGTCGCCCACTGCAGCGAGCGTCGGCGCTCGGCATCATCCGCCTGAGCAAAGCGATCCGGATGTACCTCAGCCTGCAAGGTGCGATAGCGCACATCAAGCGTCGGCGCATCGAGCCGGTAGGCGCGGGGCAGTCCGAAAAGCGTGAAATGATCAGCGTTGAAGTCCATAGGCCGTGATTCTACAGGCGCCAAACTGGCAGCGCATCCAAAGGGGAGGCGGATCGGGCTGCCCACGCCAGATCACCTCAAGGCGAAGGCGGCCCGAGCGCGCAGATGACCAACGGAAATCCCGTCGGGACTGTGCGGATAGCACGGCAAGCGCTAGCAACGAAGCGCCGCCGAGCAATCAAACGTTAAAAGACTCGCCGCAACCGCAGGCGTCCTTGACATTCGGGTTATTGAACTTGAAGCCCTCGTTCAACCCCTCGCGCGCATAGTCCAGCTCGGTGCCTTCGAGATACGGCAGGCTCTTCGGATCAATCAGAACGGTAACGCCGTGAGACTGGAAGGTAACGTCGTCGGCGGCGATCTCGTCGGCAAATTCCAGCTTGTAGGCCATGCCGGAACAGCCGCTGGTGCGCACGCCGAGGCGCAGGCCGACGCCCTTGCCGCGTTTGGCAATGTAGTTGGTAACGTGTTTCGCCGCTTTTTCCGTCAGGGTGATGGCCATGCCAGTGCTCCTTGGTTCAATTACTCGCCGTGTTTTTTCTTGTAGTCGGCCACCGCCGCCTTGATCGCATCCTCGGCGAGGATCGAGCAGTGGATCTTCACCGGCGGCAGGGCCAACTCCTCGGCGATCTGCGTGTTCTTGATGTCGAGTGCCTGATCGACAGTCTTGCCCTTGACCCACTCGGTAACGAGCGAGCTGGAGGCAATCGCCGAGCCGCAGCCATAGGTCTTGAACTTGGCGTCCTCGATGACACCTTCCTTGTTGACCTTGATCTGCAGCTTCATGACGTCGCCGCAGGCCGGCGCACCGACCATGCCGGTGCCGACGCCGTCGTCTTCCTTGCCGAAGGAACCGACGTTGCGCGGATTTTCGTAGTGATCCAGAACCTTGACGCTATAGGACATGGTGTTTCTCCTTCAAACTCAGTGTGCGGCCCATTGGACCGAATTCAGATCGACGCCTTCCTGCACCATTTCCCACAGCGGGGAAAGTTCGCGCAGCTTGCCGATCTTCAGGTGCAGCAATTTCACCGCGTAGTCGATTTCCTCTTCGGTGTTGAAGCGGCCGATGGTAAAGCGGATCGAGCTGTGCGCCAGCTCGTCGTTGCGACCCAGGGCCCGGAGCACATACGACGGTTCCAGCGAAGCCGAGGTACAGGCCGAACCGGACGAAACCGCCAGATCCGGAATGGCCATGATCATCGACTCACCTTCGACATAGGCGAAACTCATGTTCAGGTTGTGCGGCACGCGATGCTCTAGGTCTCCATTAACGTAGACCGCTTCGATGTCGGAAAGTCCCTTGAAAAGCCGATCACGCAGCTTGCCGATACGGATATTTTCCTCGGCCATTTCCACACGGGCAAGACGGAAGGCCTCGCCCATGCCGACGATCTGGTGCGTCGCCAGGGTGCCGGAGCGGAAACCACGCTCATGGCCGCCACCATGCATCTGCGCCTCCAGGCGGACACGCGGCTTGCGGCGGACGTACAGCGCACCAATGCCCTTCGGGCCGTAGGTCTTGTGTGCGGAAAAGCTCATCAGGTCAACCTTCAGCACCGACAGGTCGATCGCCACCTTGCCGGTCGCCTGGGCGGCGTCGACATGGAAGATGATTCCCTTCTCACGGCAGATTTCGCCAATCTCGGCGATCGGCTGGATGACGCCCACTTCGTTGTTCACGAACATCACCGATACCAGGATGGTGTCCGGACGAATCGCCGCCTTGAACACGTCGAGGTCGATCAGACCGTTCTCCTGCACATCGAGGTAAGTCACTTCAAAACCCTGGCGCTCCAGTTCGCGGCAGGTATCGAGGACGGCCTTGTGCTCGGTCTTGACGGTGATCAGGTGCTTGCCCTTGCCACCATAAAAGTTGGCTGCGCCCTTGATGGCCAGGTTGTTCGACTCGGTAGCACCCGAGGTCCAGACAATTTCCTTGGCGTCGGCATTGACCAGTTTGGCCACTTCCTCGCGGGCTTCCTCGACCGCAGCATCCGCTTCCCAGCCAAAGCTGTGCGAACGCGACGCCGGGTTGCCGAATTTTTCGACAAGGTAGGGAATCATTTTCTCCGCAACGCGCGGGTCAACCGGCGTCGTGGCAGAGTAGTCGAGGTAGATCGGCAGTTTCAGCATTTTCTTGCTCCGCTTCGTGTTTGCGTTTGTATTTGTGTCTGTTCGGTTCATCTGGTTTGGCTATCCATCAGGCCGCATCGCACCTGAGAGAAGTCATCTGCTGCAATCCGACCACGGTCGCATGCAATGTGTTCAAAAAATCTTCAATTTCCTTTTGCGTCGTCTCGCGTCCAAGGCTGACACGCACTGCACCACGCGCCACTTCCGGCGCCACACCCATCGCCGAGAGCACGTGCGAAGGCTCGGGATTGGCGCTGGAACACGCAGCACCACTGGCAACAGCAAAACCAGCGCGATCCAGCTTGCCGACCAGCGTTTCACCATCGATACCGGCCAGCGCGAAATAGCTCGTATTCGGCAAACGCGCTGCCTCAGCACCGAACAGGCACACGCCTTGTGCGCGCAAACCGGTTTCCAGCAAGCTCCGCAGTTCCTGCATGCGGGCCGCCGCATCGGCAACCCGCTGCACCGCCAGCATCGCAGCAACACCGAAACCGACAATGGCCGGAACATTCTCCGTGCCCGAGCGCAAACCGCGCTCATGGCCGCCACCGGCAATCAGCGGTGCCAGTTCAACCCGCTTGTCGACGACCAGGGCTGCGGCCCCCTTGGGCCCGCCGATCTTGTGCGCCGACACCGTCATCGCATGAATGCCTGAACGGTTCCATTCGCGAAAATTCAGCGGCACCTTGCCGAGTGCCTGCACCGCATCGCTGTGAAACCATGCCCCGGTTGGCAGCGCAGCCCCGGCCAGTGCAGCGATATCCTGCAGCACACCGGTTTCATTGTTCGCACACATCACCGATAGCAGTTTCGGCCGCTCGGCGAGAATTTCTTTCCAGCCAGCGTTATCGACAAGCCCGGCACCATCAACTGCGATTTTCTCCAACCGCCAGCCCTGCTTTGCCAACTGCTCGGCCGGTTTCACGACACAGGGGTGCTCCACGGCTGAAACTGCCAGCAGCCCCGGCTTGAGGCAGGCGGCGGCACCCTTGAGAAAAAGGTTGTTGGCCTCGGAACCGCCGCTGGTAAAAACCACTTCGGTTGGATGCGCCCCGATGGCCTCGGCAACCTGCTGCCGCGCCTCGTCTAC
>JBAYVG010000020.1:0-44278 GCA_041674785.1 Rhodocyclaceae bacterium
CCGCTGCCCCCCTTCACAAAGGCCGAGGCAGCGAGGCCGACAAAGGAGAGCAGGAAGAGCGAGGCCAGCCAGCCGCCCATCACCTGTAGCGCCAGAATCCAACGCGACACATGGGCTTCGGCGTCCGGCACGGCCACCTCGCCAGACAGATGCCCGGCTGCACGCAAGGCATCGAGCACGGGTTCGTGGGAAACCTCCTTCACCTGGCTCACGCCTGCGCCTCCCATGAAGCTGCCACGCGCCGCAGCCACAGGGCTGCAGCTGCAGTCAGCCCGGCAACGAGCAAGCCCAGCAGCAGGAAATCAAAGGCGAAGGAATCGCGGAAGCGTAGATGCTTCAAGACACCGGCCATCACCACACAGATCGCTGAAAAGGAAGCTGCCGCGAGCGGTACGATGTCACGCCGGCGATGCTGGTAGAACCACAATGTACCGCCCAGCCAGGCGCCATAGAGCAAGGGGGTATAGGGCATCCAGCGCCATTCGCCGAGGCGCCCCAGCCACCACCAGCCGATGCCGAGTGCCGTTGCCGAAACCGCCGCTACCAGCGCGATGATGCGCGGCCCGTAGCCCGCCCGCAGCCACTCGAAGGGACGCCATCCTGCTTCCCAGGCCACAAGGGCACAGGCATTGAGCAGCAGGGGCGCCCAGAAAAGGCTGTCGGCCAGAATGAAGACGGTCCATATTTCCAGGCGTCCCGTCACGTAGAGCAGCAAGGCCACATTGCCGAGAAGAAGCCAGAACAGCCACAGCCACGGCGCCCGCGCGACCAATACCCACGGCAGGATCAGCAACGCCCAGGCAAAGAACAGCAGCTCGGTATCTGCACCCGTCTGATAAATCTGCCCGGACACCGCCAACAGCACCCCGGTCAGCACCGTCGCACCGCCTAGCCAGGCCTGGCCGACAAACCCGCCCCCGGAACGCCACGCCAGCAACGCGCAGACAGCAAGCGGTGCCGCCACCAGCCCCATCCTGACAAAGCGGTGCAGTGCCTGCCAGTTATAGGCGAAGAAGAAGACGATGCCACTGAGCAGAAGGAGCGTACCGAGGGCCAGCAACAGGCGGTCAGCGAAGCGTTGCCACTCTGCAGCGGCAGGTGTGCAGCCGATGTACTGCAGTCCGCGCTGCAGCCCGGCGCGACTCAGGCGGCCATCGGCAGCAAGGGTTTCAAGCAAGGCGCGGGTAGCGCGGTGGTTGATCGCGTTATGCTGAGCTTGTTTCATTGGCGGCAGCTTGATGGCAAAGGCATGCCTGGTCAAGCCACTGCTAGGGTGTGTTCACATTCACTCGGTGGTTGCGCAAGGGTCTGGCGGGGATGCAGCGCAAGACGCCGGGCGTGCGGCGTAGTCATCTACGCAAGCGACCGGCAACGCAGCGATGCGCCCCGCCAGACCCTTGCCCTCCGGGTTGCTTCGGCATGCGGCGCCCGCGTCGTTGCGAGGCTTGCGAAGGGAGCGACCATTCGCGGCGCCTCGCGCCTAGCGCTCGCTCGCATGCCGGAGCAACGCAATCCACCGGATGAATGTGAACACACCCTAAAGACAACGATTGGCATGTGCCTTTGAGGAGAATGCAGGTGCGCTGGAAAACTGGACAGCGTCGCCTCCTGCACGTAGCATCGCGCGCCCTTTTCCGCTTTTCCCGGCTTTCGTAACCCGTGATCAACACTTCCCCTGCGCGCGCCTGCGGCATCGACTTCGGCACCTCCAACTCCACCGTCGGCTGGTTGCGGCCACAGGCCCCGACCCTGCTGCCGCTGGAGGAAGGCAAGCCGACGCTGCCCTCGCTGGTCTTCTTCAACGCCGAAGCGGATTCGGTCAGTTTCGGCCGGGCTGGCCTGCGCGAATACCTTGAAGGCACCGAGGGTCGGTTGATGCGCTCGCTGAAGAGCCTGCTCGGCAGCAGCCTGATCGACGGCCGCACCGAAGTTCAGGGCCGTCAGATTGCCTTCCGCGACCTGCTCACCCAGTTCATCGCAATGCTCAAGGCGCGCGCCGAAGCCGAGGGCGGACGTGCGTTCGACCAGGCCGTCTTCGGCCGTCCGGTCTATTTCGTCGACGACAACGCCCCTGCCGACCGCCAAGCCGAGGAAACGCTGGCCGCAATCGCCCGTACTGTTGGTTTCAGCGAAATCACCTTCCAGTACGAACCGATTGCTGCCGCCTTTCATTACGAACGGGACATCCACCGTGAGGAACTGGTGCTGATCGCCGACATCGGCGGCGGCACCTCCGATTTCTCGCTGGTGCGCCTGTCGCCTGAGCGCGCAAAGGCTGCCGACCGTCGCGATGACGTGCTGGCCAACGGCGGTGTGCATATCGGCGGCACCGATTTCGACCGCCAGCTCAGCCTTGCCAGCGTGATGCCGCAGCTTGGCTACCGCAGCCAGTTGCGCAACGGACGCGAGATGCCGGCCAGCATTTTCTTCAACCTTGCCACCTGGCACACCATCAACTTTGCCTACACCCGCCAGGTCTGGGCAGAACAGCAGCAGCTCGCCCTCGAAGCAATGGCGCCGGAGCGGCTGGAGCGCCTGCTGCGCTTGATCGAGCAGCGGGCTGGACACTGCTGGCGCATCAGGTCGAGGAAGCCAAGATCGCACTCTCCGCGCACGACAGCGCGGCGCTGTCGCTCGAACGCTTCGCTCCAGCCATGTGCCACGAACTGACGCGTGCCGAGTTCGAACTGGCGACAACAGCGCTGGTAGAAAAAGTCGAGGCCACGGTCGCCACGCTGCTACGGCAGGCCGGCATCGCCGCCAGCGGTATCGACACCGTCTTCTTCACCGGAGGATCAAGCGGCATCCCGCTGCTGCGCCGACGCATCGCTGCGCTATTGCCGACAGCACGGGTCGTCGAGGGCGATCTGTTCGGCAGCATCGGCGGCGGGCTGGCTGTCGAGGCGGCACGGCGGTTCGGCTAGGTAGGGTGTCCTCGCCGATCCTGTCGATAGATCTCGCAACGCCAACTTCGTTCGTCGCTGCGCGCCGTTCGCCTCGCACTCGGATTGCTCGCTACCCTTTCTTCACAGGCTCCGGGCAAACCAGGCTCGCCATTTGATTCTCCTGCGGCATCCAACCCACCGGGAAATGGCTGGCCGATATGCGATAAGATTGACGCACATTGCCTAGCTTCAGAGGCCGCTGTTTAGGACACCTTCCTCTGATTCCGGCCCGTAACCAGTGCTACTTGAACGACCAAGCCCGGCCATTTTCCTGACGGATATCCCGATGACCCAGACACTCCGCCCCCTGCTGACGCTCGCAACGGCTGCCCTCCTCGTCTTCTCGCCGCTCGCCCAGGCCGAAGCGCCGCTAACCCAGACCCAGGTCCCCGGTTACTACCGTCATCAGCTTGGCCAGTTTGAAGTCACCGCCCTCTTCGACGGAGCCATCGAACTCGACACCAAGCTGCTCAAGAACGCCAGCCCGACAGACCTGCAGCGTCTGCTGTCACGCATGTTCGTCGGCAACCCGAAAATGCAGACGGCGGTCAACGCCTACCTGATCAACACCGGCAAGCAGCTGGTGCTGGTTGATGCCGGGGCGGCCAAGCTGTTCGGGCCTTCGCTCGGTTACGTTCTGGAAAACATGAAGGCCGCCGGTTACGACCCGGCGCAGGTGGATACGGTGGTCATCACCCACCTGCATGGCGACCATATGGGTGGGTTGAACGATGCCAACGGGCGGCCGGTGTTCCCTAAGGCACGGATCATGGTGCCGCGTGCAGACCATGATTTCTGGCTGTCGCAGAAGGCTGCAGACAAGGCACCGGAAGGCATGAAAGCGTTCTTCAAGATGGCACGCGACACCGCCGCCCCCTATCAGGCAGTCGGTCGCTGGCAACCCTTTAACGACGGCAGCGTACTGGCACCCGGCATCCGTGCCGTCGCTGCCAACGGGCATACGCCGGGGCATACCGCCTACGCCGTCGAGTCGGCCGGGCAAAAATTGCTGATCTGGGGCGATCTGGTGCATGCCCATGCTGTCCAGTTTGCCAAGCCCGGTGTCTCGATCGAGTTCGACGTGGACCAGAAACGGGCCATCGCCACCCGCCGCGAGCTGATGCAGTCGACGGCGGCAAGCAAGACGCTGGTGGCCGGCATGCATCTGCCCTTCCCCGGTATCGGCCATGTGCGCTCGGAAGGCAAAGGCAGTTATAGCTGGGTGCCGATCGAGTTTTCGCCGCTGCCCAAGGCCGCTGCCGGGAAGTGATGGCGCCACCGCTGCCGTCATCCCTGCCTGGACTGTGCCGGTCATACAGCCCAGGCTGAATCGCAATGTTCCTGCGTATCCTTGCCGGCACCTATCTCCTTGCCGTAGCGGTCTTGCTCGCCGGTGCGATCATCATCGCCAATACCTATTGCGAAAGCTTCGGCTGCATCGGGATCGGCATCATGTGGTTCGCCTGGGCTGTGTGCTACGGCGTGGTATTGCTACTGGGCCTGGCGTTGCGTCGATGGACACCGACCCTCCCGCTGCTCGACAAGGGCAGCAAGGCAGCGCTCGTCATCCAGTTGCTGCTCGGTGCAGGGCTCGCCTGCATCTGGCTAACCAAGCGCTTCGTCGCATGAATACCCAAAAAAATGGCCCGCCGAAGCGGGCCAATTTCATTACGGAGCTGGCGCTCAGGCCTTGTGGCTGCCCAGGCGCTGCCAGGTATCGACCACCGTGTCCGGGTTCAGCGAGATGCTGCTGATGCCTTGATCCATCAGCCATTCGGCCAGATCCGGGTGATCGGAAGGGCCCTGGCCGCAGATGCCGATGTACTTGCCCTTCTTGTTGGCGCTGGCAATGGCCATGGCCAGCAGCATCTTCACCGCCGGGTCGCGCTCGTCGAAGAGGTTGGCAACGAGGCCGGAGTCGCGGTCGAGGCCTAGCGTGAGCTGGGTCAGGTCGTTCGAGCCGATCGAGAAGCCATCGAAGACGTCGAGGAAGTCGTCGGCCAGCAGCGCGTTCGACGGAATCTCGCACATCATGATCAGCTTCAGTTCGTTCTCGCCCTGCTTCAGGCCGTGCTCGGCGAGCAGTTCGACCACGCCCTTGCCTTCGGCGACGGTGCGCACGAAGGGCACCATCAGTTGCACGTTGGTCAGGCCCATCTCGTCGCGTACCTTTTTCATGGCACGACATTCCAGCTCGAAGCAGTCGCGGAAGGTCTGCGCGATGTAGCGCGAGGCGCCGCGGAAGCCCAGCATGGGGTTTTCTTCCTCCGGCTCGTAAAGCTCGCCCCCGAGCAGCTTGCGGTACTCATTCGACTTGAAGTCGGAGAGGCGGACGATCACCGGATTCGGGTAGAAGGCGGCAGCGATGGTGGCGACGCCCTCGACCAGCTTTTCGACGAAGAACTCCTTGGGCGAGGCGTAACCACGGGCGCGACGCAGGATTTCCTCACGCTTCGAGGCCGGCAGACGGTCGATGTCGAGGATCGCCTTCGGGTGGATGCCGATCACGTTGTTGATGATGAATTCGACGCGGGCCAGGCCGACGCCGGCGTTCGGCAGTTGCGAGAACTCGAAGGCGAGTTCGGGGTTGCCGACGTTCATCATGATCTTGGTCGGGATCGGCGGCATGGTGCCGACTTCACGCTCAGTGACTTCAAAATCGAGCTTGCCACGATAGACGTGGCCGGTATCGCCCTCGGCGCAGGAGGCGGTGACGATCTCGCCTTCGCTCAGCGTTTCGGTCGCGTCGCCGCAGCCGACGATGGCCGGGATGCCCAGTTCGCGGGCGATGATCGCCGCGTGGCAGGTGCGGCCACCACGGTTGGTGATGATCGCGGCAGCCCGCTTCATTACCGGCTCCCAGTTCGGATCGGTCATGTCCGCAACCAGCACGTCGCCCGGCTGCACCTTGTCCATTTCCTTCGGGTCATGCACGACACGCACCGGGCCGACGCCGATCTTCTGGCCGATGGCGCGGCCGGATGACAGCACCTTGGAGAAGGACTTGAGCTTGAACTTCTGCAGGCGCTCATGGCCTTCCTGCGACTTCACTGTTTCCGGGCGGGCCTGCAGGATGTAGAGCTTGCCGTCGTTGCCGTCCTTGCCCCATTCGATGTCCATCGGGCGGCCGTAGTGCTTCTCGATGATCATCGCGTAGCGGGCCAGTTCCTCGACTTCGGCGTCGTTGATCGAGAACTGGTTGCGCTCGGCTTCCGCCACATCGACGGTGCGTACCGACTTACCGGCGGCCTTCTCGGTCGAGAACTCCATCTTGATCATCTTCGAGCCGAGGTTGCGGCGGATCACGGCCTTCTTGCCGGCGGCCAGCATCGGCTTGTGCACGTAGAACTCGTCCGGGTTCACGGCACCCTGCACCACCGTCTCGCCGAGGCCATAGCTGGCGGTGACAAAGACCGCATCGCGGAAGCCGGATTCAGTATCAAGCGTGAACATGACGCCGGCGGCGCCGGTGTCGGAGCGCACCATGCGCTGCACGCCGGCCGACAGCGCCACATCGGCGTGGATGAAGCCCTTGTGCACACGGTAGGAAATGGCACGGTCGTTGTAGAGCGAGGCGAAGACTTCCTTGATCGCGTGCAGGATGTTGTCCAGCCCGTGGATGTTGAGGAAGGTTTCCTGCTGGCCGGCGAACGAAGCATCCGGCAGGTCTTCGGCGGTGGCCGAGGAGCGCACGGCGAAGGACATGTCGGCCGACGAGTCGGCCACCAGACGCTGGTACTGGGCGGAGATTTCCACCGTCAGCGCGGTCGGGAACGGCGTGTCCATGATCCACTTGCGGATCTGCTCGCCGCAAACAGCCAGCGCATTCACGTCATCGACGTTGAGCGCATCGAGGGCGGCGTTGATCTTGGCATCGAGCCCGCTCTGCGCCAAAAACTCGCGGTAGGCATGGGCCGTCGTGGCAAAGCCGCCGGGCACGCGCACGCCGGAATCGGCGAGCTGGCTGATCATTTCGCCCAGCGACGAGTTCTTGCCACCGACCTGTTCAACATCGGTCATGCGCAGTTTTTCAAAGGGTATGACGAGCGGCTCCATGCGGAATCCTTTCAAAGAGGAAGATCAGGAAGTAGAGGAAGCGGAAAAATCGGGAGTGTTAACACCGAGGCGGCGTTCAGCTGTCTGTCGGCGCGCGGCAGAGCGCAACGACTGCGCCAGCGATTCGCGCACAAAATCGATATGCGTCTCGGCTGCGGCCCGCGCAGCTGAGGGCTTGCGTTCAGTGATGGCGGTGTGAATCGCCGCGTGCTGGCTCTTCAAGAGCGAAATCGCTGCCGGAATGGTCTTCAATTCGCCGAGGTTGAGGCGAATGTTGTCCTGCATCAGGTGCAGCAACGCGGCCGACAGGTGGCCGATCAGCACATTGTGCGTGGCTTCACCGATGGCTTGGTGAAAATCAATGTCGGTCGAGGCGCGGCGCTCGGAGTCGTCTGCGTCGAACGCCTGATTCATGGCGTCGAAAGCCTGATTGAGGCGAGTCAGGTCGGCGTCGGTGGCGCGCTCGGCGGCCCACTCGGCGGCCTGGCCTTCGAGCATGCGGCGGAATTCGAGCAGGTCTTCGCGCAGGCTCGGGTGCGCACCCATCATGTCCTGCCAGGGGTCGAAGAAGGTCGACTCCAGGCGGTCGGTAACATAGGTGCCACCGCCCTGCCGACTCTGCACCATGCCCTTGGAAGCGAGCTTCTGGATGGCCTCACGCAACGACGGGCGGGAAACGCCCAGTTCGACCGCCAGTTCGCGCTCCGGCGGCAGGCGGTCGCCTGGCTTGAGCGAGCCTTCCAGGATGCGGCGCTCCAGCGAAGCGGCAACGGCATCGGAAATACGCGGCACCTGAACCTTGTTCTGCGGCATGGGCAATCTATCTTTCACTCAGCGCTTGATTGGTAAGACCACGCAATTCTAATCAGCAATTGGCGAAACTGCAAGTGCACAAATGGCCCTGAGATATTGACTAAGTAACGGTTCCAGCGTACATTTTCAAAACCGTAAATATTGGTTTGACCAATTACCCACCGGAGACGATATGCAACGAAACATCCCCAGCGGCCCGCGTCCCAAGGACGTTTACTTTTTTGCCACCTGCCTCGTCGACCTGTTCTGCCCCGAGGCGGGGATGGATGCCATTCAGCTGCTTGAGCGTGAAGGCATCACCGTTCATTTCCCCGAAAACCAGACCTGTTGCGGCCAGCCGGCCTATACCAGCGGCTATGCCGACGAAGCGCGCGCCGTGGCCAAGGTGCAGCTCGACCTGTTTCCGGAAAACTGGCCGGTGGTCGTGCCTTCCGGCTCCTGCGGCGGCATGATGCGCCACCACTACCCGAAGCTGTTTGCCGAGGACCCGGTACTGAAGGCGAAAGCCGAAAATCTGGCCGAACGCGTATTTGAGCTGTCCGAATTTTTGCTGAACGTGCTCAAGGTCGAATGGAAAGATTCTGGAAAACCGACCAAGGTCACGCTGCACACTTCCTGCTCCGCCCGTCGTGAAATGGGCACCCATCTGCATGCCCGCGGCCTGCTTGCCCAGCTCGACGGCGTCGAGGTGCTGCAGCAATCACATGAATCGGAATGCTGCGGCTTCGGCGGCACCTTCGCCGTACGCCAGCCGGCCATTTCGGCGGCAATGGCCGGCGACAAGGCCGATGCTCTGAAGGAAACCGGGGCAGAACGCTTCCTTTCCGCCGACGGCGGCTGCCTGATGAATATCGACGGCACGCTGGAAAAGCGCCGCGACAGCTTCCGTGGCCAGCATCTGGCCAGTTTCCTGTGGGAACGTACCGGCGGCAAAACGTCAGGAGAAAAGGCATGAGCGCCCGCGACAACATCTTCCGCAAACTGCGCGCCGCGTCGGCACCGACGCTGCCCTCGCCCGATGCCGCGATTACCGAACACTACGCCAGCTTGCCGCGTACCACGAAGGCGGATCTGGCCAGGGAATTCGCCGAGAAGATCACCGCCTGGCACGCCGAGGTGCACACCGTGCCGCGCAGCCAGTGGGTCGAAAAGGCGCGCGCCATCGTTGCCGAAAAGGGCATCGCCAGCCTGCTCTACGCGCCGGCCACGGCGCATGGCCAGGCACTGGCAGCCTTCGGCATTGCTGGCCTGAAGGCCTATGACCGGCCGATCGAGGACTGGAAGCCGGAAATGTTCGACGGCATCGACGCTGCCATCACCGGCACTCGCGGTGCCATTGCCGAGACCGGCACGATGATCCTGTGGCCGGATGCCGACGAGCCGCGCCTGATGTCGCTGGTGCCGCCGATCCACATTGCGCTTGTCGATGCCGATGCCATCGTGCCTACGCTCTACGATGCGATCACGCAGCAGAAGTGGTCAGCAGGTTTGCCAACCAATGCGTTGCTTGTCACCGGCCCCTCGAAGACCGCCGATATCCAGCAGACGCTTGCCTACGGCGCACACGGGCCGAAGGAACTGATCGTGCTGCTGCTGACCGGGGAGGCACAATAATGACCACGAAACCGATGCAGTTCGTTCCCGGCTCGGAGTTCAAGCGCCGCGCCGCCGAGGTGGTGGCCAACCCCTTCCTCAGGAAGAGCTTCCGTGGCGCCATGGATTTCCTGATCGCCAAGCGTGCCGCGCAGTTCCCCGATCCGGAACTGCTGGAGCGCCAGCGCACGCTGGCCGAGCACATCCGCCGTTACAGCCTGGCCCGCCTGCCGCAACTGCTTGAGCAGCTTGAAGCCAATCTGGTGAAAAACGGTGTCAAGGTGCACTGGGCCGAAAACGCCGACGAGGCCAACGCTATCATCCTCGGCATCTGCCGCCAGCACGGCGCAAAGCTGATGGTCAAGGGCAAGTCGATGGTCAGCGAGGAAGTCGAGCTGAACCACGCCATGGACGCCGCCGGCATCGAGGCGCTGGAGTCGGACATGGGCGAATACATCGTCCAGCTGGCCGGCGAGAAGCCCTCGCACATCATCATGCCGGCGATCCACAAGACAAAGCAGGACATCGCCAGGCTATTTGCCGAGAAAGTACCCGGCGTCAGCTACACCGAGGATGTCGATGCGCTGATCCAGGTCGGCCGCGACGTACTGCGCAAGAAGTTCATGGAAGCTGACATCGGGCTTTCTGGCGTCAACTTCGCCGTTGCCGAAACCGGCAGCCTGTGCCTCGTCGAAAACGAAGGCAACGGCCGCATGTGCACCACGGTGCCGGACGTGCATATCGCCATCACCGGCATCGAGAAGGTGGTCGAGAAACTCGAACACGTGGTGCCGCTCTATGGCCTGCTGACACGCTCGGCCACCGGCCAGGCGATCACCACCTACTTCAACGTCATCACCGGCCCGCGCCGCGAAGGTGAGAAGGACGGCCCACGTGAAATGCACCTGGTGCTGGTCGACAACGGCCGCACCCAGGCATTTGCTGACGAGCAACTGCGCCAAACGCTGCAGTGCATCCGCTGTGGCGCCTGCATGAACCACTGCCCGGTCTATACCCGCATCGGTGGCCACGCCTACGGCACCACCTACCCCGGCCCGATCGGCGAGATCGTTTCGCCGCACATGATGGGGTTGGCGGCAACGCACGTGCTGCCCGGCGCTTCGACGCTGTGCGGTGCCTGCGGCGAGGTCTGCCCGGTGAAGATTCCGATTCCCGACCTGCTCCTGCGTCTGCGCGAGGAAGCGACGCACGACGCCAAGCCGGGGCACGCACCGCTGGTCGGCCAGGGCGCCGGCAAGAGCACGTTTGCCTCGCTGGCTTACAAGGGCTTCGCCTTCCTCTACAGCCGGCCGGCGCTGTACCGTACCTTCGCCTGGGCGGCGACGCGTTTCCGCTTCCTCACACCCGGCAACCAGGCCGGCTGGACGGTGACGCGAACGCCGCTGAAGCCTGCTGCAAAAAGCTTGCGCGATCTGCTCGCCGAACGGCAGAATCGACGCTGAATAGATACCCCGTCATTCCGGCGAAAGCCGGAATCCAGATCAGCCGCCATGTATGCGACAACGCCTGCTGCTGGACCCCGGCACCCCAAGGGCACTTCCTGCGGGCGCATTCGCCGGGGTGACTGGCCTAAGCCCCGAAGCAATTTTTTGATTACGCCATGGCTGCACTCAACTGCAGCCATGTTTATTTCCGAGGCCCGACATCGTGACCGATAACCAGGAAAAAGACCTCCCCCTCCGCGACGACATCCGCCTGCTTGGCCGCCTGCTCGGCGACACCGTGCGCGAACAGGAAGGCGATGCCGTGTTTGATGTTGTCGAGAAAATTCGCCAGACCTCGGTCCGCTTCGACCGCGACCTGGACCCGGCGGCGCGTACAGCCCTGGAGCAGATTCTCAACGAACTGCCGCGCGAGACGATGATCGCCGTGGTCCGGGCCTTTTCCTATTTCCTGCATCTGGCCAACATCGCCGAGGACCAGCACCACATCCGTCGTCGCCGTGCCCACGACCTGGCCGGCTCGAAGCCGCGCGAAGGCAGCCTGGTGCATGCGCTGGAGCGCATCAAGGCGGCCGGTATCGCGCCGCAGACCGTGCGCCAGGTGCTCGACATCGCCCTCGTCTCGCCGGTGCTGACCGCGCATCCGACCGAAGTCAGCCGCAAGAGCATCCTGCAGTGCCAGCACGAAGTCGCCGGTCTGCTCGACAAGCGCGACCGCATGGCGCTGACGCCGGAAGAAACGGAAGAGACCGATCTTGCCCTGCGCCGTGCCGTGCTGACCCTGTGGCGCACCCGCATGCTGCGCCCCAACCGGCTGGCGGTGGTCGATGAGATCAGGAACGGCATCAGCTATTACGACGAGACTTTCTTCGCCGAACTGCCGCGCCTGTATGGGCAGCTGGAAGACCAGCTCGCCGCAACCTTCCCCGCACACGATGACTGGACGCTGCCCCCCTTCTTCCGCATCGGCAGCTGGATCGGCGGCGACCGCGACGGCAACCCCTTTGTCACCGCCGACATCCTGCGCACCGGGCTGCGCCTGCAATCGACCGCGGTGCTGGAGTTCTACCTCGGCGAACTGCACACCCTCGGCAGCGAACTGCCCCTATCACTGTTGCTGACCAAGGTGTCGCCGGAGCTGGAGGCGTTGGCAGCGCGCTCGCCCGACGCTTCGCCGCACCGCGTCGACGAACCCTACCGCCGGGCGTTGACCGGCATCTACGCCCGGCTGGCAGCCACCGCCGTCGCCCTCGACCAGCATCAGGCCACGCGCCACGCCATCGCCGATGCCGCGCCCTACGCCGCCGCCGAAGAACTGGCGGCCGACCTGCGCGTGCTGGCTGAATCGCTGAAAGCCCACGGCGCCGCCCTGTTGGCCGGTGGCCGCCTGCGCCGGCTGGTGCGTGCCGTGGAAGTCTTCGGCTTCCACCTGGCGCCGATCGACCTGCGCCAGAATTCGGATGTGCATGAGCGCACGGTCGGCGAGCTGCTGGCGCGTGCCGGCGTCTGCATGGCCTACGACAAGCTGCCGGAAGAAGCGCGCATTGGCTTGCTGCTGACCGAGATCGCCAGCGCGCGACCGCTGCATTCGCCGCACCTCGCCTACTCCGAAGAAGCCGCGGGCGAACTGGCCATTTTCTTTGCCGCCCGCGAATTGCGCGAGCGCTATGGCGCGGCGGCACTGCCGAACTGCATCATCTCCAAGGCCGACGGTGTTTCCGACCTGCTCGAAGTGGCGCTACTGTTGAAGGAAGCCGGACTGCTGCAGCCGGGCAAGCCGCCCGTTCTGACGATGAATATCATCCCGCTGTTCGAAACCATCGGCGACCTGCAGAACAGCGCCGGCATCATGGACCGCGTCTTCGGCCTGAGTGCCTACCGGGCGCTGGTCGCCTCGCGCGGCGGCGAGCACGAGGTCATGCTCGGTTACTCCGACAGCAACAAGGATGGCGGCTTCCTGACCTCGGGCTGGGAACTGTACAAGGCCGAGGTCGAGCTGACCGAGGTGTTCAGGAAGCACAAGGTCCGCCTGCGCCTGTTCCACGGCCGCGGCGGTTCGGTCGGCCGCGGCGGTGGCCCGAGCTACCAGGCGATACTGGCGCAACCCGTCGGCGCAGTCTCCGGCCAGATCCGCATCACCGAACAGGGCGAGGTCATTTCATCGAAATATTCAAACCCGGAAGTCGGCCGCCGCAACCTGGAAATTCTCGCCGCCGCCACGCTGGAAGCAACCCTGCTCGATCTGGAGCAGGAGGCCGAGCCGCAGGCTTTCCGTGCGGTCATGGACACGCTCTCGGAACTGGCCTTCAAGGCCTATCGCGGGCTGGTTTATGAAACCGAGGGCTTCACCACCTACTTCCGCGAATCGACGCCGGTGTCCGAGATCGCGCACCTCAACATCGGCAGCCGGCCGGCCTCGCGCAAGGCTTCCGACCGCATCGAGGACCTGCGGGCGATTCCCTGGGTGTTCAGCTGGGCGCAGTGCCGGCTGATGCTACCCGGCTGGTATGGCTTTGGCACAGCCGTGGACACCTGGTTAAAACGTAACCCTGGCAATCCCGGTGGCATCGACACGCTGCGCCGCATGGTCCAGCGCTGGCCCTTCTTCCGCACCCTGCTCTCGAACATGGACATGGTGCTGGCCAAGTCCGACCTCGGCATCGCCTCGCGCTATGCCGAACTGGTCAGCGACCCCGCATTGCGCGAAAGCGTGTTCGGCCGCATCCGCGAGGAATGGGAGCTCACCCGCAAGCACCTGCTGGCGATCGAGGAACAGGACGACCTGCTCGCCGACAACCCGCTGCTCAAGCGCTCGATACGCAACCGCTTCCCCTACATGGACCCGCTCAACCACCTGCAGGTCGAGCTGCTGCGCCGGCATCGGGCGGGAGATTCCGACGAGCGCGTGCGGCGCGGCATCCACCTGTCGATCAACGGCGTCGCGGCGGGATTGCGCAACAGCGGCTAAAATCCTGCTCTCACTGACCAACAAGCGATTCAATCATGGAACCTCAAGCCGTCGCGCGCTCCGTCTTCTACATCTCCGACGGTACCGGCATCACTGCAGAAACCCTTGGCCACAGCTTGCTGACGCAGTTCGAGGGGGTGCGCTTCAAGCAGGCGCGTGTGCCTTTCGTCGATACGCCGGAGAAGGCGCACGAACTGATCATGCGTATCGAGGAAGCCGGTCGTAACGACGGCGCCCGGCCGATCGTGTTCACGACGCTGGTGAACCCGGAACTGGCGCAGATGGTGCACGCCGCCGATGCGCTGTGCCTGTCGTTCATCGAGACCTTCGTGGCGCCGATGGAGGCCGAGCTCGGTGTCAAATCAACACATTCTGTCGGCCGCTCGCACGGCTCGATCGATACCTCCGACTACAAGAACCGTATCGAGGCTATCAACTACACGCTGGCCCACGACGATGGCATCACCGACAGCGACCTCGAAGTGGCCGATGTGATCCTGGTCGGCGTCTCGCGCTGCGGCAAGACGCCGACCTCGCTCTACCTGGCCATGCAGTTCGGCCTGAAAGCCGCCAACTTCCCGCTGATTCCTGAGGATTTCGACCGCGGCCGCCTGCCGGGAACGTTGGAGCGGCACCGTGGCAAGCTCTTCGGCCTGACCATCCAGCCCGAGCGGCTGGCGCAGATCCGCGAGGAGCGACGGCCGAACAGCACCTATGCCTCGATCAAGAACTGCCGCCAGGAAGTGCACGACGCGGAGAAGATGATGAAGCGCGAGGGCATCCGCTGGCTCGATTCATCGACCAAGTCGATCGAGGAAATTTCGACGACGGTGATGCAGGAAGTCCGGCTGGACAACCGGGTTTTTTAGCCAACTGCGCGGCGGCGAACCATCTCGAAGAGACAGATGGCAGCCGCAGCAGCGACATTGAGCGACTCCGTCCTGCCCGGCATGGGAATGAATATGCCGATGTCGGCGGTGGCGGCAACAGCCGCACTGACGCCCTGCCCTTCGGCGCCAAAAATCCATGCCAGCGGCCCTGCCAGTGGTGTGTCGTAGAGCGATCGGGCCGCATCGAGCCGCGTCACGATGCGAGTGCCGCGATAGGCCGCAAGTGCTGCAGGCAGATCGTCGACTTCGTGAATTTCCAGCTCGAACTGCGCCCCCTGACCGGCCCGCAGGGTCTTTGGCGCCCAGGGATCGGCACAACCGGGCCCGAGCAGCGCCTGACCTACCCCCGCAGCCGCAGCAGTACGGAGCAAGGTACCCAGGTTGCCGGGGTCCTGAATGCCGTCGAGCACGACGCAATCCCGGCCATTGTCCACGCCTGCCGCAGGCACAAAGGCAGGAGCTACCGCCAGAATGCCCGAGGGAGTTTCGGTAACCGCAATTTCGGCAAAAAGTGGGTCCGGGACGATGATGGTGTCGATTGCAGCATGCATGTCCAGCCAATCGGCAATTTCCCGCTTGCCGGCACCACTTGTCGAAACGATCACCTCGTCGAGCGCATGACCGGATGCCTGCAGCGCAGTGATCAGGTGCAAACCATCAAGGAGGAGGACGCCCTCTTCTCGCCGTGCACGACCTTGCGTCGCCCAGCGTCGCAAGCGTTTCAGTCGTGGATTGTCGCGGGAACTGACCGGTTTCACGATGCGTTTTTTACAGCAGTGAACGCTGGGCGACCGGGGCGAAGCTGAAACGATGGGCGCTGCATGGACCGTGTTCTGCCAAGGCGGCGAAATGCGCCGGCGTCGGGTAGCCCATATGGCGTTCGAAGCCGTATTGTGGAAAACGCTGTGCGAGTTCGCGCATCAAGGCATCGCGATGGGTCTTGGCGAGGATGGAGGCAGCGGCGATGGCTGCAATTTTCCCGTCACCCTTGACCACCGCCTCAGCAGCGCAAGGCAGCCCTGGCGGCACCTTGTTGCCGTCGACCTGTGCATACTCGGCAGCAATGGGCATGGCCTCAACAGCACGACGCATGGCAAGGAAGGTGGCCTGCAGGATATTGATACGGTCAATTTCGCTGGAACTGGCTTCAGCAATTCCCCAGGCCAGCGCCTTTTCGCGGATTTCCACAGCCAGGCGTTCGCGTGCCGCTTCGGTGAGTTTTTTGGAATCGTTCAGGCCGGCGATCGGGCGTGCCGGATCGAGGATGACGGCGGCAGCGACGACCGGCCCCGCCAGAGGCCCCCGCCCGGCTTCGTCAATGCCGGCCACGGGGCTGCTCCCGGCCTCAGGCCACTGCAAGACCATTACTTCGTGGCTGGTTGCGCAGACAGCTCAAAACGGCGGCGGCGGCCCGCTCGGCGGTGTTCTGCCGGAGTTCATGATGGAGTCGTTCGAACTCGGCGATGATGGCCGCCCGCCCTTCCTTGTCTTCGTATTGCGCCAGCAAAGCCTCGGCGAGCTTCGCCGGGCTGGCATCGTGCTGGATGAATTCAGGAACGACGAAACGGCCAGCAAGGATATTGGGCAGCCCGACGTAGGGCAGATAGCCCATGCGCTTCATGAGAAAGTGCGAGAACGGCGCCAACTTGTAGGCAATGACCATCGGCCGCTTGAGCAACGCAGTCTCCAGCGTGGCCGTGCCGCTGGCAACGAGGACACCATCGGCAGCCGTAATGGCATCCTGAGCATGGCCGAAGAGCAAGCGGATCGGCAGCTCGTGGGCGTTGCAGCGGTAGATCGCCTCCTCGAACATCAGGCGGGTTTCGCGGGTCGCCAACGGCACCAGGAAACGCGCTTCCGGTATCTTTTCCCTGACAAGCCGCGCAGTCTCGATGAAAGTGTCGGCAAGAAAGCGCAACTCTCCCTGGCGACTCCCCGGCAACAGGGCGAAGACAGGGGTCTTTGGCGAAAGGCCCAGGCGCTCACGCATCCCGTCGCGATCCGGAAGCATGGGCAGTTGATCGGCAAGCGGGTGGCCAACGTAAGTGACCGGCACGCCGGCCTTTTCGTAGATTGCCGGCTCAAAAGGGAACAGCGCCAGAATGTGCGAAACAGCGCGACGGATCTTCTTGATTCGTCCGCCCCGCCAGGCCCAGATCGAGGGGCTGACATAGTGCACCGTCGGGATGCCCCGTGCTTTCAGTGCTGCTTCCAGGTCGAGGTTGAAATCCGGTGCGTCAATGCCGATAAAGATATCCGGCGGCTCGGCAAGCAGGCGCTTTTTCAATGCGCTGCGAATTCCAGAAAGCTCACGATAACGCTTGAGCGCATCGCTGAACCCCATCACCGCCAGGGTTTCGGCGGGCCACCAGGCATCCAGGCCTTGCCCGATCATCCGTGGTCCACCGATGCCGAAGAACTCGGCATCCGGCATATGGACCTTGATGGCACTGATGAGATGACTGGCGAGCAGGTCTCCCGACGTTTCGCCCGCCACCATGGCGATGCGAAGGCTCATCGGATGATGCCGCGCTTCGAAATGGCCAGGAAATCGACAAAACGCTGCACCTCGGGGTGCATGCGCGCTTCTTCCTCCAGCTTGACACGGGCTTCTTCAAGCATCAGACCGGATTTGTAGAGAATGCGGTAAGCACGCTTCAGGGCCTGCAGCGCTTCCGCCGAGAAACCGCGCCGCTTCAGGCCTTCGGCATTGAGTCCATAGGGCGAAGCCGTATTGCCGGCGGCCATGATATAGGGTGGAACATCCTGCAGAATGACGGTACCCACAGCTGTCATGGTGTGTGCGCCAACGCGGCAGAACTGGTGCACGCCGGTAAAGCCACCGAGAATTGCCCAGTCGTCGATATGTACGTGCCCGGCAAGCTGCGAATTGTTGGCAAAAGTCGTGTTGTTGCCAACCTGGCAATCGTGCGCGATATGCACGTAGGCCATGACCCAGTTGTCGTTGCCGATGCGGGTGACGCCAACGTCCTGAGCCGTGCCGAGGTTGAAGGTGCAGAATTCGCGGATGGTGTTGCGATCACCGATTTCGAGGCGGGTCGGTTCGCCGGCATATTTCTTGTCCTGCGGCACTTCACCGAGCGAAGAAAACTGGTAAATACGGTTATCGCGGCCGATTCTGGTATGGCCGTTGATCACGACATGCGGACCGACCCAGGTGTTGTCGCCGATTTCGACGTTCTCGCCGATGATCGAATACGGCCCAACGCTGACATTGGTGCCGAGCTTGGCGTTGGCATGAACAATGGCACTCGGATGAATCATTCGACAATATCCCGCTTGGCACACATCAGTTCGGCTTCAGCCACCACCTGGCCATCAACGCGGGCCTCCGCCTTGTATTTCCAGATGCCGCGCATCTGCCGCATGATTTCCACGTGCAGGTGCAGCTGGTCACCCGGCATCACCGGTTTCTTGAAACGGGCGCCGTCGATACCGACGAAGTAGAACACCGAATTGGCATCCGGCTTGCTACCCATGGTCTTGAACGAAAGGATACCGGCGGCCTGGGCCAACGCTTCCATGATCAGCACGCCAGGCATGACCGGGTGGTGTGGAAAATGGCCGGTGAAGAACGGCTCGTTGATGCTCACGTTCTTGTAGGCGTGGATCGACTTGCCCGCTTCGAAAGTGACGACGCGATCGACCAGAAGGAATGGATAACGGTGCGGGAGGTGTTCAATGATTTCGTGAATATCCATATTATTCAATTCGTTTTCTCCATTTCTTCAAGTTTTTTCTCAAGCTCGGCAATGCGATTTGCGAGCTTGCCGAGGCGTTTCAACTGGGCTGCGTTACGCAACCAGTCATCATGCGCCTCAAGGGGGTAGATGCTGGTGTATTGGCCCGGGCGAGTCAGGTTCTTGGTCACCATCGTACCGGCCGACACATGCACATCGTCCGCCAATGTCAGGTGCCCGATGATCATGCCTGCCCCGCCGACGGTACAACGAGCACCGATCCGGGTACTGCCCGCAATACCGACACAACCGGCCATGGCAGCGTTTTCACCGATTTCGACGTTGTGTGCAATCTGTATCTGATTATCCAGCTTGACGCCATTACCGATCACCGTATCTGCCAGGGCGCCGCGATCGATCGAGGTGTTGGCACCGATCTCGACGTCATCACCGATCACGACGCGGCCGATTTGCGGAATTTTCAGCCAGCGGTCGCCTTCCTTGGCAAAACCGAAGCCGTCGGCTCCGATCACCGCACCGGCATGAACAACAGCTCGGGCGCCAAGGACGCACTCGCGATAAACCACGACATTCGGGTAAAGCACGGAGTCCTGACCAATGCAAACACCATCACCCAGCACCACGCCGGGGTAAAGCGTCACGTTTTCGCCGAGGACGACAGATTTACCGACCACCACATTTTCGCCAATGCTTGCAGACGGAGGAACGGCAGAATGCAGCACAGCGCTCGGATGACTTCCAGCAGGACGCTGCGGCACGGGATTGAGCAAGGCCGCCACCCGCGCATAATAGGCGTAGGAATTGGCATGAATGATCCGCGGCAGGCTGGAATCTTCGGCCGCTTGTGGCGGGAGAATGACGGCAGAAGCACGCGTGCCCGCCAGTTGCTGCCGGTATTTTGGGTTAGCGAGGAAGCTGATGTCAGCTTCCCCGGCGCTTGCGAGAGGGGCAACCTGCCTGATAAATACGGAACCGTCACCCCTCAGCTCTCCGCCAAGATGGGCAACGATTTCCTCTAGCCGCAAGCCTCCACGCACCCGATCACCACACTTCGCGTGTCGGTTACTTGCCTTCAGACAGCGACTTGATGACCTTCTCGGTAATATCGAGCTTCGGGCTGACCCAGACGACATCCTGAACGATCAAGTCGTACTTGTCCGACTCGGCGATCTGCTTGATGGCCTTGTTGGCCTTCTCGATGATCGCTGCGTTTTCCTCGTTCTGACGCAGGTTCAGGTCTTCACGGAATTCACGCTGCTTGCGCTGGAAATCACGCGAAAGATCATTGAGTTCGCGTTCCTTGTTGCGGCGGTCGCTCTCGGTGGTGGTGACGGCGTTCTTCTCCAGCCCTTCCTGCAACGACTGAAGCTGCTTGGCCATGCGCTGCAATTCCTGATCGCGCTTGGAAAACTCAGCCTCAATCTTTTTGGCGGCTTTCTGGGCGGCCGGCGCATCACGGAAAATACGTTGGGTATTCACGTAGCCGATCTTCATCTCTGCCGCCACAGCCTGAGCAATGGGCAGCGCAGCCATGAGGGCGACAAGCAAAGTGGCAATCTTCTTGTTCAAAGCAACATCTCCTGATTAGAAAGTCTGTCCCATCTGGAACTGGAACGCCTGCAGTTTATCACCGTCTTGCTTGTTGAGCGGTGTCGCGACACTGAATTTGAGCGGCCCCATCGGCGAACTCCAGATCGCTGAAAGCCCGGTGCTGAAGCGAATCGGGCCCGTCTCCTTGCTATTGGTCTCCTCACCCCAGATCTGGGCGGCATCGACAAAGACGCCCATGCGCAAGGATTTGTCGAGACCCAGCCCCGGCATCGGGAAAAGTACTTCGACGGTGCCTGCAATCTTGCGATTGCCGCCGAGGCGGTCATCGTTTTCAACCCCATTGACACTATCGCGTGGGCCAAGGCTGGCTGTTTCATAGCCACGGATAGAACCCATGCCACCAGCGTAAAAGTTCTTGTAGAACGGCAGATCATCTCCACCATAGCCCTTGCCATAACCGGCATCGCCGCTGATGAAGAGGGTCAGATCCTTGCCGAGAGGAATAAAGCGCTGGTAGTTATAGGTCGCGCGGTAGAACTGCAAGTCGCCCAACGGAGTCGATATTTCAACACCTGCTCGCTGCAGGGTCCCCTTGGTCGGGTAGAGGACACTGTCACGGCCATCGGACGCCCAACCCAGGGTCGCCAGCGTCGTCGTGTTGGAATCCCCGTTCTTGGCAACAAAATCCTTGTAGCGTTGCGGGGTATCACTGAGCATCTCGAGCGAAGTGTGGTCGATGCTTGGCCCGATACTCAGGGTTTCCTTCTCGCCGATCGGGAAGCTCCAGCGAACACCGCCGCCCGTAGATTCGGATTTGTAGGCAGCAACGTTGATATTGCTGCCATTCGTCGGGTCAGTACGGCGATGATAGACATCGAAGCCCTGGCTGATGCCATCGACGGTGAAATACGGGTTGGTATAGGAAAAGGCCAAGGTACGGTTGATCTTGCCGGTATTCACCGAAAGCGTCGCATGCTTGCCGCTGCCGAAGAGGTTGGCCTGGCTGATGGACCCGGACAGGATCAGGCCTTCAGAGCTGGATGCGCCTGCCCCCAGGGAGATGCTGCCGGTGTTCTTTTCGGTTACGCCGATATTCACATCGACCTGATCGGTGGTTCCCGGTACCGGCGGTGTCTCGACATTGACCTCGCCAAAATAGTTGGTCTTGTCTACGCGCTGCTTGGAGAGCTGAACCTTGTCGGCGTCATACCAGGCACCCTCGATCTGGCGCATTTCCTGACGGATGACCTCGTCCCGCGTCTTGGTATTGCCGGTAACGTTGATGCGGCGGACGTACACCCGCTTGCCCGGGTCAACAAAAATGGTAAAGGCAACCTGGCGCTTTTCCTTGTCGAGCTCCGGTGCAGCGTTGACGTTGGCGAAGGCATAGCCCTGCGCGCCGAGACGATCACTGATGGCCTTGATCGACTCGTTGAGTTTTTCGCGGGAGAAGGCATCGCCCGGCTTGACCTTGACCAGCTTGCGCAATTCCTCTTCGGTCAGCAGCAGATCGCCCGCAAGCTTCACCGAAGAAACGGCATAACGCTCGCCCTCGACGACGCTGACGGTGATGTAGATGTCCTTCTTGTCCGGGGAAATCGACACCTGCGTCGATTCGATATTGAATTCGAGGTAACCCCGGTTGAGGTAGTAGGAACGCAAGGACTCCAGATCGGCAGCCAGTTTCTGGCGGGAATACTGGTCGCTTTTCGTGTACCAGGAAATCCAGTTCGGCGTCCTCAACTGGAACAGATCAATCAGATCCTTTTCCTTGAAGGACGATGCACCGACGAGGTTGATCTGCTTGATGCTGGCGGCGTCGCCTTCTTCCACGTTGAAGTTGATGGCGACGCGATTGCGCTCCAGCGGGGTGATGGTTGTCGTGATCGCAACGGCGTATTTGCCGCGTGACAGATACTGGCGCTTCAGTTCCTGCTCGGCTCGCTCCAGCGTCGCCCGGTCGAAAATCCGCCCCTCGGCAATGCCGTTGTCGCGCAACGCCTTTTTCAGCTGATCCTTATCGAATTCCTTCAGACCCACGAAATCGATGGTATAGATGGCAGCGCGCTCTTCAAGCGCAATCACCAGCACATCCCCTTCGACCTCCATACGCACGTCCTTGAAAAAGCCGGTCGCAAAAAGGGCCTTGATGGCCTGCGACGACTTCTCGTTGGTCATGGTGTCGCCGACCTTCACGGGGAGATAGCTGAAAACCGTGCCGGCTTCCGTCCGCTGGATACCCTCAATGCGGATATCCTTGATCGTAAACGGGTCGAACGCACTGGCACCGGACGCAAACAGTGCAGCCATCAGACCTGCGAGCAGGTTTTTCTTCATCTTCAGCTGGAAATCAATCGATTGATGTCATTGTAGAAGGCAAACGCCATTAGCATCAGCAGAAGCGTCAATCCGATCTGCTGGCCAATTTCCATGGTGCGCTCGGAAACCGGGCCACGTTTGATTATTTCGACGAGATAATACATCAAATGCCCGCCGTCCAGAATCGGGATCGGCAGCAGGTTGAGCACGCCAAGACTGATGCTCACCAGCGCCATGAATTTCAGGTAATACTCGACTCCAAGTTTGGCCGACTGTCCCGCGTAATCAGCGATCGTTACCGGTCCGGAAAGGTTGCGCCACGAAACTTCTCCCGTCACCATTTTGCCCAGCATGACCAGGCTGAATATCGATTTGTCCCAGGTTTCGTTGATTGCCTTGCCGAGCGACGCAACTGGGCCATGACTGACCCGGACGGTCATGTCTTCGCGCGAAATTTCCGATTCCTTGACGGAGACTCCGATACGACCAAAGGTCTTGCCGTTCTCCTCGTGGCTTTCCGGACGCACTTCAAGAACCTTTGCGCCACCATCGCGCACGACATGAATACGCAACAGTTTGCCCGAGGATTCCCGGATCAGGCCTACCACTTGGCCCCAGTGCTCAATTTCTGTTTCATCGATCGCTGTAATCCGGTCGTCGGCCAGCAAGCCGGCTTGCGCTGCGGCGCCCGAGGGGAGTACCCGCCCGATCACCGGCGGCAGTTTGGGCCGATAGAAAGTCAGCCCGAGGCGGCTGAAGGCATCGCCCTCCCAACCCGATTCACGTATCCCGCCGAGTTGAAGACGGCGAACAGCAATCTCGCTGCGCTTGTTAATGACCTCAAGGACCGCGCTGTCCTCATTGACTGCACGCTGTAACAGCAACCAGCGAACATCCTCCCAGGTCTGGACGGTGTTATCGCCAACCTTGACGATACGCTCCCCATATTCGAACCCTGCCGCAGCAGCGGCCGTTGCCGCTGGCGGCGTGCCCAGGATCGGCAGCAGTTCTTCGGTGCCGTGCCAGAAAACGCCCCAGTATAAGAAAATGGCGAGCAAGAAATTAGCGAACGGCCCGGCAGCAACGATAGCCATGCGCCGCCCAACGGGCTGACGATTGAAGGCACGATGCAACTCGGCTTCGTCAACAGGGGCCTCACGCTCGTCGAGCATCTTGACGTAACCGCCGAGTGGAAAAAGACCAATGGCCCACTCCGTTTTATCCGGCCCGTACTGGCGCTGCCAGATGGTGCGGCCAAAACCGACCGAGAAACGCAGTACTTTTACGCCGCAGCGGCGGGCGACGAAATAGTGGCCGTATTCATGGACGACGATCAGGACGCCAAGTACCAGCGCGAAGGCCGCCAGATAGAAAAAGAAGTTGCTCACGAAAGGCTGCGCCTGGTGAGGTACGACAGGGCGAATTCACGTGCGGCCGCGTCGGCCGCCAGAACGTCAACCAGCGAATTCAGTTCTGCGGCTGGCAGCGCATCGAGTGCCGCCGAAATAAGTTGAGGAATCCCGGTGAAGGCCAGATTTCCATCAAGGAAAGCCTGGACAGCGATTTCGTTGGCAGCATTCAGGCACGCTGGTGCACTGCCCCCCGCTCGCAACGCCCGGAAGGCCAGCGCTAGACAGGGGAAACGCTGAAGATCAGGGGCCTCGAAATCGAGGCGCGCTATCTGGAAGAGATCGAGCGAACCAACACCGGATTCGATGCGTTCCGGATAGGCCAGCGCATGCGCAATCGGTGTCCGCATGTCGGGGTTGCCGAGCTGGGCAATGACCGAACCGTCGACATATTCGACCATCGAGTGAATCACGCTCTGCGGGTGGATAACTACATCGATCTTGTCTGCGGCGACGCCGAACAGCCAGTGCGCCTCAATGACTTCCAAGCCCTTGTTCATCATCGACGCAGAATCGACTGAAATCTTGCGCCCCATGACCCAGTTCGGGTGTGCAATGGCCTGTTCCGGTGTTACCGCCTGCAGCTGCGCTGTGGTGTGGCTGCGGAATGGCCCACCAGACGCAGTCAGGAGCAAGCGACGCACACCGCGCGCCAGTAACGGTTTTGATGCATCACTTGAAAAATCATCTGGAAGTGATTGAAATATAGCGTTATGTTCACTATCGATTGGTAGCAGGGTTGCACCATTTTCGCGTACGGCCCGCATGAACACCGGCCCCGCCATGACCAAAGCTTCCTTGTTCGCCAGCAGTATCTTCTTCCCTGCCTTTGCCGCAGCCAGCGTCGGCCGCAAGCCGGCAGCACCGACAATTGCAGCCATCACTGCGTCGACGTCGGGCAAAGCAGCCATCTGCTCAAGTGCACCAACCCCGGAACGGACTTCGGTCGAGATCCCTACTGCCCGCAACCGCGCCTGCAGGCTTTCGGCTTCTGCCGCGTCACCCAAAACGGCGAATCGGGGGGAAAACTCGCGACACTGCTCGAAAAGAAGATCAGCCTGGCGATGTGCGCAGAGCGCGACGACGCGGTAGCGGCCAGGATGACGCCGAATCACATCGAGGGTGCTTACCCCGATGGAGCCGGTGCAGCCAAGAATGGTCAGATTCTGCAAGGACATTGACATTGACGAAGGAAACGACAATCAGGAAACAAGAAGCCAGAGCATCGCGACCAACGGCAGTGTCGATGTCAGGCTGTCGATCCGGTCAAGAACGCCACCATGGCCGGGCAGAACGGCACTACTATCCTTGAGACCGGCCTGGCGCTTGAGCAGGGATTCAAAGAGATCACCGACGATACTCAGCACCGTCAGCAGTAACAGCGTTGCGACGAATAGCGCGGTACTGCCCTGCATGGCCTGGGGTAGCCAGGCGCTGGCAGCAAAACCATAGACCTGTACGCCCAGCATCGCACCCCAGGCACCCGCCCAGGTTTTCCCCGGACTGATGCTCGGAGCCAGCTTGCGCTTGCCGAAGGCTCGCCCGGCAAAATAGGCAGCAACATCCGCCGCCCAGACGATGGCCATGACGCACACCAGCGTCCACGCGCCCAACTGGCGCAGTTGAACCAGTGCCAGACAGGTTGGCAGAATAACCACCAGACCGATCGCAAGGCCGCCGATGCGTCCCGGGAGCGGCCAGCGCCGCCAAAGCCAGAAAGGCAGCGCACAGAACCAGAAGATTGCTGCCGGCAGATAAAACCAGCGGGCAAACTGCCACGCTGCATCCAACCCCCAACCCGCGCCGCCCATGGCCGCTGGCTGAAGCACGATTGCCGTTGAACAGAGGGCAAAGAAAACAGTGCCGAGGACGACGCGGGCGGTTTTCTCCAGCCGCATGAAGCCCCCCCACTCCCAGCCGGCAATCGCCGAAAGGCCAGCGACGACCCACGCCCAAGCCAGGGGCGGCAGGTAAAACAGTGCGGGAAGCAGCGCGGCGAGAAGAGCGAGTGCGGTAATTACCCGCGTTCTAAGCATCGGAAGGGAAGCCGGTCGATGAATTGGGGACGCGGTCGCCAACCGGGGCATCGGCATAGGTCGACGGCGCCGCCGGATGCGGATTGGCTATCAGTTGCTCGCTGGTTCGCCCGAAGCGGCGTTCGCGGCAACGATACGATTCGATGGCGAGATCCAGCGCCGCCTCATTGAATTCCGGCCACAGGGTCTCGGTGAAATAGAACTCGGCATAAGCCAGTTGCCACAACAGGAAGTTGCTGACACGCTCCTCGCCACCGGTGCGAATAAAGAGATCCGGTTCCGGTGCGTAATGCATCGACAGATAGGGTGCGAGGTCCGCTTCCGACCAATTGCCGGTTTTTTCTGGCTCAGCAACGGCCAGCCGGTTGGCTGCCTGCAGAATATCCCAGCGGCCGCCGTAGTTGGCGCAAATGGTCAGTGTCAGGCGGGTATTGGCTGCAGTTTTTTCCTCAGCTTCGCGAATCATCTGCTGCAGCTGGGCGTCGAAACGGGAAAGGTCACCGACAATACGCAAGCGAACACCGTTGCGATCCAGTTTGGTGACCTCATACTGCAGCGCCCGGACAAAGAGCTGCATGAGGAGCGACACTTCTTCTTCCGGACGGCGCCAGTTCTCTGAACTGAAGGCAAACAAGGTCAAATAACCAATACCGCGCTCAAGGCACGCGCGAACCATGTCGCGGACCGTCTCAACGCCACGGCTATGGCCGGCAACGCGCGGCATGAAACGCTTCTTGGCCCAGCGACCGTTGCCATCCATGATGATGGCCACATGGCGCGGAACGCGTTCCACCGATGGGACATGCTGGGTAGAGCTGACGAAGCGGTTCATGCGAAACCCCTCGCGAAGACTGGGATGTTCAAACTGCCATCAACTCGCTCTCCTTCTGGGAGAGCATCTTGTCGACTTCGGCAACGTACTTGTCAGTGAGTTTCTGGATGTCGTCCTGCGTACGGCGATCATCATCCTCAGAGATGGTCTTGGCCTTGAGCGCATCCTTCAGCGATGCATTCGCATCACGGCGCAGATTGCGCACGGCAATCTTGGCGTTCTCGCCCTCGTGCTTGACAACCTTGATCAGATCCCTGCGACGTTCTTCCGTCAGTGCCGGCATCGGTACACGGATCAGTTCGCCCTGGGTTGCGGGGTTAAGGCCGAGATCGGAATCACGAATCGCTTTCTCGACCTTGCCCACCATCGGCTTTTCCCAAGTCTGCACACCGAGGGTGCGGGCGTCGACCAGGGTAACGTTGGCAACTTGCGACAAGGGCACCATCGAACCGTAATATTCAACCTGGATGTGGTCAAGCAAACCCGTATGGGCACGGCCGGTACGCACCTTGGCGAGGTCGTTTTTCAACGCCTCCAGCGACTTGAGCATCTTCTGTTCGGTATTTTTTTTCAGATCGGCAATCATTGGATTTTCCTCAGCAGAACACCAGCGTACCCTCGTTTTCTCCAAGAACCACGCGCTTGAGCGCACCGGGCTTGAAAATCGAGAAAACATTGATGGGCAACTTCTGGTCACGACACAAAGCAAATGCAGTTGCATCCATTACCGCCAGATTCTGGGCAATGGCGTCGTCGAAGCTGATCCGGTCGTAACGCGTCGCCGTCAGATCCTTCTTCGGATCAGCGGTGTAAATTCCGTCGACCTTGGTCGCCTTCAGCACGATTTCTGCACCGATTTCCGCACCGCGCAGTGCTGCGGCGGTATCGGTGGTAAAGAACGGGTTACCGGTACCAGCAGCAAAGATGACGATTCTTCCCTGTTCCAGGTAACGGATGGCCTTGCCACGAATATAGGGCTCGACCACCTGCTCGATCGACAGGGCAGATTGCACGCGGCAGGCAATCCCTGCCACGCGCATCGCATCCTGCATGGCCAGGCTGTTCATCACCGTCGCCAGCATGCCCATGTAGTCTGCCTGGGCGCGGTCCATGCCGGTGGCGGCAGGGGCAACACCCCGGAAGATGTTGCCACCGCCGATGACCACGCCGATCTGCACCCCAAGATCCGCCACCGCCTTGATCTCGCTGACGATCTCGCCGATCGTCTGGCGATTGATGCCGTAGGCGTCGCCGCCCATCAGGGCTTCGCCCGAGAGTTTGAGGAGGATGCGCTTGAACTTGGGTGTACTTTCGGCCATGGTCTTTTGATTACCTCGCTTACTTTTGTGCAGCGGCAGCAGCCTGAGCGGCTACTTCGGCAGCAAAGTCGTTGACCTTCTTCTCGATACCTTCGCCCACGATATAGAGGGTAAAGCCAGCAACCGACGCGCCCTTGGCCTTCAGCAACTGTTCGATCGTCTGCTTGCCGTCTTCGGCCTTGACGAACACCTGCGCCAGCAGGGTGACTTCCTTCAGGTATTTCTGCACGGTGCCTTCGGCGATCTTCTCAAGCATGGCTTCCGGCTTGTTGTCAGCGCGGGCCTTCTCGATGGCGATACGGCGCTCGGCGTCGAGCAACTCCTGCGAAACACCGGATGCATCCAGTGCCTTCGGCTTGGAAGCAGCGATGTGCATGGCAATGTCCTTGCCCAGCTGCTCGTCGCCACCGACGAGATCCACCAGTACGGCAACCTTGGCGCCACCGTGAATATAGGAAACCAGCTTGCCCTTGGCTTCAGCACGGACAAAACGGCGGATCGACATGTTCTCACCGACCTTGCCAACCAGTGCGGAACGGGTCGATTCGACGGTGCCTTCGCCCATCGGCAGCGCCGACAGGGTGGCCACGTCAGCCGGGTTTTTGCCAGCCACCAGCTCGGCGCAGCCCTTGACCAGCGCCAGGAATTCGTCGTTCTTGGCGACGAAGTCGGTTTCGCAGTTGACTTCGATGATCGCGCCCAGCTTGCCGTCAGCCGAGATGCTGACGCCAACAATACCTTCAGCGGCGATACGGGTGGCGGCCTTGGTCGCCTTGTTGCCCAGCTTCACACGCAGGATTTCTTCTGCCTTGCCCAGGTCGCCATCGGCTTCGGTCAGGGCCTTCTTGCATTCCATCATCGGCGCATCGGTCTTTGCGCGCAGTTCTGCCACCATACTTGCGGTAATTGCCGCCATTTCACTCTCCAACTTGCAGATACGGCCGCTCAGGATCTCCCCATCGCGGCCGTATTGGGTTCAAAACAAACAGACGAATTACTGTGCCGCTTCTTCTTCGACGTAGTCGTCGCCGCTATTGGCAGCAGCCACGATTTCCTGCACCACCTGGCTACGGCCTTCGAGGATGGCATCAGCCACACCGCGAGCGTAGAGGCGAATTGCGCGGGAAGAGTCATCGTTACCCGGAATGACGTAATCAACGCCAGCCGGGGAGTGGTTGGTATCGACCACGGCGATCACCGGAATACCAAGCTTGTTGGCTTCGGTGATGGCAATCTTGTGGTAACCGACGTCGATCACGAACAGGGCATCGGGCAGGCCGGCCATATCCTTGATACCGCCGATGGATTTTTGCAGCTTCTCGAGTTCGCGCTTGGCCATCAGCGCTTCTTTTTTGCCCAGCTTCTCGATCGAACCGTCTTCGACCATGGCTTCCATGTCCTTCAGGCGCTTGATCGAGCCCTTGACCGTCTTGAAGTTGGTCAGCATGCCACCCAGCCAGCGCTGGTCGACGTACGGAGCGCCAGCGCGACCGGCTTCCTCGGCAACGATTTCACGTGCCTGGCGCTTGGTGCTGACGAAAAGGATGTTGCCACGGTTGGACGACAGCTTCTTCACGAAGGCAATCGCTTCGTTGTACTTGGCGAGCGTCGTTTCGAGGTTGACGATGTGGATCTTGTTGCGATGACCGAAGATGTACGGGGCCATCTTCGGGTTCCAGAAACGGGTCTGGTGGCCGAAGTGGACACCGGCTTCCAGCATTTGACGCATGGTTGTAGACATAGCTAACTCCATTAAGGGTTAAACCGCCACCTGCCGAACTGCCGCCCCTTTGACAAGGAGCACCCTTAAAACGGCCGGTGTGTGGATTGGATGCGCCACCATTGGCGACATCATTTTTTGTGACCGCGCGAAAGGCCAGTCAGAAAAACCTGCGGAGTATATCACTGCTACCCTGCCTCTTTCAAATCCAACGACATTCCCCGTCGCGGGGAACCTCGCCGCAAAGCCGTTGCCGAAGCCATGCGCTGGTCAGGGATGCTCGCTTCCCTGTATCCTTCAGCCCTCGACAAAATTACTCAGCCCGTACTTTCCTGACATGAGCATCAACATAAAAACTCCCGAAGAAATCGCCCAGATGCGGGTTGCCGGCCGCCTCGCCTCCGAGGTACTGGATTACATCACGCCCTTCGTCAAGGCCGGTGTCACCACCGACGAACTCGACAAGCGCTGCCATGACTATATGGTCAATGAGCAAGGCTGCGTCCCGGCCCCGCTCAATTACGCCCCCGCCGGTTACCAGCCCTATCCGAAATCAATCTGCACCTCGATCAACCATCAAGTGTGCCATGGCGTACCTGGCGACAAGGCACTGAAGAACGGCGACATCGTCAATCTCGATATCACGGTGATCAAGGACGGCTTTCATGGCGACACCAGCCGCATGTTTACTGTCGGTGAGGCCTCCATCCAGGCGAAACGCCTGTGCGAGATCACTTTCGAATGCATGTGGATCGGCATTCGCCAGGTCAAACCGGGCGGGCACCTTGGCGATATCGGCGCGGCCATCCAGAAACACGCCGAAGCCAACGGCTATTCGGTCGTGCGCGAGTTCTGCGGCCATGGCATTGGCCGCAAGTTCCATGAAGATCCGCAGGTACTGCACTACGGACGTCCAGCCACCGGCCCGCAACTGGAGGCTGGCATGATCTTCACCATCGAGCCGATGATCAATGCCGGCAAGGCTGCGATTCGTGAGCTGCCGGATGGCTGGACAATCGTTACCAAGGACCGCAGCCTGTCTGCTCAATGGGAACATACCGTACTGGTGACCGAGTCCGGCTTCGAGGTGCTGACAGTGTCTGCCGGCAGCCGAGCCGAGCCGGGTGCGCCGGCGGCCGCCTGATGGCCCCCGCACCGTCGATGTCCGCATGAAAGCCGCCGTACCGCAAGCCGCCCTGCTCGCCAGCCTGCGCAGCCGACTGCAGGAGGGGCAGAAGGCACTGCGTGAAACCTACCTTGCCGACAGTGACGCCATGGCCATGCTGGCGGGGCGTAGTGCGCTGATCGACGTCATCCTGCACGACTTGTGGCAGGCACAGCATTTCCCGGTCAAACTTACGCTGGTCGCCGTTGGCGGCTATGGCCGCGGCGAACTCTACCCCGCCTCCGACATCGACCTGCTGATTCTGTTGCCCAGCACGCCCGACGAAAAGCTCACGGGAAAACTGGAAACACTGGTTGGCCTGTTCTGGGACATTGGTCTCGAAATCGGTCACAGCGTCCGCACCCTGGACGAATGTCTGGCCGAAGCTGCCGGCGACATCACCATCCAGACGGCACTGCTGGAAGCCCGCCTGCTCACGGGTGATGCCACACTCTTCAAGCGCTTCGAGAAAGGCCTGCGTGCCGCGCTTGACCCGCAGGCCTTTTTCAAGGCCAAGCGTCTGGAACAGGATGAGCGTTATCTGCGCTTTCAGGACACCCCCTTCAGCCTCGAACCGAATCTGAAGGAGAGCCCGGGTGGCCTGCGTGACCTGCAGGTGATCCTGTGGACGGCCCAGGCTGCCGGATTCGGTCACAGCTGGGAGGAACTCAAGGCCGGCGGCTTTGTCACCCAGGAGGAATTCGACCACCTGAAGCGCTGCGAAGCAACGCTGCAACGCCTGCGCATCCGCCTGCACTACCAGAACAACCGGCGGGAGGATCGCCTGCTGTTCGATTACCAGACCACGCTCGCAGAACAACTCGGCTATCAGCCGACCAAGGCCAAGCGGGCCAGTGAAGTGCTGATGCAGGAGTATTACCGCAACGCCAAATCAGCAACCCAGCTCAACGTCATCCTGTTGCAGAACATCGGCGCCGCCATATTCCCGCCGCCCGATCTGGCACCGCAACGCATCAACGAACGCTTTCAGGTCGCCCACGAAATGCTCGACGTGGTGCATGAACAGGTGTTTGTCGAACACCCGCCCGCCGTCTTCGAGAGTTTTCTGCTGATGCAGAAGGATGCGGCGCTGAAGGGTATGACGGCACGGACACTGCGGGCGCTTTACCGCTCACGCAGCCTGATCGATGACAATTTCCGCAACGCCCCGGCCATCCGCGCGCTGTTTCTGGAAATTTTCCAGCAGCCGCGCGGCCTGGTGCATGAACTGCGACGGATGAATCAATACGGCCTCCTCGGCCGCTATCTGCCCAATTTCGGCGCCATCGTCGGGCAGATGCAGCACGACCTCTTCCATGTTTACACCGTCGATCAGCACATCATGATGGTGATCCGCAATCTGCGGCGATTCACGATGGTAGAGTTCGCCCACGAGTACCCGTTCTGCACCCGGCTGATCAGCGAGTTCGATCGTCACTGGCTGCTCTATATCGCTGCCCTCTTCCACGACATCGCCAAGGGGCGCGGTGGCGACCATTCGGAACAGGGAACGGCCGATGCGCAGGTGTTCTGCGAACGCCACGGCCTGACGGCAGAAGACACCGAACTCGTGGTCTGGCTCGTGCGGCGACACCTGACGATGTCCAACGTCGCCCAGAAGCAGGACATTTCCGACCCCGACGTCGTCCGTGCATTCGCCGAAATCGTCGGTGACGAGCGCCATCTGGCCGCACTTTACCTGCTGACTGTCGCCGATATTCGCGGCACCAGCCCGAAGGTCTGGAACAGCTGGAAGGGACAATTGCTGCAGGATCTCTTCAGCGAAACCCGCCGCCTGCTGCAACAGGGTGGCCAGACAGTGGAGCCGCATGGCGTCATTCAGGAACGCCAGAACGAAGCCATGCGCCTGCTGCGCTATTTCGCGCTGTCGGCAACCGTGCACGAGCGGCTATGGAAGCAGCTCGATACCGTTTATTTCCTGCGCCATTCAGCCGAGGAAATCGCTTGGCACACGCGCTGCCTGCACTATCGGCCAAACGACGAAAAGCCGGTGGTCAAGGCACGCATCAACCCGAATGCCGAAGGACTGCAGGTGATGGTCTATACCCGCGACCAGCGCGATCTTTTCACGCGTCTGGTCGGCTTTTTCGGGCGTGCCGGCTATAACATCGCCGATGCCAAAATCCACACCACACGCCACGGTTACGCCCTCGACAGCTTCGTGCTGCTGGACGTCAGCGACCGTGACAGCGACCGCGAGATGATTGCCTTCATCGAGCACGAACTGACGGCTCGCCTGAGTACCGAAGCCCCACCGGAAGCACCGCAAACCTCGCGACTCTCGCGCCGCCTCAAGCATTTCCCGATCACGCCATCGGTCAGTATCGAAAGCGACGACAAGGGCTGCAATTACGTCTTGTCGCTGGTAGCTGCTGACCGTCCGGGCCTTCTCTATGCAGTCGCCACCACCCTCACCCGCCATGGCACCACCCTGCACACGGCAAAGATCGCCACCCTTGGCGAGCGGGTCGAAGATACCTTTCTCGTCAGCGGCGGCGACCTCAACCAGAGTGCCGGACGCATCAGCCTGGAAACGGAGCTGCTGGAACAGTTGAAGGTCTGAGCGCGACGCTGAGCGCCGACGTAAAGACACGCACCGGTCGTGCAACATCCGTCACCATGAAAATCGCCCCGCAGCCCTCTCGGAGAGAGGATCGACGGGGCGACATCGCAAACTGCTGCGAATGTACGAGTCCTAATCGGCCAGCGTGCCGACCTCACTGTGACAAGCGGCCAAACGGTCGATGATCAGGCGCACGCGCTGCATCGACTCGCGCAATACCCCCTCGATCGCTTCGAAACTGATGCCGTCACGGCTGTCAGCACGGCCAGCGGCATAGTTGGCAATGACATTGATCGCTGCATAGGGAACGCCCAGCTCCCGTGCCAGTACGGCTTCCGGCATGCCGGTCATGCCGACCAGATCAGCCCCGTCCCGCTCCAGGCGATTGATTTCGGCTGCCGTCTCCAGGCGTGGCCCCTGCGTCGCTGCGTAGACGCCGCCAGCATGTGTGGGCACGCCGACATCCGACGCCGCCAGCAGCACCATCTGACAGAGCGCACGATCGTAAGGCTCGGTAAAATCGATGTGCGTCACCGTGCAGCCATCCCCCTCGTGGTAGGTTGATTTCCTCCCCCAGGTGTAGTCGATGATCTGGCTGGGAACGACGATATCGCCCGGCGCCAGGTCAGCACGAATGCCGCCGACGGAAGCTACGGAAACGATGCCGGTGGCGCCCTTGTTCCACATCGCCCAGATGTTCGCCCGGTAGTTCACTTCGTGCGGCGGAATGGTATGACCATAACCGTGACGAGCGAGAAACATCGCCGGCTTGCCGCAGATCTGGCCAAAGGTGATGGCACCCGACGGCTCGCCATAGGGCGTGCGCACTACTTCGCGGTGAGAAACATCCAGGTTGGAAAGCTGCGTCAGGCCACTACCGCCGATTATGCCGAGCATTGCGGCTCCTCTTTCATTGCATAGATCGCAGCCAGGTTGCGCCAGGCACCGCAGGCATCCATGCCGAAACCAAAGACAAAACGATCAGGCACTGTAAGCGCCACGAAATCAGCCGCTATCGGCTTTTCCTTGCCGTTTTCCTTATCCGCCAGAACCGCCATCAGCACCCGTGCGGCGCCCTGCTGCTGCAGGCGATCACGCACGGCGGCCAGCGTTACGCCCTCATCGAGAATGTCATCAACGACCAGCACCGTCCGCCCCTTCACCGAGGTCCACGGTGCCGCCCGCCATGAAAGTGCGCCACCGGCCGTATCCTGTCCGTAGCGGGTCACGTGCAAATAATCGAAGTCGAGCGGAAACTGCAGCAGTGTCATCAGGTGCCCGGCAAACGGAACACCACCACTCATCACGCAGAGCAGTACCGGATTGCTTTCACTCAGTTGCTCGGTGATTTCCCCGGCGACACGCTTGACCGCGTCAAGCACGGTGTCAGCAGAATGAATCAGGTCGGCCGAAGCCAGAAAATCTTTTGCTTGCTGCACACTACTCATGGTTCACAGCCCTTTCAGATAATGCGTGAATACCTCGCCAACCTCAGGATGGCGTTGTCCAAAAACGACGGTTGCCTGCAGATAACCGAGCTTTGAGCCGCAGTCATAGCGAACACCGTCATAGCGATAGGCCAGCACCGACTCCTCGGCCAACAATGAGGCAATGCCATCGGTCAGCTGTATTTCACCGCCGGCGCCCGGCCTGACGGTTTCAAGGTGGTGGAAGATGCGCGGTGTCAGCACGTAGCGGCCCACCACCGCCAGCGTCGATGGCGCTTCCTCTGGCTTCGGTTTCTCGATAATCGCAGAAATTTTCTCGATACGCTCGCCAGCAGGACTGGCGGCAACGATGCCGTAGCTCTTCGTATCGGCACGCGGCACGTCTTGCACCCCCAGCACGGAACATCCGTGCTGGCCATAAACGTCGACCATCTGGCGCATCACCGGCACGTGGCCGTCGAGCAGATCGTCGGCCAGCAGCACGGCAAAGGGTTCGTCGCCAACGACGGCCTTCGCGCAAAGCACCGCATGGCCGAGGCCCAGCGCCTCCGACTGCCGGATGTAGATGCAGTTCATGTTCTTCGGCAACAGGTCGCGGACAAACTCAAGCATTTCCGTCTTGCCCTTGCGCTCCAGCTCGTTCTCCAGCTCATAGGCCTTGTCGAAGTGATCCTCGATGGCGCGCTTGGAACGGCCGGTGACGAAGATCATGTCGGTAATCCCGGCGGCCGCAGCTTCTTCAACCGCGTACTGAATCAGCGGTTTGTCGACGATCGGCATCATCTCCTTCGGGCTGGCCTTGGTGGCTGGCAAGAAGCGCGTACCCAGACCGGCAACAGGGAAAACCGCTTTCCGTACTTCCTTCATTCCGTGGCTCCATTCTCGCTCGTTGCCGCATCGGTAGCGTGATCCAGCGCACCGTCACCGAGCATCTGGTGCAATTGTGCCTCGTCCAGCACCGTAACCCCAAGCGCCAGCGCTTTTTCCAGCTTGCTCCCGGCCTCGGTACCGGCCACGACATAATCCGTCTTCTTCGATACCGAACCACTGACCTTGCCCCCCTCGGCTTCGATCAGCGCCTTCGCCTCCTCACGCGACAGCGTCGGCAGCGTCCCCGTCAGCACCAAAGTCTTTCCCTGCAGACGCCCGGCTACCGATGCCTGCGGCTCACTTTCAGACCAGCGCACCCCCGCCGCCCGCAACTCCTCGATCACCTGCCGGTTATGGGCCTCCTGGCAGAACGCGACAATGCAGCGCGCCACGATCGGCCCGACATCGGGGACCGCCGTCAATGCCGCCTCATCGGCTTCAAGCAAACGCTCCAGGCTGCCGAAGTAGCGCGCCAGCTCCTTGGCAGTCGCTTCGCCGACATTGCGGATACCAAGCGAAAAAATGAAGCGTGCCAGCGTCGTTTCGCGGCTACGATCGATAGCTGCCAGCAGATTGATCGCTGATTTTTCGCCCATTCGTTCGAGACTGGCCAGTGCCAGCACCCCCAGTTTGTAAAGGTCGGCAGGGGTTCGTACGATGTTTTCATCGACCAGTTGATCCACCAGCTTGTCGCCAAGCCCTTCGATATCCATCGCCCGGCGCGAGGCGAAGTGCAGCAGCGCCTGCTTACGCTGTGCCGGACAGTAAAGCCCACCGGTGCAGCGCGCGACCGCTTCGTCATCGCCGCGTACGACATGCGAGCCGCACACCGGACAGACACGGAACTGTTCGAGCAGATTGAAACGCGGCAAATCACCATCGCGACGGTCGAGGACAGGCCCGACAACTTCCGGGATGACATCGCCGGCCCGGCGCACGATCACCGTGTCGCCGATGCGCACGTCCTTGCGGTCGATTTCATCCTGGTTGTGCAGCGTGGCGTTGGTGACCGTGACGCCGCCTACAAATACCGGTGCTAACCGCGCCACCGGCGTAATCGCACCCGTACGGCCTACCTGCACGTCAATGCCGAGCAACTGCGTCAATGCTTCTTCTGCCGGATACTTGTGCGCCACGGCCCAGCGCGGCTCACGGGTGACGAAACCGAGCCTTTCCTGCAGGGCAAGCGAATTAACCTTGTAGACGACGCCATCGATAGCAAATGGCAGGTCATGCCGCCGTGCAGCAATACGCGCGTGGAAATCGGCGAGCGCCGCCGCACCGCAACAGACAGCCCGTTCAGAACAGACCGGCAAGCCCATGGCGGCCAGCGCATCGAGTACTTCAAAATGGGTCGTCGGCAGAATCCAGCCACGAACTTCGCCCAGTCCGTAGGCAAAAAACGAGAGCGGCCGGCCGGCAGCAATCTTCGAATCCAGTTGCCGAATACTGCCAGCAGCACCGTTACGCGGATTGACCAGGGTTTTCTCGCCAGCCGCCAGTGCGCGCTCGTTGAAACGAAGAAAATCGGCCTGCTTCATGTAAATCTCGCCACGCACCTCCAGAACAGCCGGCGGCGACGACACCCGGAGCCGCAGCGGTATCTGGCCGACGGTACGAACATTTTCCGTCACGTCCTCGCCCATTTCGCCATCGCCACGGGTGGCCGCACAGACCAACACACCGTTTTCATAGCGCAGGTTGATGGCCAGACCATCGAATTTCAGTTCGGCAGCATATTCGACCGGGGGGTCGTTTTCATCCAGTTTCAGTTCGCGGCGAACACGGGCATCAAACGCGACGGCACCACTCGATTCGGTATCGGTCTCGGTGCGGATCGACAGCATCGCCAATGCATGACGAACCGGAGAAAAAGCGTCGAGAACACGCCCACCAACCCGCTGCGTCGGTGAATTCTGGCTGTGCAGTTCGGGAAAGCGGTGCTCAAGTTCCTGCAATTCGCGGAAAAGCCGGTCGTACTCCGCATCCGGAACGAGCGGTGCGTCGAGGACGTAGTAGTGGTGGTCAAGGCGTTCGATTTCGGCGCGCAAGCGCTGCGCGCGCGCGAAGTCCCCGGGCGAAGCCAGCAGCATCAGGCGAAGAGGCGCTGCGTCAGCGGGCTGCCAGCCGGGAGCCCCTTGGCAGCAAGCTGCGATTGATACTGGCCAATCTGGCGGCGGAAGGGATCAAGCATGCTTTCCGTCAGCGGGCGCCGGTTGTCATCGACCAGCACCCCGTGCAGGGTGTCGGCCATGCGTCGGGCCAGATCCAGCATCTGAGCAAAGACGCGGTCACCATGGCTGACGCAGGGGACATCGAGAATGAAGACAAGACCATGCGTACTCAGATTTTTCATGGCCTCGGCGGCAAAGCCGGCCGACTCCTGATTGGCCAGCGTGTAAAGCACATTGCCGTCATCATCACAGCGCACAAAGCGGCCGGAAGAGTCGAGGACCATGCCCGCTGCTTCGGCCAGCGCACGTATCTTGGTTCCGGGGAACAGTGTTCCCTGGCTGATGACATTGAGGCCGATCTGGATGTCGACATTGGCGCAGAACTGGTCGAGCGCAATAGCCGCCTTCAGCGCGCCATCACGCGGTGGCAGATCGGCGACCGCCATCAATTCTTCAGACAGATTCTGCATGGCGCCGTGGAAGGTGAGCAGATCTGCTTCACCCAGCGGGCCTTGCCGGTTGGCAAGGAGCAAGCCGACACGCAGGCGGCGATAGTTTCCTTCTTCGACCACACGCTCCCACTCGCGCGTACGGTCGTTATAGCCTGCCCAGCCGATCGGTTTGCTGACGCGCGCCAGCAACTCCTGCTGTGAGCGCAGGATCTGCTCCCCCGGAATGGCTTCGATAAATTCGAAACTCGCCATGTAGTCGATGACCGGCGAGACAATAATCGGCGGCGCCTCATCCGGTGCTCCGTCACTGCTCCGCGCCAGGACTTCCGCTACGGTCTGGACCGGGGACTCCTGCGCCGTCAGGGCCGATGGGCCAGATGTCACGGCTTCACGGGTGTCTGCATACGCCGTGGCGTGCACGACAGTTTCAGTCACCGGGTCCGGAAGCTCTTCCCACGGTGCTGCGGAAACTTGCGCCGTCTCCGTTGCCTCAGCCAGCACCGGCTCGATTCTTACCGACGGTTCCCGACGCTCGCTGGCCTGCGGGCGTTCCGGCGGCGCTTCCGGCAGGTGCTCGTCGGCTATCACTGGGTCAGCAGCGAATTCGTCGTGGCTCTCCGGCGTGCTGACGGCTCCTTCCTGCCAGTCTTCCTCATTCAGGCCGCGAGACGACGAAAACGATGCCGTGCTCGGGCTTTCGTCAAGCAGCACATCAGCATGGACACGCTGCAGCACCTGCTCGGCAACCTTGCGGTGCCGGTGCTCCTGCCATTTGTTGTAGGCAAAGACGCCGATCACGGCGACCGTCCCCAGCCCGATCAGGCCGAGTTGCAATTCACTCATGCGAAGTCTCCATCACGCCACCTGCTCGCGCATGCGCAGCGCTTCCTGAATATCGACCTCGACGATGCGCGAGACACCCGACTCCTGCATCGTCACGCCGACCAGCTGCTCGGCCATTTCCATGGCGATCTTGTTGTGGCTGATGAAGAGGAACTGGGTGTTGACTGACATACGCTGCACCATGCTGCAGAAACGTTCAGTGTTCGTGTCGTCGAGCGGCGCATCGACTTCGTCAAGCAGGCAGAACGGCGCCGGATTGAGCTGGAACATGGCAAACACCAGCGCAATGGCAGTCAGCGCCTTCTCGCCACCGGAAAGCAGGTGGATGGTCGAGTTCTTCTTGCCCGGTGGCTGCGCCATGACCTGCACGCCGGAGTCGAGGATTTCGTCACCAGTCATGATCAGACGCGCCTCACCACCGCCAAAAAGCGCCGGGAAGAGCTCGCCGAAATGGTGATTGACCGAATCGTAGGTGGTCTGCAGCAGATCGCGGGTTTCGCGGTCGATGCGCCGAATGGCGTTCTCCAGCGTTTCCAGCGCCTCGTTCAGGTCGGCCGCCTGCGCATCGAGATAGCCCTTGCGCTCGCGCGCCGATTCGAGTTCCTCCAGTGCGGCCAGGTTAACCGCACCGAGCGCCTCGATCTGACGTTGCAGCGAGGTGATTGCCCCCTGCAGCGGGCCCGGCCGGGCGCCCGGCAGATCAACGGCCAGCGCCACTTCGTCGGCCTGCGCTTCGACCAGCAGCAGGGCCAGTTGTTCGACGTTGAGCGCTGCCGCCTGTTCCTTGAGCCGCAACTCGCCAATACGATCGCGCAGCGGGTTGAGTCCCTGCTCGATCTTCAGGCGATCTTCTTCCAGGCCGCGCAGGCCAGCGGTGGCGGCCTCCAAGGCATCACGCATGCCGGCCAGGGCCTGCTCGCGTTCCACCCGCTGCTCGAGCGCTTCCTGCAGGCGCGGAACGATTTCTTCCGGGTCCAGGCTGTCGGCGCTATCGGCACAACGGGCCAGATCCTCACCGACGCGAATCAGCTGTTGCCGCGCCAGCTCGCGCCCGCTGGCAATTTCCTCAAGTTTGCTGACACATTCGCGCTGCGAGAACTGCGCCTCGCGCAGCTCGCGTTCGGCAACGGCCACCTGTTCGCGCTCGTCGCGCAGCGCGCGGTCAGCCTCTTCCAGCCGGCCCTTGATCTCGTTCAGCAGCAACTGGCGCTCGGCCACGGCTTCACGCTGGACAACGATAGATTCTTCGGCCAGCAGCACGCGTTCGCGCTCCGCCTCTTCTTCCGCCTTGAACTCGCTCAGCGCCTCGTTGATCTGGCCCATGCGGTCCTGATAGCGCTCCATGATCTGTGTCAGCTTGAGCACTTCCAGCTGCACCGCATGCGCACGCTCCTGACGCTCGTCGAGCGCCCGGCGGGCCTGCTCAACCTCGGACTTGGCCGCTTCGAGACGTTCCTCGACTTCGGCAACGCGCGCTTCCTGCGCCTCAACAGCCATCTGGCGCTCGGCAATGATGCCTTCGAGCGACTCGATCTCGCGCTGGCGTTCGAGGAAACCATGTTCGGCACCGTCCGGCGCGAACAGCGTGACGCTCTGTGCGGCAACAATATCGCCACCGGCAGTCACCCACACCTCGCCGTTCGCCAGTTCGCCACGGCGTGCCAGCGCAGCGGGCAGATCGGCGGCGGTGCGAACGCCGCGCAACCAGTCACCGAGTGGCGCAGCAATTGCGTCATCAGCACAGCGGATACGCGCCATCAGGCTGTCGCCAGCGCTTGCGGCAACACCTTCAGTGCCTGACAGCAAGACCGTGACTTTGGCTCCCGGTCGATCTGCAGCCCAACCGGCGATATCGGCACTGCCTGCATCGACCGCCGACAGGCGCTCACGCAGCACGGCTTCGACAGCATCTTCCCAGCCGGCGTCGACGTGAATACGCTTCCACAACGGTTTCTGGCTGGACAAGCCATGGCGCTGCAGCCACTCGCCGATCTTCGAACCGCTCTGCATGCGCTTCTGCAACTGTTCGAGCGCACTTCGGCGCGCTTCCGACTCGTTCTTGGCCTGCAAGGCCTTTTGCACATCCTGCTGAACTTCGCGACGCCGCGCGTCCAGCTCGGGCAGGCGCTGCTGCGTTGCCATCACGGCTTCCTGCGCCTCCAGCACATCGTCCTGCAAGGCCGCATGCTCGGCTTCCTTGAGGTCGATCTCGGCCTGATCCGGCTGAATCAGGGCCGCAGCTTCCTGCTCCAGGCGCTCACGACGGCTGCTGATGTTGAACAGCGTGCGCTCGGCATTGGCCCGGTGCGCCTCTTCGACGCGCAGTTTCTGCTCTGCTTCGGCAACGGCAGCGCGCTGCGCGTTGACCGCTTCCTGGGCCGCAACCTGAGCATCTTCGGCCAGCGGCAAGCGCTCCTGCTGGGCTTCCAGACGCATTTCAGCCTGTTCGGCACGCTCGTCGGCAAGCCCGGACAGCTCCTGCCAGCGCCGCTCGTCGGCATCCGCCTTCTCGGCCTGCGCCGCCCATTGCTGACGCTCGGCATTGAGTTGGGTGACGCGCTGTTCCAGATCCCGCTGCGTATCGCGGCGGTGGCGTAACTCGGTTTCCAGGCGCGCAACCTCGGCATTGGCCGAAAACAGCGCACTCTGCGCCGTATGTACGCCGTCGGAGGAACCAAAGTGGGTTTCGCGGGCAGTTTCGAGCCGCGCTTCGAGTTCACGCAGACCGGCTGTTTGCCCTTCCAGATCGTTGGCGGCGCGCTCGACATCGCGGGCGGCTTTTTCGCGTTCGGCCTGTGCCTCGTTGCGCTTCAACAACCACAGCAGTTGCTGCTTGCGGGTCAGGTCATTGTTCAACTCATGGTACTGGCGGGCAACGGCGGCCTGGGCTTCCAGGCGTTCCATCTGAGCGCCCAGCTCGACGCGGATATCCTCGATACGTGTCAGATTCTCACGCGTATCGGAAATGCGCCCTTCGGTTTCCTTGCGCCGTTCCTTGTAGCGGGTAACACCAGCCGCCTCTTCCAGAAACACGCGCAGTTCGTCCGGTTTGGCCTCGATGATGCGCGAGATCATGCCCTGGCCGATGATGGCATAGGCGCGGGGCCCCAGGCCGGTGCCGAGGAACAGGTCGGTGATGTCCTTGCGGCGCACCTGCAGATTGTTGATGTAGTACTCGGACTGGCCGGTACGCGTCAGCAGACGCTTCACCGACAGTTCGGCATACTGCGACCACTGCCCGGCCGCACGGCCAAGCGAGTTGTCGAAGACCAGTTCGACGGCGGCACGCGCCACCGGCTTGCGGTTTCCGGAGCCGTTGAAGATGACGTCCTGCATCGACTCGCCGCGCAGTTCGGAGGCTTTCGATTCACCGAGAACCCAACGCACTGCATCCATCACGTTGGATTTGCCACAGCCGTTGGGGCCGACCACGCCAACCAGTTGCCCCGGCAGGGCGATCGTGGTCGGATCGACGAAGGATTTGAAACCGGCGAGCTTGAGTTTTGTCAGGCGCATGTTCGGGGAATGTTGGCTTGGTCTACTTCTAATTGTTTCGGCACCCCCGACCCCGTTGGCATAAGCGCAGACATAACCAGGTACACAAGCGCTGGCAGCGGCCGGGAGCGAGGAAAAACAGTGGGAACAGGCCCCAGAATCGCCGGCTATAATATCACTTTTGCATCCCCTTTTCGGACCGCGACCGCATGCCCAGCCAACCCGCAACAACCCTGGAAACCTTTCCCAATCCGGCGCCCGGCCGGGATTTCCACATCCATATGGAGATTCCTGAATTTACCTGCCTGTGCCCGAAAACCGGCCAGCCGGACTTTGCCACGCTGATTCTCGACTACGTACCTGAAAAACTCTGCGTCGAACTCAAGAGCCTCAAGCTCTACATGTGGTCTTTCCGTGATCAAGGCTGCTTCCATGAGGCAGTCACCAACCGCATTCTCGACGACCTGGTCAAGGCCACCAAACCCCGCTACATGCGCCTGACCGCCAAGTTTTATGTTCGCGGCGGCATTTTTACCAATGTCGTCGCCGAGCATCGGAAAAAGGGCTGGAAACCAGCCCCGAAGGTCGATCTGGCCGCATTTGATACCCAATCCAACACCCGAGGCTGAACCATGCGATCGACAACCATTTCCGACACCCAGCTGGACCGCCTCGAAGCCCTGCTCGACGACCCAGCTTTCGACGAAGCCATGCGCCTGGACGAGGTTCAGGGCTATCTTTGTGCGGCATTGGCCGGGCCGATACCTATTCCCGAAGCCGACTGGCTGGTTGAGGTGCTCGGAAGCGAAGCTGGCGTAGCGACCGAGGCTGGCCAGGAAGCGGCAGTTTTTCTGCGCACCCTGGCTGAAGACATCCGCATCCAGCTGGCTGACGAAGAGCCGATGATCCTCTATCTCTACCCCAAGAGTGACGAGGATGGTGCTCCAAGCGACTATGAGCCGTGGTGCCTGGCCTATCTGCACGGCGTCGATACCGCGACGGAAGACTGGTTCGACGGGCTGACCGACGAAGAAGAAGTCGAATGGCTGGACGAGCGCCTGTTCCCGCTGATGGTCCTGACCGGGGAGGCCGAATCGGCTGCGCGCGAACACGGCGAACCCTGGCTGGAAGGCAAGGAGCTTGAAGAACTCAACCAGCAGGCGGAAGAAGACCTCGCACGTGCGGTTTCGGAGATTTTCCTGTTCTGGAACGCCAAGCGCGGGGTTGGCACCGTCCGTAACGAAGGTGGCAAAGTCGGTCGAAATGACCCCTGCCCGTGCGGCAGTGGCAAGAAATTCAAGCAGTGCTGCGCTAGCGAGCGCTGAGCAAGACGACCGGAACCCCTCGTCTCCGGGCTTGTCAGACAGAACAGGTCATCTCTTGGCGGAGGTGGCCTGTTCTGCCGTGAAGCACCGAAAAAAGGAGACAGGTCATGACCCGAACCACCTACCCTGCCCTGGCAACCGGCCCGGTTGCCGAAGAGGGCTGTTTCATTTCCACCAGCCTTACCCCCGCCCAGGTCCGTCTTGACTCACCGGCGCTGCAGGTCATGACCGACCTGTCACGGCTACCGGCAGCCTGTGTCGATCCCGACGCTCTGGTTGTCGAAGC
>JBAYVG010000021.1:0-43630 GCA_041674785.1 Rhodocyclaceae bacterium
CCCGGCGCATCGTGCGCATGGCCTGGGAGGACATCGGCTTGGCCGATCCGCGCGCCGCCGACATGGCCATTTCTGCGGCCGAAACCTACGAACGCCTGGGTTCCCCCGAGGGTGAGCTGGCGCTGGCCAATGCGGTGGTCTATCTGGCCGTCGCCGCCAAGTCGAATGCCGCCTACAACGCCTACAACGCCGTGCGTGCCTTCATTGCCGAGGATGGTTCGCGGCCGGTGCCGCTGCATCTGCGCAACGCGCCGACCAAGCTGATGAAGGAAATGGGCTTCGGCAAGGAATACCGCTACGCCCACGATGAAGCCGATGGCTACGCCGCCGGCGAATCGTATTTCCCCGACGGCATGCCGGAAACCCGCTGGTACCAGCCGGTGGCGCGCGGTCTGGAAACGAAGATCGGTGAAAAGCTGGCGCACCTGCGCGCGCTCGATGCGGAGGCGCGCAAGAAGGGCAGGGGACGGTGACTGAAACAGTGCCATTGGTCCAGGCCGTGGCACTGGCGGCCGGGCTGGCCTGGGCGAGCGGCTTGCGCCTCTATCTGGTGCTGTTTCTCGCCGGCCTGCTGGCGCACCTCGGCTACCTGCAGCTTCCTGACAACCTTACCCTGCTGAAGCACCCGCTGGTTATGGCCGCCAGCGGCATCATGCTGCTCGCCGAGTTCGTCGCCGACAAGGTGCCGGGCTTCGATTCCTTCTGGGATGCGCTGCAGACCTTCGTGCGTATTCCCGCCGGTGGTGCGCTCGCCGCCTTGTCGCTTGGCGTTGCCGATCCGGCACTGATGCTGGCGGCCGGCCTCGTCGGCGGCACGATCACGGCTGGCACGGCCTTGACCAAGGCCGGCGGCCGGCTGGCGATCAATACCTCGCCCGAACCCTTCACCAACTGGGCAGCCTCGCTTGGCGAAGAAGCTGCGGTGCTCGGCGGCTTCTGGCTGATGCTGCAGCATCCGTGGCTGTTCCTCGGCCTGCTCGCACTGTTCCTGCTGCTGTTGATCTGGCTGCTGCCGAAGCTGTGGCGTTTCCTGCGCACGATGATCGGCCGCATCGCCGCCTTCTTCCGTTCGGGGAACAGGGCCTGAGCGGAGGCTGAGCACTCCTCGCGTATAATCCGCACTTTCGCCGCATGGCGCGGCTACCACTGATTGCGGACGTTTCAACATGCTCGACATCCAGCTCCTTCGCAACAACCTCGATGCCGTCGCCGAGCGACTGGCGACCCGTGGCAAAACCTTCGATTTCTCTGCCTTCCAGACGCTCGAAGCCGAGCGCAAGACGCTGCAGACGAAAACGCAGGAGCTGCAGGCGCAGCGCAACACGCTGTCGAAGCAGATCGGCATGCTCAAGGGCAAGGGCGAGGATGCCAGCGAAGTCATGGCGCAGGTCGCCGCGCTGAAGGCCGACCTCGAAGCCAGCGAAGCGCGCCTGGCCGAACTGCTGCCGCAGATGGAAGCGATCGTTGCCGCCATCCCCAATCTTCCGCACGAGAGCGTGCCGGTGGGCAAGGACGAAAGCGCCAACGTCGAGATCAAGCGCTGGGGTACGCCGCGCAGTTTCGATTTTCCGGTCAAGGATCACGTCGATGTCGGCGAGGCGCTCGGCCAGCTCGATTTCGCCACCGCCGCCAAGATTTCCGGCGCCCGCTTCACGCTGATGAAGGGGCCGCTGGCGCGCATGCACCGGGCACTTGCCCAGTTCATGCTCGACATCCACACCGAAGAGCATGGCTACACCGAGGTCTATGCGCCGTATCTGGTCAATGCTGACAGTCTGTTCGGTACCGGCCAGCTGCCGAAGTTCGAGGAAGACCTGTTCAAGATCAACCGTGCCGACGCGGATCCGCTGTACCTGATCCCGACCGCCGAAGTGCCGGTGACCAATATCGTCCGCGACGAGATCCTCGCCGCCGAGGCGCTGCCGCTGAAGTTTGTCTGCCACACGCCATGCTTCCGTTCCGAAGCCGGCTCCTACGGCCGTGACACGCGCGGCATGATCCGCCAGCATCAGTTCGACAAGGTCGAACTGGTGCAGGTCGTGCCGCCGGAACAATCGATCGAGGCGCACGAAGCGCTGACGCGCCATGCCGAAGTGATCCTGGAACGCCTGGACCTGCCGTACCGTCGTGTCGTGCTGTGCTCGGGCGACATGGGCTTCTCCGCCGCCAAGACCTACGACCTTGAAGTCTGGCTGCCGGCACAGAACACCTACCGCGAGATTTCCTCGTGCTCGACCTTCGGCGACTTCCAGGCGCGCCGCATGCAGGCCCGCTACCGAAACGAGAAGAACAAGCCGGAAGTGCTGCACACGCTGAACGGTTCCGGCCTGGCTGTCGGCCGCACGCTGGTGGCGATTCTGGAGAACTACCAGAACGCCGACGGCAGCGTGACCGTGCCGGTCGCGCTACGGCCGTATATGGGCGGGCTGGAGTTTCTCAGCGCCTGATACCCGGCCCGCTGCGGGCTGTTTCCGGCGTGCCGTTGCCCATGCGGCTTTCAGCAAACGGGCGGTACGGCGCTTCGTGGCGGCTGAGAATGTCGTAGTACATGCGCACGTTTTCAGCCGTTATCACAGCTTCACCGCCACGGGCTTTGCCTGACTTCAGCCGCTGGTAATACTCCGGCCGCGCCAGCAACGGCAAAACGGTTTTCATTTCGTACCACGAATCCGGATCTTTCTTCAGCCCCGGGGCGAAATGGCGTGCACCGTTGAGGTGACCCATGCCGAGGTTATAGGCAGCGATGGCCATCCAGGTGCGGTCCGGTTCTGGAACGCTCGCCGGCAGGTTGTCGCGGAGGTCGGAAAAATATTGCGAACCGGCACGGATGCTTTGCTGCGCGTCCAGGCGATTGCTGACACGCAGGCGATCGGCCGTGTCTTCCGTCAGCATCATCATGCCGCGCACGCCCGTCGGGCTGGTCGCCAGTGGATCCCAGTGCGACTCCTGATAGGCCAGTGCGGCAAGCAGGCGCCAGTCGATGCCGGTCGTGGCCTGAGCGGCCTGGAAATGCACGCGGTACTGTGGAAGAACGGTACGTATGCGCTCGACAAAAGTGACGATGTCCGCCTGCTTGAGGCGTTCGACATGGCCAAAGTAGCGGTCAGTCAGGCGCGCCAGCGTGCCGTCGGCACGGATGCGCTCGATGAAGCTGCCGGCCCGTTGTAACAGTTCGGGGTCAGCTGCTGCGGGAAAGACCCAGACGATCGGCGTGTCTGTTCCCAGCGTCAGGGCATATCGCAATTCGGGGTAGAAATTCGAGGCGATGTCGAGAACGGCGCTATCGACCAGCGCCGACTCGCCCCGCTGCACGGCAATACGCTGAAGCAGTCCAAGCTCTGTCGTGCCCTTGCGTTCGCTGATCTGAATGTCCGGGAAACGCTTCTGCAGTTCGCGCAATACGCCAGCCTGCCGTGATCCCGCGAGCACCTGCACCGGTTTCCCAACGAGATCGTCTGGTGTTTCTATCGGCAGCGTATCTTCATTCTGGGCAATGACGTTGCTGCTCATGAAATAGCTGGGGCCGGCGACCAGTCCCGGATCGCTGGGGGTGGTCAGCCATGCCGCACCGAAATGTGCCTTGCCAGCCTTGAGTTTCTTGGTGATCTGCTTGTCGTTGCGAACCACCACAAAGCGAGCCGGTAGCGCCAGCTCCTCCGCGAACAGTTGCACCAAGTCGTGTTCGAAGCCCGCCGGTGGCGAACTGTCATCGTGGGCGAAGGTTGTTGGCCCTTCGCGCGTCAGGACGATCAGTTCCTGGCTTTCGCGCAGCGAGGGCGGGCGCTGCTCGCTACACGCGAACAGCAGCAGGGAAAGCGGAAGAAAACCGAAGAGAATGAACCTGCGCATTGTGGCAATCGATTCGTGCTATACTGCGCGCCTTTCGCGGAGAGGTGGCAGAGTGGTCGAATGTACCTGACTCGAAATCAGGCGTACTGCAAGGTACCGTGGGTTCGAATCCCACCCTCTCCGCCACTCTCGACAGCCCGCATGAATCTTACGTGATCGTGCGGGCTTTGTCGTTTACCGGTGCTGTTGCTGCGGCCGTAGTCAGCCGTCCGGGATCTCCGATATCCGTTCTTCCCGCTCTTCGCTACAATGCGACGATGTCATTCAACTAGAGGGTGGGGCAATCATGGATATCCGGGTTTATTTGAACAACGGCGACATTCGCGATTTTTCCCAGCCCGATCCGGTGCTTGAGCAGGCGACGCTGGCCGAACTCAATGCCGCCAAACTTTTTGCCAGCCCTTCGCTGATCCTCGGCAGCGGCGCGACATGCACCCTGTTGCAACCTGCGGCCATCAGCCGCATTGATGTTGTTTCGACCGCCCCGTTGCAGATACCGTCGACATTCAACGAGCAGGTTCAGATCATCGAGGATGAGGAGGTCTTCCGCTTGCGCTCGAAGGCTGCTGCCAAGGCCTTCAGGGAAGGTATTGCACCCGGCGAGAAATACGTCGGCTATCTCAGCTTTGATCTCGCCGGCGGGCATAGCCTGATGCTTGAGCTGCAGCGGATGTTGAAGGATCAGCTCCAGTTCTTTACCAACCTCAATCGCATCCTTGAAATTCCACTCATGTCCTTTCCCCATCCGCGCGGCGGTGCGGTCTTCCTCAATGTGCGCAATGTTGTTTCAGTGACCGCAGCTCCGGGTTTTGCCGAGTACCCCAAGGGGGCCCTGGCGGTTGAGCTGCTCTAGGCAACCAATGCTTCCCATGCAGATGCTGATTTTAAAAAAATATCGTTTTGGCCTCGTACTCGGCTTGTCGCTGATACCGATTTTTTCGGAAGCAGCGACTCCGCTGGTCATTCCTCAGTCACCCGAGGAAATGCGCAAGTACATGAATAGTTCCGGCGATGCACGCTGCCCCGGTTGTGGCGTGGTTACGAATATCCGCCAGACAGCCGGGCGGGGGGCGCTTGGGCAGGCCGATGAGGAAGCGCAGCAACTGCGTACGGGCGACCCCGGCCCTGGCGAGGATATCGGGACTACGACAATCATCGGTTCCGGCGCCCAGTCGCGCGACGCGCGCAAGCAGTCGGCCAAACCGGCAAGCGGGCCTTGGCTGGTGACGGTTCGCTACGATGACGGTTCTTATGCCGCCTTCGAGCAGAGCAGCAAGCCCACCGTAGGCAAGGGCGAACGTGTTCAGGTGGTTTCCGGCCGCGTTGAGCGGCGTTAGTTGCTCCTGCTGTAACCAGCGCATCCGTTCGGGTGCGCTTCTTTATACAAATTCATCTCCTGTTTGATTCCTGCAAGACACGATTCAGTTGGTAATGGTGCGTTTTGCAACGTGTTTGGCCGCTGATTTTGCATAGATCAAATCCATCACAATATGTTGGGTTATGTATCGCGCTGTGATGTACGATGCCCGCTGTCATTCGGGCTGAGGAGGAGGCAACTTGTTCGGAACGAGTGATGCGTGAAAGCCAAGTTTTCCGCTTTATCCAGGTTTGATCAGTAGTTCCACTAAGAGGGGGTGACGAATGAAGCAGGGTGAATCGTTCAAGAGGCTACTTTTGGCTGCATCAATTGCATTGGCGGTTTCTGGTGTCAATGCCCAGGAAGCAAAACCAAAAGCGCTCGAAGAAGGGGGCATGCAGGTCGGCGGTACGTCGCCGGTGGGTGGCGTCGAGATGATGCAGGCGCTGAATCCGAAATCGCCGGCGATGAGCAAGGAAGAGTTCGAGATCGGCAAGAAAATCTACTTCGAACGTTGCGCTGGTTGCCATGGTGTGTTGCGCAAGGGCGCCACCGGCAAGCCACTGACTACAGACATTACGCTGGAGCGCGGTACCGAATATCTGAAGACTTTCATCAACTACGGTTCGCCGCAGGGCATGCCGAACTGGGGTAGTTCCGGCACCCTGACCGAGAAGGAAGTGGACATCATGTCGCGCTATGTGCAGCATGAGCCGCCGACACCTCCGGAATATGGCCTGAAGGAAATGAATGCGTCGTGGAAGTTGCTCGTTCCGCCGTCGCAGCGTCCGAAGGTCAAGATGAACAAGATCGATCTGGCCAATCTCTTCTCGGTAACGCTGCGCGACGCCGGCAAGATTGCGCTGATCGATGGCGCCAGCAAGAACATCCTTGACGTTATCGATACCGGCTACGCGGTGCACATTTCGCGTATTTCCAAGTCGGGGCGCTACCTCTACGTCATCGGCCGTGACGCCAAGATCGTGCTGATCGACCTGTGGATGGAGAAGCCGGCACCAGTGGCCGAGATCAAGGTCGGTCTGGAAGCGCGCTCGGTCGAGACCTCGAAGTTCAAGGGCTACGAAGACCGCTACGCGATCGCCGGTACCTATTGGCCGCCGCAATACACGATCATGGATGGCGATACGCTGAAGCCGCTCAAGGTCGTCGGCACACGTGGCATGACGTCGGATACCAATGAGTATCACCCGGAGCCGCGTGTTGCTGCCATCGTCGGTTCGCACTACCGTCCGGAATTCCTGGTCAATGCCAAGGAAACCGGCATGGTGCACATGGTTGATTACACCGACCTCGAGAACCTCAAGGTCAAGATGATCAAGACGCCGCGCTTCCTGCATGACGGCGGCTTCGAGTCGACCGGTCGTTACTTCATGGATGCCGCTAACGCGTCTGACAAGATCGCCGTCATCGATACCAAGGATGGCAAGCTGGCTGGAGTGGTTTCGGTCGGCAAGACGCCGCACCCGGGGCGCGGCGCCAACTTCGTTCATCCGAAGTTTGGTCCGGTCTGGGCAACGGGTCACCTCGGTGACGAAACCGTGTCGCTGATCGGTACCGATCCGAAGAAGAATCCGCAGAACGCCTGGAAGGTCGTACAGACCCTCAAGGCAGCTGGTGGCGGTCAGCTCTTCCTGAAGAGCCATCCGAAGTCGAGCAATCTGTGGGTCGATGCGCCGCTGAACCCGGATCCGGCTATTTCGCAGTCGATCGCGGTTTTCGACATCAACAACCTCGACAAGAGCTTCGACCTGCTGCCGATCGGCGAGTGGGCCGGCGTCAAGCCGGGCGCCAAGCGCGTTGTCCAGCCGGAATACAACCGCGCTGGCGACGAAGTCTGGTTCTCGGTCTGGAGTACTGGCAGCGAAGAATCGGCGATCGTCGTGGTGGATGACAAGACGCGCAAGCTGAAGGCGGTCATCAAGGACCCGCGCATCGTCACGCCAACCGGCAAGTTCAACGTGTACAACACGCAGAACGACATTTACTGATGTAATAAACACCGGAAAATGCAGGTTTTCGGAGTTTTTTGGAAAGGCAGGGGTAAAACCCTGCCTTTTTTCATGCTTGCGCTCCTCCGCCGATTATTCGTAGCGCTGCGTTGACTGGTGGTAAACTCGCGGCCGTCACAAAACCTCTACGGAACTGCAATGTTCGGACGATTCATGCCCAAAGAGGGCAAGTTTTTTGATCTATTCAATGCGCATGCAGAATTGATCGTTGAGGGTGGCCAGCAACTGGTCAATATGATGTCTGCTCTGGCGACCAGTACGGATGGTCTGGAAGCGCATGCGGCGGCCATCGACAGAGCGGAAAGCAACGCCGACCGGATTACTCACGAAACGATCTCGCAGCTGCACAAGACCTTCATCACGCCGCTCGATCGCGATGAGATTCACCAGTTGATCACGCGCATGGACGATATCCTCGATCTGACGCAGGACGTCGCGCAGACCGTCGCACTTTACGATATCCGACGTGCCACGCCCGAGGCCATTACGCTGGCGCAGATCACCCTTGCCTGCTGCGAAAAGGTCAAACTGGCAGTCAACTTGCTGCCGTCGATGGACAACGCGCAAGCAATACTCGCGACCTGCCGGGAAATCGACCAGTTCGAGTCTGATGCCGATCGTGTCATGCGTGGGGCGATGTCCAAGCTTTTTCGTGATGAGCCCGATGTGCGCGAACTGATCAAGCTCAAGGCCATTTACGAATTGCTCGAAACGATTACGGACCGCTGCGAGGATGTGGCCAACGTCATCGAGGGCATCGTCCTCGAAAACTCCTGATCTTCAAAAAGTAAACGGCGCATGGAATCCCTGCACATTAGCCTGGGCGTAATCGTTTTTCTCGTCCTGCTGGCACTTGCCTTCGATTTCATGAACGGTTTCCACGACGCGGCCAACTCGATTGCCACCGTTGTTTCAACTGGTGTTCTCAAACCGCAGCATGCGGTCGCTTTTGCCGCTTTTTTCAATGTCGTGGCGGTGTTGGTCTTTCAGCTGAAAGTCGCGACCACCGTTGGCAAGGGGACTATCGAACCAGTCATCATCGACCATATCGTGGTGTTCGGTGCGCTCGTGGGGGCCGTGGCCTGGAACCTGGTTACCTGGTTTTACGGCATCCCGTCATCCTCGTCGCATGCCTTGATGGGGGGGCTGGTGGGGGCTGCGCTGGCCAAGGCCGGTCCCTCTGCGCTGATTTCGTCGGGAGTGACCAAGACGATTGTCTTCATTTTCGTCTCACCCATGCTTGGCATGTTTCTAGGCGCATTGCTGATGGTCCTTGTCTCCTGGCTTGTGCGGCGCACGACGCCACGGCGGGTCGACAAATGGTTTCGCCGGCTGCAACTGGCCTCAGCTGCGCTCTATAGCCTCGGGCATGGCGGTAATGATGCACAGAAGACAATGGGCATTATCTGGATGTTGCTGATTGCTGCTGGCATGAGTACGGCCCAGGATTCCATTCCTGTGTGGGTGATTTTTTCCTGCTATCTGTCCATTGGTCTGGGGACGCTGTTCGGCGGTTGGAGGATCGTCAAGACGATGGGGCAGAAAATCACCAAGCTCAAACCGGTCGGGGGGTTCTGTGCCGAAACCGGCGGGGCGATTACCCTGTTTCTCGCCACCATGCTGGGCATACCGGTCTCGACAACCCATACGATTACCGGCGCCATCGTCGGCGTTGGTTCTGCCCGGAAAATGTCGGCTGTACGCTGGGGAATCGCCGGCAGCATTGTCTGGGCCTGGATTCTGACCATTCCTGCCAGCGCCGCGATTGCCGCGCTGTTCTGGTGGCTGGGAACCTTCTTTCTCTGATTCCCGTCGCTGCGACCTGCGTCTCGCTCAGGTCAGTAAGGACAGCAGCGCTTCTGCAACTTCCTGTGGCTTCTCCACCATCATTGCATGTCCGCAGTCGGCAATCTCGCGGCGGCGTGCGTTCTGCAGCGCATCCTGCAGCGGCTGTGCTGACCGCAGAGGCGTCATGCGATCGCGTTTGCCCAGTAGCAGCAAGCTTGGGCAGGCCACTGTCGTTGCTGCTGTCAGTCCATTACGGTAGTTGTTGCAGTTGGCCAGATCCCCGGCCAGTGTGCTGCTGTTGCGACGCATGACTGCCAGCGTCTTGCCGGGGCCCCAGACACCATGGCCACCGCCCCCGGTGAGGAAGAATGTTGGCGTGTGTGACCAGGTGGCGACCATTTTGCAGGCGGTATCGGCTTGCGTCTCTGCAGTTTCGAGCAGCAGTTCGGATACCGGCATCGGCACCGCAGCACCCAGCAGCGCCAAGTGACTGATGCGGTCACCACCACGGGCGGCCGCTTCCAGTGCTGCCAGTGAGCCCATAGAATGACCGGCCAGCGCTGTCTGTTGCAGCTTCAGGGCATCGATGAGCGCGAGCAGCCAGTCGGCGATGGCTTCGATCGAGCGCAGGGCTGTGCCGCCGGACATGCCGTGTCCCGGTAGGTCCGGTACAAATATATTGAGGTTGGCCGCAGCCAGCGAGGGCATGATATCCCGCCACGCATCACGGTCGTTGGCCGCGCCGTGTACAAGGATCAGGCTGGGAAGGCACGGGTCAAAGTCGGTGCGGCCGGTGGCGATATGGATCGCCACACCATCAAGGTTCAGTTTCATTGTCAGGCAGGGATGTCGGGAACAAGCATGCGCTCCAGCAGCGTGATGCGATCCTTCAGCTGGAGCTTGCGTTTCTTCAGGCGCCGGACCAGCAGCTGATCGGGCGGCGGATTGAGTATCAGGTGTTCGATGACCAGGTCGAGGTCGCGGTGCTCGATCTGCAGCTCATAGAGCTGGGTGCGGATTTCGGCGATTTCTTCGTCGTTCGGATTCATCGTTTTTCCATTGCTGCGTGATCGCCAGCCGGCAGCGCCGGTGCGAAGGCAATGTTAGTCGCCCCGGCGGTTAAAGACAACGGCGCGTCGTTCGGCCGAGGGCGCCGGCTATCGAACAGATTGTCGATCATTGCCGGAGGTGTGGCGAAGTGCTGTCTGAGGGTATGATGCGAAGAAATCGTGACGGAATCGTGAAGGAATCAGTCGCGTAAGGTAATAACCGCGCTACCGGCTCATGCAGTCTGGCAGCGGGGAAAAGGTGGCCGTAATGGCCAGTCAAAGCTCGTAAAGCTGGAGGAGGCAGATGCTTTATAACGTCATGGTTGTGTTCGGCAAGGACAATCAGTTTGAATTCAAACTGTCCGATGCCGATCTCGCGGGGCGGAGCGCGGAAGAGGCGCGCCGCTGGTTCGACAAGGAGTTTACCGAGCTGGAGTGCGAACCCAGCAACCCGGTCGGCAAGGTGCTGATCATCGACAAGATTCTCAGCGTCGCGCGCTATGCGGGTGAGAGCCGATTTGTCGATGGCAAGGGCTGGGCGCATGATTTCGTGCGCTACGCGGCGCTAGCGCTCGGGCGCGACACCATTCGTGTCGATGTCGCCAGCTTCAGTATCAGCTATTAAGTAATTCCTGTGGCGCAGACGTCCGTCTGCGCCAACTTTCTTTCCGTTTTTCGCTGGCAACCCACTTTCCACTCTGGTGTCGTGCTGTAAGCGCGCTTGGCTGTTCCGTTCGTCTCTATTCTTTTTAAGCCATTGTTATGTAACGAGAAAATGCTTTGGCATGTTTCTTGTATATACCTTTCCGAAAAAGGTGCGCCGTGTGCGTGACAGTGTGATCTCCCGGTATCCACCGGGTGTTTTCAGAAGAAGGGTGAGGTTATGGCTAATACCAGTCTGTTGTCGCTGGAACTGAACGAGAAGATCGCGGCAGCGGCCGAACGGCTGCAGATGTCGCGCCGGGAGTTCCTGCAGTTCTGCGCCGCTCTGGCGAGCACCCTGGGTCTGCCTCAGGGGGCTGATGCAGCCGTTGCCGAAGCCGTGGCGACCAAGAAGCGCCCCTCGGTGATCTGGCTGCACTTCCAGGAGTGCACCGGCTGTACCGAATCGATGCTGCGTGCCGAGCACCCGACGCTGGAGAAACTGATCCTCGACGTGATCTCGCTCGATTACCACGAGACGCTTTTCGCGGCTGCCGGTCATCAGATCGAAGCAGCACGCCGGACAGCCATGAAGGAAAATGCCGGCAAGTATGTTCTGGTCGTCGAAGGCGCCATTCCGACCAAGGATGGCGGCATTTACTGCAAGATCGGCGGCCAGACGGCAATCGAAATGCTCAAGGAATGCGCCAAGGATGCGGCGGCGATCATCGCCATCGGCTCGTGCTCCTCGTGGGGCGGCATGCCTTCGACCGATCCGAACCCGACCGGTGCGGTCGGCGTCAACAAGATCATTACTGACAAGCCGGTGGTGACCATTCCTGGTTGCCCGCCCAATCCATACAACTTCCTGTCCACCGTTGTCCATTTCCTCACCTTCGGCGCACTGCCCGAGATTGACGCGCTGGGCCGGCCAAAATTTGCCTACTCCCGCCTGATCCATGAAAACTGCGAGCGCCGTGCCCACTTCGATGCTGGCCGCTTTGCCATGGAGTTTGGTGATGATGGCCACCGCAAGGGTTACTGCCTGTACAAGCTGGGCTGCAAGGGTCCGGAGACCTACGCCAACTGCCCGACCATCCTCTTCGGCGATGCCGGTTCGGGGACTTGGCCAGTCGGTTGCGGTCACCCCTGTATTGGCTGTACGGAGGAGGGCGTCGGCTTCCAGAAACCGATTCACATGGTTTCCAAACTAAAGAATATCGAGCCGCCGCTGCAGTATCCAAGAATTGTGGAGGAGAAGGGGACAGGGGCAACCCTGGGGGCCGCGGCGGTGCTAGCCGCTGTGGCCGGCGCTGCTGCCGGCGCGGGAGCGATGGTCGCCAAGAACCTCGGTCTCTCGCACAAGGCCGAGGCGCTGGAAGAAGCCAAAAAGACTGGCGAGAAAGAGCAGGTCTGAGATGAGCAACCGTCGCAACTTCCTGAAAGGGTGTCTGGCGGCGAGCGGCGCGGCCGTGGCAGCAACTGCTGTCCCGACCAGGGCCGAGGCGCGCGAGACGCGGCAGCGGCCGCCCGAGGCGCTGGGCCTGCTTTACGACGCGACACTCTGCGTCGGCTGCAAGGCCTGCGTCGCCGCCTGCAAGCAGGCAAACAACAACCCGGCCGAGTTTTCCACGGTCGACCAGTTGTGGGATACCCCGCTCGATACCAGCGGCAAGACCTTCAACCTGATCAAGATGTACCGCAGCGGCACGATGGAAACGAAGGACGCCGAGGAAAACGGCTTTGCCTTCATGAAGACCTCATGTATGCACTGTGCCGATCCGTCCTGCGTATCGGCCTGCCCGGTGTCGGCGATGACCAAGGACCCGAAGACCGGCATTGTCGAGTACAACGCCGATGCCTGTATCGGCTGCCGTTACTGCGTTGCTGCCTGCCCATTCGGCATTCCAAAATACCAGTATGACTCGCCGACCGGAAAGATCGGCAAGTGCGAGCTGTGCCGCCATCGTCATAAAGATGGCCACTATTCGGCCTGCGCTGAAGTCTGCCCGACCGGAGCAACCCTTTTCGGTCGTACCGAAGACCTGCTCGCCGAGGCCAAACGCCGCCTGGCGCTCAAGCCCGGCTCGACCGCCGTATTTCCGCGCGGCAGGTTGCGCCACGGGCAGGAGCGCATTCTTGCCACGGGCGAGGATGGAAAGGGTCAGCGTAATCGCCACGGATGGCGCCACGAGCCGGATCAGAGCTACGAGAACGTCGTTGGCAATTATCTCCAGCATGTGTACGGCGAGAAAGAGTACGGCGGCACCCAGGTGCTCAAACTGTCGGCCGTGCCCTTCGAGAAAGTCGGTATGCCCGATCTGCCACCGGAAGCGGCGGCTGCGCATTCGGAAAATATCCAGCATGCCCTGTACGGCGGACTGGTGATGCCGTTTGCCGTACTCGGAGCAATGGCCTTTGTCGCCAAGCGCAACGTCAAGAACGATGAAGCTGACAGCGACGACAGCAAAGGGGAGAACTGATATGGCCGCCAATCGTCATGTGGGTCACGCCGATCATGCACCCGCCCCGGTCGGGGGCAATCTGTTCAACGCGGCGACGCTGGTCTGCGGGGTGCTGATTGCGATCATGATCGCCATTCTTGCGGTCCGTTTCATCTTCGGTCTCGGTGCGGTCACCAACCTGAACGATGGCTATCCGTGGGGCATCTGGGTTGTCGTCGATGTCGTTATCGGCTCCGCCTTCGCCTGCGGCGGCTTCTCGGTCGCCATGCTGGTGTACATCTTCAACAAGGGCCAGTACCACCCGCTGGTTCGACCAGCCCTGCTGGCCAGCCTGTTCGGCTACACGCTGGCCGGTGTCGGTGTCATCTTCGACCTCGGTCGTTGGTGGAATTTCTGGCACATTTTCTCGCCTAGCTATGCCAACCCGAACTCGGTGATGTTCGAAGTGGCCGTCTGTATCTCGGCCTACATCGTCGTCATGTGGCTGGAGTTCTCGCCGGCCTTCTTCGAGAAGTGGGGCATGGTCGATGCGAAAAGGAAACTCAACAAGGTCCTTTTCTTCCTCGTTGCGCTTGGAACAGTGTTGCCGATGATGCATCAGTCTTCGCTCGGAACCCTGATCGTGGTCATGGGTGTGCAGATCAACCCGCTCTGGCAGACCAAGATGATTCCGCTGCTTTTCCTCCTGACAGCCATCATCATCGGCTACGGCGTCGTGCTCTTCGAAGCCTGCGTCACCTCCTCGGCCTACCGGCGCAAGATCGAGGTACATCTGCTGGAGCCGATGGCCAAGGTCATGCTCGGCATCCTCGCCGTCTTCATGCTGGTCCGCTTCGGAGACCTCATCGTGCGCGGAGCCTTGCCGCTGGCCTTCAAGGGCAATCTTGCGGCGCTGGCCTTCTGGGTCGAGACACTCTGCTTCCTTGCACCATTCGCGATCATTGCCAACGCCGGCGCACGGCGCAACCCGGCCAGGCTTTTCCTTGCCGGTGTGGCGATCATGCTTGGCGGCATCTTCATGCGCCTCAACGCCTTCCTCATCGGCTACGACACCGGTGTCGGCGTCGACACCGGCTGGAACTACTTCCCGTCGGTGCCTGAGCTGATGGTCACCATTGGCATGTTCGCTATCGAGGTAATCGGTTACATCATCATCACCCGCCGCTTCCCGGTTCTGCCGCGCGACGACGCGGCAGTTGCCCACTAAATCGGCCCACTAAGGTTTTTCGGAGGTTATAACAATGTCCAAGCGAGTCACGATTGATCCGGTAACCCGCATCGAAGGGCACCTGCGTGTCGACGTCGAAGTCGAGGGCGGCAAGGTCAAGAAGGCCTGGTCGTCCGGCCAGATGTGGCGCGGTGTCGAAAACATCCTCATCGGTCGCGATCCGCGCGATGCCTGGGCCATCACCCAGCGTATCTGCGGGGTTTGCACCACGGTTCATGCGGTTGCCTCCGTGCGCGCAGTTGAAAATGCGCTGAAGATGGAGATCCCGGTCAACGCCCAGTACATTCGCAACCTGATCATCCTGGCGCACGGCCTGCATGACCACATCGTGCACTTCTATCACCTGTCGGCACTCGACTGGGTAGACGTGGTCAGCGCCACCAAGGCCGATCCGGCCAAGGCCGCGAGCCTGGCGCAGAGTCTCTCCAGCTGGAGCGGCAACAGCGTCCAGGAATTCAAGAAGGCACAGGACAAGATCAAGGGCTTCGTTGCCTCTGGCCAGCTCGGTATCTTCACCAACGGCTATTGGGGCCATCCGGCGATGAAGCTGCCGCCAGAAGTCAATCTGCTGGCCGTGGTGCATTACCTGCAGGCTCTGGAAGTCCAGCGTTACGCCAACAAGATCGTTACCATCCTCGGCTCGAAATCGCCGCATATCCAGAACGTGGCCGTCGGTGGCGTTTCCAACCCGCTGGCGCTGGATTCGCAATCGGTGCTGACGGTCGAGCGCCTGCTGGCGGTGAAGGAGTGGATCGACAAGCTCGACGACTTCGTCAAGAACGTCTACCTCATCGACGTGGCCGCCATCGGAGCCTTTTACGCCGACTGGACGACCTACGGCCGTGGGATTGTCGACTACATCTCAGTGCCCGACATCCCCCTTGACGGCATGGGAACGAAATTCGCAATGCCTGGTGGACACATTGCCAACGGCGATGTGTCGACCTTCAAGCCGATCACCAGCTTCAACGACAAGTATTTTGCTGAAGGTGTTTCGGAAGCGGTTACGCACTCGTGGTACGAGTACTCCAGTGGCAACGACAAGTCGCTGCATCCGTACAAGGGCGAAACAACGCCGAAGTACACCGACTTCCAGGACGAAGGCAAGTATTCCTGGCTGAAGTCGCCGACCTTCTATGGCAAGCCGATGCAGGTGGGGCCACTGGCCCACGTGCTGACCATGTTTGCCGCCGGTCACGAGCCGACCAAGAAGTATGCGACCAAGGCCCTTGACCTCGTTTCGTCCATTGCCAAAACAAAGGTCGGCATCGACGCGCTGCATTCAACCATCGGCCGCCATGCGGCACGGGCAGTCCGCTCGGCGGTGCTGATGGACGAACTGGTTGTCCAGTGGGATCTGCTGCTGGCCAACATGGGCAAGGGCGATCTCAAGACCTTCAACAAGCCGGTCTTCCCGAAGGGCGAGCAGCAGGGCGTCGGTTTCCACGAAGCCCCGCGTGGCGTGCTCTCGCACTGGGTCGTTATTCAGGATGGCAAGATCAAAAACTACCAGTGCGTCGTGCCTTCCACCTGGAATGCAGCGCCGCGCAACGAGAAGAACGCACCGGGTGCCTACGAGGCCTGCCTGGTCGGCAACCCGATTGCCGATCCGGAGAAGCCGCTCGAGGTGTTGCGTACGGTTCATTCGTTCGATCCGTGTATCGCCTGCGCTATCCACGTAATGGATGAAGAGCACACTGAAATCGTCAAGGTGAAGGCTGCTTGATCAACACCCCCCGTTGATTTAGCGCAAAGCCATTCCCTGCTTGAAGCGCGAGGATGATCCCCTCGCGCTTTTTTTTCGAGGTCCTATGAAAATTGTCGTACTTGGGGTGGGCAACACCCTGCTTGAAGACGAGGCCATCGGCGTGCGTGCAGTCGAGTTGCTGCAGCAGCGTTACCAGCTGCCGCCCGAAGTGCAGGTCATCGATGGCGGTACGGCGGGAATGGAACTGCTGGAGCCGCTGGAGGATTGCGACAAGCTGATCATCATTGACTGCGTGCGGGTTGGAAAGCCGCCTGCTACGGTCATCCTGCGCGTTGATGACGAAGTGCCGGCGTTTTTCCGAACCAAGATTTCGCCGCATCAGATCGGCGTTTCCGATGTTCTCGCCGCCTTGATCTTGCGCGAACGTTTCCCGAAGCATCTGGCACTGATCGGTATTCAGCCGAAGAGTCTGGAGTGCGGTACCGAACTGACGCCGGAAATTGCGGCAACGCTGCCGCAGGTGCTGGAAATGGCGGTCGAAGAACTGACCAATTTCGGCATCGTGGTGACGGCGAAATGAGGAGACCCGCCTGATGTGTCTGTCAATTCCGATGCGCGTGATCGAATGGGTCGATGAGGAAGGCATGCTGGCCTGGGTCGAGCGTGGCGAGGGCGACAGCCTGCGCCGCGAGCAGGTGAACATGATGCTCATCGGCGCGCAGCCCGTCGGTACCTGGATTCTTGCGTCCCTCGGGTTGGCCAAGGAAACCGTCGACGACGAGAATCGGGCGCTGATCGAGGATGCTCTCAGCGCGCTGGACTCCTCGCTTGACGGCAACTATGACGCCAGTCAGTACTTCGCCGACCTCAAATGAACGCCAAGGCCACAGCGGGCGCAGACAATCTGGACGACGCCCGTCCACAGCGGGTGCGCAAGCCGCTCTACACGGCGCCGACGCCGGCCGGGGCGGCATGTCTTTACGCCGACGATCCGGCACCTGTCGTCGAAGCCAGGTATCGCCGCATATGGGAAACCAGCATGCGCGAGATGCCCTTCGTAAACGGCGCCTTGTCGGTCGCAGCGATCGGTTTTCGCCGTTATCGGGGCGACTGGGTCGGTGCAGTCATTACCCCCTGGTTTCTCAACCTCTTTCTCCTTCCCGGTGGCGGTACCCTGTGGTCTGATCTGGCTTCGGGCGACCGTGTCCGGATTCCCTTCCCGGTTGGTGAGCTGGAATTCATTGCCGACTTTGACCCCGGTGGGGATATTCCGGCCTACCAGTATTGCCCCTTGTTTGCGCCGGTCAGCCAGTTTGCTACGCAGGCGGCAGCACTGGCAGCGGCCGAGGAAGCGCTGAGCGCCTTGTTTGCGGTGCTTGAACCAGTGGTAGTGGAGGGGGCTGCGGAAGCTGCAGCGCCTGCAGCCGAGGCGCCGATTCCTCCCCGCCGGGCCTTCTTGCGGAAGGTCGTCGGGCATCGTAGCTAGTCTGTACTCCTGCGTTCTGACGCAGCAGGCAGCTCTCGGCTATCATTAAAGGCCTACCGCCACTCCCTGAACCTCCGATGAGCAAGGCCTTTACCTGTGAATCCGATCACGACGACGAAGACGATGAAGTCCAGCCTGCACTGCAACTACCGCAGGGGGTAAAGAACTACATCACGCCGGCCGGCCATGCCCGGCTTCGGGCCGAGTATGACCACCTGTTGCGCGTCGAACGGCCGCACGTCGTCGAGATCGTGTCCTGGGCCGCGTCGAACGGCGACCGCTCGGAGAACGGTGATTACATCTACGGCAAGCGTCGCTTGCGCGAGATTGATCGCCGCCTGCGCTTTCTCACCAAACGTCTCGATATTGCCGAGGTGGTTGATCCGCTGCGGCAACAGAATGCTGACCAGGTTTTCTTCGGTGCGACCGTCACGCTGGCAGATGACCAGGGGGTGGAGAACACCTACACCATCGTCGGCGTGGACGAAACCGATCTCGGGCGTGGCCATATCAGCTGGGTTTCGCCGCTGGCACGTGCCTTGATCAAGGCACGTGAAGGCGATACGGTGCGTTTTCAGAGTCCCGCCGGCTGGCGTGAAGTGGATATCGTCAGCGTCGACTATCGGAGTATTGAGCCTTGACCAACGACCTGCCGATCGAAAACTTCATGCAGCGCGACCTTCTCGAGTGCGCACCAGACCTTGTTCTGGGCGATGCTGCACGCCTGATGCGTGACGCACGCTGCGGCTCGATCCTGATTGTCGAGAACGGTGCACTGCTCGGTATCTGGACGGAAACCGACGCGCTAACCATGGCCTGGGATACGCCGGTGGTGCTCGAGCGGCCGATCCGGGAATTCATGAGCACCCCGGTGAAGACCATTGCCGCCTCTGCAACACTGGGAGAAACGGCATTTTGCATGCGTGGCTCGGGAATTCGCCATGTGGTGGTGATCAACGAAGCCGGACGACCGGTCGGGATGATCTCGCAGACCGACGTGATCCGTCACCAGGGGGTTGAATTTTTCGTCAGTGTGCGCGAGGTCGGGACGGTGGTGCAGCAGGCCCCCTTGGTCATCGCGAGCACGGCATCGCTGTCCGAGGCTCGTCGCCAGATGGCAGCACAACGCAGCGATGCCATGGTCGTTGTCGGCGAGGATGGGGCGTACGGGATCATCACCTCGCGTGACGTGCTGCATGCTGCTGCCGAGCGCTGTGTCGGCGCAAGGGTCGGTGAGTTGGCGAGCTTTCCACTCCTGACGGTGCAGCGCACCGCGTCCCTGTTTGCCGCGCGAAAACTGTTCCTTGATCGTCACATTCGTCATCTGGGTGTCTGCGCCGAGCAACAAGTCGTCGGCCTGCTCTCATTCAACGACATCATGGGAGGCGTCGAAGAAGGGTATATCCGTGAGTTGCGTGCCGAATTGCGTCAGCAGACCGAGCAATTGCGTCATACCGAGTGGCGGATAAAAGAGCAGACGAGCATGACCGAGGCGGTGTTCGATGCGCTGCCGATCAGCGTGCTGGTCAGGGATGCAAAGGGCACTTTCCTGGTCGCCAACAAGATGGCTGGTGAAATCCTAGGCAAGCCACGCGACGAGATCATTGGTCGTAGCGACCGCGATCTCCTGCCCGCCGAGACTGTCCGCTGCAACGCAGAAGATGACGCGCGGGCACGTGCAGCCGGGCAGACGCTGACCCGGGAAATGAAACTCGCTGATGGCCGGGTGCTGATAGCGCACAAGCGGGCCGTTCAGCTGAACGACAGTTCCTATCTGATCGATGCGTCAATCGATGTCACCAACTGGAAGCGCGCCGATTCGCTGATGGTCAGCAGTCACCACGTGCTCGAACTGATTGTCGGCGGTGCTGATCTGCCCGTCGTGTTGAATGCCATCTGTCAGCGCATGGAGGTCCACCTGCCGCAGTCACGGTGCTCGATCCTGCTGCTCGATGAGGACAACCGCTTGCGCGTCAGTGCGGCGCCGAGCATTGCCGAAGCCTATCTGCGCGGCATCGATGGCATTGCCATCGGTCCACAAGTTGGCTCTTGCGGCACTGCGGCTTTCCTTGGCGAGCAGGTAATCGTCGAGGACATTGCGATCAGTCCGCTGTGGCAGATCGGTGGCAAGCATGCCTTGAAGCATGGCCTGCGCGCTTGTTGGTCGACTCCCTTCTTCTCCAGCGAGCGCAAGGTCCTCGGCACCTTCGCCATCTACTTCGGCGAACCACGGGCGCCGAAGGATAGCGATCTGGAGGTGATTACCCATGCCACCCGTCTTGCCTCACTCGCGGTCGAGCGCTGGCGGCAGATTGCCGACCTGCGTCGCATGGCAACCACCGATCTGCTGACCGGGCTGCCCAACCGGGCCGATTTTTTTGATCGTGCTGCGGAAGAATTGCGCCGTGCCGGCCGCTTTGATCGCCCGCCGGCGTTGCTGATGATGGACCTGGATCGCTTCAAGCGGATCAACGACCGATTCGGCCACGGCGCCGGAGACGAAGCCTTGCGTGCTTTCTCCAGGGTGCTTGCGGCAACAATGCGCGAGATCGATATTGTCGGTCGGGTCGGTGGCGAAGAGTTCGCGGCGATACTTCCCGAAACCGACATCAAGGGCGCGATTCTGGCGGCAGAGCGTCTCCGGGTGGCCGTCGAGGCCCTCCGTGTCCCCCTGGCCGGCAACGAAAGCCTGTCGTTTACGGTAAGTATCGGCATTGCCATACCCAAACTCGATGAGCCGATTGACCGCCTGATGGCACGCGCCGATGCGGCGCTTTATGCCGCCAAGGACAATGGGCGAAACCGCGTGGAGTGCGCCGGGGGTATGCCGCCGTCCACTGCCTGACAGCTTCCGCAGTCATCGAGCTGCAACGCCAGACGGGTTAGAGCCCCGGCATTGATCGCTCAGTTGATTGCAGGAGTAGCTGTTTCAGCCGTTGTCTGCCAACCGCCTCCCAGGGCCTTGAAGAGGTCGACTGCGGCACCCAGGCGGTTCTGGCGGCTGGACAGGTAGAGCAACTGCGCGGCGTTCAGCGAGCGCTGAGTTTCGAGTACGTCGATGAAACCGGAATAGCCGCTGGCATAGCGTTTCTGCGCCAGATCAAGCGCGCGTTTCGACGCGGCCATCTGGGCGGCAAAGGCGGCTTCCTCATTGGCGAATTCATGAAGATTGACGATAGCATCGCTGACTTCGCGGAAAGCGGTTTGCACCGTCTTCCGATAGTTCGCCAGATTCTCCTGCTGTAGCGCAGTCGCCTGATCGACTCTTGCCTCTGTTCTTCCAGCATCGAAAATCGGCATCGTCAGCCCGATGGCGGCAGACCAGATGCCGGCAGGGCCAGTGAACAGGCTGGAAAGTGCCATGCTTTCACTGCCGTAGACACCGGTCAGGCCAATGCTCGGGAAATAGGCAGCCTTGGCCACGCCGATACGGGCATTGGCGGCAATCAGCTTTTCTTCGGCCTGGCGCACATCCGGACGCGCTTCGAGCAGTGCAGAGGGCAGGCCGGTTGGCGGTGTGGGCGGCAACGGCAATTGCTCCAGGCCAGCGCTGGCGACCTTCAGCCCCGGCTGGCCAGTGAGCAGGCCAAGTTGGTTTTCGGAAAGTGCTCGCAAGCGTTTTATCTGGCCCAGCTGTCCCTCTGCGGCACTCAGGGCGCTTTCAGCCTGCGCAAGTTCGAGTCCGGAGGCGGTGCCGCCATCGACGCGTGCCTGAACGATCTTCAGCGACTCCTGCCGCGTTTCCAGTGTCTGTCGGGTCACCTCGAGTTTTGCCTCGTTGCTGCGCAAATTCAGGTATTCGTTGGTCAGCTGGCCGATCAGCGTCAGCCGGATGCTGTCGCGACCGAAACGGCTGGCCAGCGCCTCGGCGCGGGCGGCCTCGTTGCTGCGCTGGATGCGGCCCCACAGGTCGACTTCGTAGCTCAGTGAGACGGCCGCGCGACGATTGTTGTAGGTCTGCGGGCCGCTCATCCTGCCGCTGGCGGTTTCGCCGCTGCTCCGGTTGCGGCTGCTGTTGGCGCCGAGGTCGATCGATGGGTACAGCTCGGCGCCGGCTTCGCGGGCGGCGGCTTCGCTGGCTTCCAGCCGGGCAATGGCAGCCTGCAGGTCCTGGTTGGCGGCCAGCGCCTGCTCGACCAAGCGGTTCAGCGTGGCATCGTTGAACAGCGTCCACCACTCCGGGTTGATCGAAGCGGGGGCTGCAGATTCGCTGCCGGCTTCCTTGTGCTGTTCGGGCAGCGTCGAATCGGGCCGTACATAGTTGGGGCCGACAGCGCAGCCGGCGAGCAGGAGGATGGTGCTCAGGGCTGCGGCGATACGTGTTTTGGCGGGGATGGCCATATCAGTTTTTCTCCGTTGCCGGCGTGTGCGAGTCACCAGGCAGTGCCAGTTGCTTGCCGCGTTCCAGCCACTTGAAAAAGAGGGGGATGAAAATGGTGGCGATGAAGGTGGCGGCGATCATGCCGGCGAAGACGCCGGTGCCCATCGACTGCCGTGCCGCGGCGCCGGCACCGCTGGCGACGACCAGCGGCAGCACGCCGAGGACGAAGGCCAGCGAGGTCATGACGATGGGGCGGAAGCGCAGGCGGGCGGCTTCCAGCGCGGCCTCGACGACCCCCATGCCTTCGGCGTATTTCTGGGCGGCGAACTCGACGATCAGGATGGCGTTCTTCGACGCCAGCCCGATCAGCACCACCAGGCCGATCTGGAAATAGATGTCGTTCGGCATGCCGCGCAACCAGATCGCCGTCAGCGCACCCATCAGGGCGAAGGGCACGGCCATGATGACGGCCATCGGCAGCGACCATTTCTCGTACTGGGCGGCGAGGATCAGGAAAGCCATGATGATGGCGAAGACGAAGGCCTGCACGGACGAGCCGGAACTGCGCTTCTCCTGATAGGCCTGGCCGGTCCAGTCGATCGCATAGCCACTGGGCAGCGTGGCGGCGGCGACTTCCTCGACGATGCGGATGGCGTCGCCCGAGCTGATGCCGGGCTTGCTGTCGCCCATGACCTTGGCGGCGATGAAGCCATTGAAGCGCTCCACCTGTTCCGGGCCGACGATGCGCTTGATGCTGCTGATCGCCGACAGCGGAATCATGCTGTTGCTGGTCGTGCTGCGCACATAGACCTTGGTCAGATCGTCCGGCTTCATGCGGTAGGCGGCCTCAGCCTGCAACTGCACGCGATAGACGCGACCGGCCTTGTTGAAGTCATTGACGTAGAGCGCGCCCATCGTGCTCTGCAGCGACTCGTAGATGCTGGCCAGCGGGATGCCGAGGGCCAGCGCCTTCGGCTCGTCGACCTCGACGAAGAGTTGCGGCACGGTCGGGCGGAAGAAGGTGCTGATCCGCGTGAATTCCGGCCGGGCCTGCAGTGCGCCGATGAAGGCCTGGGTGACTTCGTTGAGCTTGCGACTGTCGCCATCGACGCGGTTCTGCACATAGACCTCGAAGCCGCCGGCGGTACCCAAGCCCATGATCGGTGGTGGGTTGAAAACCAGCGCCATGCCGTCCGACTGCATCATGCCGACGCCCATGAACTTGCCAGCGAGGTCCTGCGCCTTGGCCTCACGCTCGCTCCAGTCCTTGAGCGGAATGAAGATGGTGCCGGCGTTCGGCTTGTTGCCACCGCCGATCAGGTCGAAGCCGGAGACGACGAAGGTGTGCTTGACCGCCGGGTCCTGGCCGACGACGCTGCGCATGGCCTCGCCGGTCTGCTGGGTGCGTTTCAGCGTTGCGCCGTCCGGCAGCATCAGTGCCGAGATCAGGTAGCCCTGGTCTTCCGAAGGCACGAAACTGCCGGGAATGATGCGGAAGAAAACGGCAATCACCCCGATCACCAGGGCAAAGATGACGCCACCGATGATGCCGTGCTTCAGTGTCAGGCCGACAGTGTTGGTGTAAGCGCGGGTGAAGCGCTCGAACATCCGGTTGAATGGTTTGAACAGCGCGTGCTCGGTGTGCTGCGCCTTGAGCAGCAGCGCACAGAGGGCCGGCGTCAGCGTCAGCGCGACAACACCGGAGAGGACCACGGCGACGGCCACGGTGACGGCGAACTGCTTGTAGAGTTGGCCGGCGATGCCGCCGAGGAAGGCGACCGGAACGAATACCGCGCACAGCACCAGCACGATGGCTACCAGCGCGCCCTGGACCTGCTGCATGGCCTTGATCGCCGCATCGCGCGGCGCCAGCTTCTCCTCGGCCATCAGGCGTTCCACGTTCTCCAGCACGACGATGGCGTCATCGACGACGATACCGATGGCCAGCACCATCGCGAACAGGGTCAGCGTGTTGATCGAGAAGCCGAACAGCCACAGTCCGGCGAAGGTGCCGATCAGCGAGATCGGCACGGCAACCATCGGGATCAGCGTTGCCCGCCAGCTCTGCAGGAATACATAGACGACGGCCAGGACCAGGATCATGGCCTCGATCAGGGTCTTGACAACCTCGTGGATCGAAGCGGAAACGAACAGCGTGGTGTCGAAGGGGATGATGTAGTTCATGCCTTCGGGGAATTTCTGTTTCAGCGAATCCATCCGGGCACGCACCAGCCCGGCAACTTCCAGCGCGTTGGCGCCGGTCTGCAGGAAGACGCCCATGGCGATGGTCGGCTGGCCGTCCAGCGTCACGCTTTGATCGTAGCTGTAGGCGCCGAGCTCGATACGGGCGACATCCTTCAGGCGCAGCACACCGCCGGCGCCGCTGGCGCGGATGACGATGTTGCCGAATTCTTCCGGCGTCAGCAGGCGGCCCTTGGCGGTCACCGTGTAGGTCAGCATCTGGTCGGCCGGCGCCGGCTCCTGGCCGATCTTGCCGGCGGCGTTCTGCGCGTTCTGCGCCTTGATCGCGGCCGAGATGTCGCTGGCCGTCAGGCCGAGCTGGGCCATGCGGTCCGGCTTCAGCCAGACGCGCATCGAGTAGTCCTGGGCGCCGAAGATGGTCACGTCACCGACACCCTTGACCCGCTTCAGCTCATCGACGATGTTCAGGCTGGCGTAGTTGGAGAGGAACAGGGTGTTGTAGCGGCCCTTGTCCGACTCCAGCGCCACCACCTGCAGGATGTCATTCGAGCGCTTCTGCACGATCACGCCGTTGCGCCGGACTTCCTCCGGCAGGCGTGGTTCGGCAGCCTTGACGCGGTTATTGACGTTGACCGAAGCCATGTCGACATTGCTGCCGACCTCGAAGGTGGCAGTGATGGTGACCGTGCCGTTGGCGGCTGCCGAGGAGGTGAAGTAGGACAGGCCCTCGACCCCGTTCAGCTGCTCCTCGATCGGTGCGGCCACTGTCTTGGCCAGCGTCTCGGCGGAGGCGCCGGGGTAGGTGGCGGTGATCAGCACCGTCGGCGGGGCGATCTGCGGGTACTGCGCGATCGGCAGTACCTGCGAGGCAACCAGGCCGGCAATGACGATGATGATCGAAATGACCGAGGCGAAGATCGGCCGGTTGATGAAGAACCTGGACATGGCGGCCTCTTATTCCGACTTTGCCGGTGCGCTTGCCGGTGCAGCAGGCGCGGCGGGCTTGGTTCCCGGTGCCGGCGAAGCGGCAGGAGCAGCAGAATTCGGCGCTACTGGCGCGCCTGGGCGCAGCTTCATCAGGTTGTCCACGATCACCTTGTCGCCGGCCTTCAGCCCGCCGAGGATGATCCAGTCCTTGCCGCGCCATTCGCCAGCCTGCACCGGGCGCGGGGCGACCTTGTTGTCGGCGTCGGCGAGCATGACCAGTGCGCCTTGCTCGGTCTGCACCACGGCCGATTGCGGCACCAGGAAGACGCCGTCGCGTTCGCCGGTGAGCAGGCGGATGCGCACGAACTGGCCGGGTAGCAGCTGGTTGTCCGGGTTGTCGAATTCAGCGCGCAGGGCCTGGGTGCCGAGGGTGGTGTCGATATTGGAGGCAAGGAAGTTGAGTTTGCCCGGCACCGGGTAAGCCGTACCGTTGCCCAGCAGCAGTTCGACGCCGCTGATATCCTTTTCGGTAATACGCCCACCGGGGAACTTGGCCAGATCGCTTTCGCCGAGGCTGAAACGCACCCACATCGGGTTCAACTGCTGGATCGCAGTCAGCAGGCTGTCGCTGCCGACGGTGACCAGGTTGCCTTCCGATTTCACGGCGCGGCCGGTGGTGCCGGCCACCGGTGCGGTGACGGTGGTCCAGGCCAGGTTAAGTTCGGCCTGGCGCAAGGCGGCCTGGGCGATGGCGTTGGTTGACACGGCGTCGTCGTATTCCTTCTGGCTGATCGCCTTGGCCTCGATCAGTCCCTTCAGCCGCTTCATCTCGCGGCTGGCCTGATCAGACTTGGCGCGCGCTTCCGACAGGGCGATCTGATAGGGCGCCTGGTCGATCTGGAACAGCGGCTGGCCGGCCTTGACCGTCTCGCCTTCCTGATACAGCCGCTTGGTCAGGATGCCGCCGATGCGGGCGCGCACCTCGGTTTCACGCGCGCCTTCGGTCTGGGCCATGACCTCAATGGCGGTGGGAATTTTCTGCGGCTGTACTTCGAGCACGGTGACTGGCAGTGGCCCCATTTGTGGCGGAGGCGGCGCCTTGCTGTCGGAACAGGCGCCGAGGGACAGCGTGGCGGCGGCAAGAATGATCAGGAGTAGGGGGCGGAACTGGAATTGGGGGCGGGCAGCCATGGAAATGCTCCAACAGGAATATTTGCGCTATTATATACATTCACGAATGTATGTAAATGCTTTCTGATAAGGGTTGGAATCGCATAGCATTCACAAAATTCCCGAATGCAGAAATCTCTGTGAAAAATTGAAATGGTCAGAAAAACGAAGGAAGAAGCGGAAAAAACGCGCGAGGAGTTGATTGCTGCTGCGCGCACCGTATTCCACGAGTGCGGGGTCAGCCGCTCGACGCTGGAGAAGGTCGCCAAGGCGGCCGGCGTTACGCGCGGTGCTGTCTATTGGCACTTCAAGGACAAGGCCGAGCTGTTCTTTGCCATGCGCGAGGATGTCTTCTCGCCGATGATCGAGCGTACGGATGCTTTCCTGTTCTCGGAGGCTTACGAAAACCCGCTCGACGCCATCGAGGCTTCACTCAAGGAATTCTTCCGCGTGCTCGAAGACTGCCCGGTGGTGCGCGAAGTGTTCGAGATCATGATCCTGCGTTGCGAGTATGTGGACGAGTTCACCAGCGTGCAGGAAGAGGTCGGCCGCCCGGCGCAGGAATTCCTGAGAAAGATCGAGTCGGTCTACCAGCGCGCCGCCGACAAGGGGATGCTGCGCGAAGGACTCGATCCGCTGGCGATGGCACGCGATACCTGGGCCTTTACCAGCGGCATCCTGCACCTGATGCTCGGCTGCCAGATCAACCGGGGTCTTGACCAGCAGGTTCCGGAAATGATTTCGACGCACATGGCCTTGCGTCGCCGCTGAGTTTTTCTGGCCCAACAGCATTCCGTGACACTGGGGGCTTGAAATCCCCCTGAACGCCCCCATCTCGCATCGGTCAATGAACCACGGAGTGTTTTTACATGGGCGCACACAAGGAAACCCTGGGCTTTCAGGCCGAAGTGAAGCAGCTGCTTCACCTGATGATCCATTCGCTGTATTCGAACAAGGAAATCTTCCTCCGCGAGCTGGTCTCGAACGCATCGGACGCCTGCGACAAGCTGCGCTTTGAGGCGCTGGACAATGCCGCGCTGTACGAAGGCGAGTCCGAGCTGAAGATTCGCGTCGCCTACGACAAGGAAGCACGCACGATCACCATTTCCGACAACGGCATCGGCCTGTCGCGTGACGAAGCGGTTGCCCACCTCGGCACCATCGCCAAGTCCGGCACGCGCGAGTTCTTCTCGGCGCTGACCGGCGACCAAGCCAAGGATGCCAACCTGATCGGCCAGTTCGGCGTCGGTTTCTACTCCTCCTTCATCGTTGCCGACAAGGTCACCGTCGTTTCCCGCCGTGCCGGCCAGAACAAGGACCAGGCCGTAAAGTGGGAATCGGGCGGCGAGGGCGATTTCTCGGTCGAGATGGTCGAGAAGGAAGGCCGCGGCACCGACGTGACCCTGCACCTGCGCGAGGGTGAGGACGAATTCCTCGGCGGCTGGAAACTGAAGAGCATCCTCAAGAAGTACTCCGACCACATCACGCTGCCGATCCTGATGAAGAAGGAAGAGTGGAAGGATGGCGCCCAGGTCATGACCGACGAGGACGAGACGGTCAACCAGGCCAGCGCGCTGTGGGCCCGCTCCAAGTCGGAGATCACCGACGAGCAGTACAAGGAGTTCTACAAGCACGTCGCCCACGACTTCGACGATCCGCTGGCCTGGAGCCATGCCCGCGTCGAAGGCAAGCAGGAATACACGCAGCTGCTGTACATCCCGGCGCGCGCCCCGTTCGACATGTTCGAGCGCACCGCCCGTCACGGCGTCAAGCTCTACGTCAAGCGCGTCTTCATCATGGACGACGCCGAGCAGCTGATGCCGCTATATATGCGCTTCGTGCGCGGGGTGGTCGATTCGGCCAACCTGCCGCTCAACGTTTCGCGCGAAATCCTGCAGGAAAGCAAGGCGATCGAGTCGATCAAGGGCGGCTGCGTCAAGAAGGTGCTCGGCATGATCGAGGACATGGCCGAGAACGATGCCGAGAAGTTCGCCAAGTTCTGGGGCGAGTTCGGCAAGGTGCTCAAGGAAGGCGTCGGCGAGGACCACGCCAACAAGGAGCGCATCGCCAAGCTGCTGCGCTTTGCCTCGACGCACAACGACACACCCGCCGAAACCGTCTCGCTGGCCGACTACATCGGCCGCATGAAGGAAGGCCAGGAGAAGATCTACTACGTCACCGCCGAGACCTTCACTGCGGCGAAGAACAGCCCGCACCTCGAAATCTTCCGCAAGAAGGGCATCGAAGTGCTGCTGCTCTCCGAGCGCGTCGATGAGTGGGTGGTCGGCAGCCTGACCGAGTTCGACGGCAAGCAGCTGCAGTCGGTGGCCAAGGGCGGCCTCGACCTCGGCTCGCTCGAAGATGCCAAGGACAAGGAAGAAACCGAGAAGGCCGCCGACGAGTACAAGGAACTGATCGGCAAGATCAAGGCCGAACTCGCCGACAAGGTGAAGGACGTTCGCGTCACCCACCGCCTGACCGATTCACCGTCCTGCCTCGTCGCTGACGAGCACGACCTCGGCGGCAACCTGGCCCGCATCCTCAAGGCTGCCGGCCAGAAGGCGCCGTCCAGCCAGCCGATCCTTGAAATCAACCCGAACCATCCGGCCGTGCAGCGCTTGAAGTACGAAGAAACCCGTTTCTCGGACTGGGCCAATCTGTTGCTGGAGCAGGCCACGCTGGCCGAAGGTGGCACACTCGACGATCCGGCCGGCTTTGTGAAGCGGATCAACGACCTGATGCTGGCGCTGTCCGGCGGCAAGTAAGACGCTTTAGCCCCATGCAAAACGCCCCGACTGGTTCGGGGCGTTTTCTTGTCCAGGCCACGACTCACGACCGCAGGCAATTTTGCTGCCCGCGTGACGTCTAACGCGTTCCGGCTTCAGCCGCGCTTGCTCGTGGCAGCGCTACCGTGATTGTCGTCGTATCTGCATCGTCTGCGACGTCAAGCCTTATCTGTCCGCCCTGGGCTTCGGTCAGCAGCTTGGCCGAGTATGTGCCCAGGCCGCTGCCGTTCTGTTTTCCTGTGGTCACAAATTTCTCAAAAAATCGTTCGCGAATCTCCTCCGGAACGGCGCCTTTGTTTTCGACAATGATCTGCAGCGGGTCCTGATCGTGAACGGTCACTGATACCTGGCTCCCTGCCGGGGCGGCTTCGCAGGCATTTTTTACCAGGTTCTGGAGCAGTGAATAGCAGAGCGTGGCATCGCCCAGGGCCTGCGGTAGTCCAGAACCACTTGGAATACCTGTCTTGACCAGCACATTCAGGTTTTTCCCGGCGAAGCTGGCACGCGAAAGCTCGACAATGCGCCGCAGGAGATCGTCGACATTTACCGGCTTGGCATCGAGCACGAACGCGCCGGACTCGATCTTGAACAGCTGGGAGGAGAGATTGATCATGTCGAGTACTTGCTGCGTGGTTTCCTCGATCAGATGCAATTCTTCCGTCAGCTTGCTGCGGCTCATCGATTCGTCTGCCGCGAGTGCCTGAATCAGGCTGATAACGCCGGCCAGCGGGCCCTTGATGTCGTGTCGTGTGATGTGCTCGACATCTTCGTGCAGTCGGGCGGTATCGAGCATGTTGTCAAAATCGGCCTGCATTTGCTTGCGCAGGTTGACGTAGCGCATGAAGTTGCGAACACGCGGTTTCAGCACTGCCGGATCGATCGGTTTGGTGACGAAGTCCACCGCGCCAAGTTCCAGCCCTTTCAGCCGGGCATCGTCACCGGACATGGCGGTGACGAAAATGACGGGGATCGATTCAGCGCTGGGATGCTCGCGCATGCGTTGCGCGACCTCAAAGCCATCCATCCCCGGCATCATGATGTCGAGCAGGACAAGATCTGGCGGATCGTCGGAGCAACAGAAAGCAAGCGCCTTTTCGCCATTATTGGCAACACGTACCTGATAGTCCTCCTTGAACAGGTGGGCGAGCAGGTGCAGATTGTCCGGCGTGTCATCGACAATCAAAATCGTCGGTGGACGCGCCGCCTTGCTTGCCGGGACTTTGCCAGCCAGTGCAGGGGAAGAAAGTTGTGCTGCTGGAGCATCTTGTTGGCTGGTCGCGGGGCCGCCCCGTGGCCGGCTGTTCATCGCTTTTTCGAGACGTTCCCGGAGGCGCTCAGTGGTATAGGGTTTGACGAGAAAATCGCTGACGCCACAGGAAATTGCTTCGGCAACGCGATCACGTGCGACTTCCGCAGTGATCATCAGGAAGGGCAACTGGTAGAGCTTGGTATCCGACCGGATTGCCTTGAGCAATTCCAGCCCAGACATGCTCGGCATGTACCAGTCGGAAAGAACGACGTCGACGTGCTGTTTTTTCAGTATCTGCAGGGCTTCAAGCCCATTATTCGCGGTCACGATCTGCTCTGCGCCGAGAGCACGAAGTTGCGTGGAGGTTACCTTGCGCATGACCTCGAAATCATCGACGACCATGAATACGGTGTGTCTGGATAGTTGCATGATCGGTTTCCGAATGTTCTGTTAATTTATCGCGCTATTTCCGGCAACAGCGGTGGTGAAAAACTGCCGCTTCCTCTCCATGTCGCAGTCGGAATCCGCATAGCGTGTGGCAATTTCAATAAATTCGCCCTGTATTTCCATGAAGGCCTCGACGACATCCGGATCGAATTGCAAGCCCTTGCCTTCTAGGATAATCGCCGCGGCTTGCGTGTGCGGCATCCCTTCCTTGTAGATTCGCCGGCTGATCAATGCGTCGTATACATCGGCCACCGCCATCAGGCGTGCAGAGATTGGAATGTCTTCTCCGGAGAGGCCTTCCGGATAGCCGCTACCATCCCATTTTTCGTGGTGGTACAAGCTGATTTCCTTGGCCATGCTGAGAAAGCCGACGTTGGTGCCAAGTGATTTTTCGGCAAATTCTATGGCGTCTCGGCCGAGGGCGGCATGCTTTTTCATGATCTCGAATTCGTCCGGATCAAAGCGGCCTGGCTTCAGAAGAATGCGATCAGGAATGCCGACTTTGCCGATGTCGTGAAGCGGCGCCGACTTGTAGAGCATGGCGATGTAGTGCTCTGTGAGATCGCGGGAAAAACGTGGATGATGCTGCAATTTTTCGGCCAGTGCCTTGACGTAGAACTGGGTGCGGCGAATATGGTTTCCGGTGTCGCTGTCGCGCGTTTCTGCCAGTGAGGCCAGCGCCAGGATGGTGACATCCTGGATTGCCTCAACCTCGCACGTGCGCTTGCTGACCTCGGCTTCCAGATACGCATTCTTGTCGCGCAGGAAATCGGCCGAGGCTTTCAGCGACAGATGTGTCTTGACCCGCGCAAGGACGATGGCCGGGCTGATCGGCTTGGTGATGTAATCGATGGCACCAAGTTCGAGGCCCTTTCTTTCGTCTTCTGCGTTGCTTTTTGCAGTCAGGAAGATTACTGGAACGTCGCACAGGTTGGGGTCAGCCTTGAGGCGTTGGCAGACCTCGTAGCCATCCATTTCCGGCATCATGATGTCGAGCAGGATGAGGTCCGGAGGATTGCCGGTGGCGGCAAGCTTGAGACCGCGTTCGCCGCTGTTGGCGATGCGCACGCTGTAGTGATCCTTGAGCAGACGGTTCATCAGCGACAGATTGTCCGGCGTGTCGTCCACTACCAACACCACGGGTTTTTCTGAAAGCTTGCTTGTATCCACGAACGGGCTCCTACGCAGAAGTTGTCACGGCTTCCCTGAGCAGGCTCAGGGCAGACTCAAAATCGAAAGACTGGATGGCATTGTCGATCCGCCGCAAGTGCTGCGGGAAGGCGGCTTCCAGTAGCGAGGAATTCTCTTCGAGCAGGTCGCCGGCACTTGCGTCGCCGTAGGAGAGCAGGGCTTCGAGTTTCTCTGTCACCGCGCGAATTTTCTCTGGATCCGCCGTTTCATTGCTGGTTGCCTGGCGGCTGCTTGCCGGTCTTCCTAGCGCGGACAGCCCTGCGATGACGGGGGAGAGTTCTTGCAGTACGTTGCTTACCAGCGCGTCGATCTCTGCAGGCGTGCTGCCATCGCAGCAGGCTTTCTCCAGAATATCGGCTGCCGCGTGTAGCTCCCATGCGCCGACCGTACCGGCGGCACCCTTGAGGGTGTGTGCAACACGTTCCGGCGCTGTCGGGTCGGTGCTGTCGCGTGCAGCATGAAAAGTCTGCTCAAAATCCTTGTTGCTGTCACGGAACCTGATGAGCAGGGAGTACAGAAAGTCCTCGTCCCCCATCGTTCTGGCAAGGCCGGTCTGCATGTCGATCCCCGGCAGTTGCGAGGGCAGGGGCGATGGGCTGGCGGGCCCTCGTGCGGGCGTTGCCGTCGTGTCGTCCTTGCCGCCGCTCGGTGTCGCCGGCTTGATCCATTTGGCGATTGTCGTAAACATCTCGCTGACGTTGAGTGGCTTGGCAATGTGATCGAACATGCCGGCGTCGATGACCTTTTCACGGTCTCCCGCCATGGCATTGGCGGTCATGGCGATGATTGGCAAATTCTTGAATTGCGGGATTTTCCGGATCTCGCAAGTTGCCGTGTAGCCATCCATCACCGGCATCTGGCAATCCATCAGCACGCCATCGAAGCGCTCATCCTGGGCAAGGACATCCAGTGCCTCTTGCCCATTGTTGGCAAGCTTTACCTCAATGCCGGCATTGCGCAGCAATTCCACAGCCAGTTCCTGGTTCATCTCGTTGTCTTCGACCAGCAGGACGCGGGCACCAGCGAGTTTCTCCTTGGCTTCGGCATAGCCGAAAGCCTTCTCCTGGGTTCGGGTTTCTGTCTTGAAGCCCTTGTCCAGCGCTTCGCCGATGGCTTCAAGCAGGGTCGATGCGACAACCGGTTTGGTGAGCACCGATTTCAGGGAAACACCGCGTTGTTCTGCTGAACCAATGGCTTCCTCCCGCCCGTAGGCGGTGACCATGATCACTGCGGGAACCTGCATCAGGTGCTCGTCCTGCAACTGCCGGACAGTTTCGACACCATCCATCGTCGGCATTTGCCAGTCCATCAGGATAAGGTCGTAGGGCGTTCCCTTGTTCTCCGCTTCGACGGCCATTGTCAAAGCCTGGTGCCCGTCTCGTGCGGCATCGACCGTCAGCCCAAGGCTTTGGGCCATGCTGGTTATAATCTCGCGCGCCGAGGCATTGTCGTCGACGACCAGTACCCGCACACCAAGCAGTTCATCTGCGTCGAACATGCGGCGTGGCATGGTTTCTTCCTGTAAGCCGAAGCGGGCGTGGAAGTGGAAGGTTGAGCCTTTGCCGGGTTCGCTCTCGACCCAGACGCGACCATCCATCAACTCAATGAAGTTCTTGGAAATGGCCAGTCCGAGGCCGGTCCCACCATATTTGCGAGTGGTCGATGAATCGGCCTGGCTGAACGACTGGAACATCTTTCCACATTGTTCGGCGGTCATGCCGATACCGGAGTCTCTGACCCAGAAATGCAGTTCAACGCTGGAATTGCCCTCGTTCACTTTTTCAATGCCGACCACGATCTCGCCTTTTTCGGTGAATTTGACCGCGTTGTTACCAAGGTTGACGAGCACCTGGCCGAGTCGAAGCGGATCTCCTATCAGGGAAGTGGGAATCTCTGGATCCGTCTTGAAAAGTAGTTCCAGCCCCTTCTCCTCTGCCTTGATGCCAACCAGGTTGGCGAGGTTGTCCATGACGTCTTCCAGTCGGAAGTCGATTTCTTCCATTGACATCTTGCCGGCTTCGATCTTCGAGAAATCGAGAATGTCGTTGATGATGCGGAGCAGGTTTTCTGCCGAGCGGTTGACCTTCTCAATGTAGTTGCGCTGCTGTTTGTCGAGCTGCGTTTGCAGTGCCAAGTGCGACATGCCGATGATGGCATTCATCGGGGTGCGGATTTCGTGGCTCATGTTGGCCAGGAAATCGCTCTTGGCCTTGGTTGCTTCCTCGGCGACTCGCCGCGCCTCGGCGGCCTCCCGCTCTGCCGCCTTGCGTTCGGCGATGTCCTCGAAGACCCACACTGTTACGCGTTGATAGCCTTCCAGATGAATGCCCTGCCCGGAAACCTGGGCGATGAACTTCGTACCGTCCTTCTTGGCAAACTCCCATTCGAGATGGGCATCCTTGCCTGCCCCAAGCTGGGGAGCGACAAGTGCGCCAAAAACACCGTAGTTCTCAGGTGACTCGAACATGATTGCACCCGGTGCACCGACCAGTTCGTCGATTGTGCGCCCGAGGTGCTCGGCAATACATTTGTTGGCCCGCAGGATGACCCCGTCGGCGGTGTAGACGATGCCGTTGGGGGCGTTTTCGAAAATGGTCTGTTGCTCGTCCAGCAGCTTCTTGATCTCCGCCTGCTGGGCGATCATTTCCTCGCGGGCCCGCTTCTTCTCAGTGACATCGTCGACCGTGAACTGCAGCAGACGCTTGCCGCCGTAGTTGAAGGGCATCAGATTGACTTCGGCATCCCAGATATCGCCATTGGCGGAGCGGGCGCGCCATTCGAAATTCGAGATACCCTCCTTGAGCGCGTTGCGTGCCATCCGCTCGCCGGCGCTGTGGCTGTCGGCGCCGTCGTACTGAGTCGGGGCGGACAAGTCCAGAGGTGTCTTGCCGAGCAGGTCTTCGCGCGAGGCGTAGCCATACATGCGGACAGCCGCCCGGTTACAGTCGATGAAACCCGAACGAGGATCAAAGACGACAATAGAGCGTGACGACTCCTGAAAGAGCATCTTGTTGTAGGCTTCGCTGTCACGAAGCGTGGCTTCGGATGCTTTGCGCTCGGTGATGTCCTGGTGAATTCCGACAACGCGTCGTGGCAGTTGATCCTCACCGCGCTCTGCCGCATGGCCAATGGCGAGAATCCATCGCCATTCTCCCGATTTCGCTCGTAACCGGTGCTCGGACCGGTACTGAGGCTCCTGATTTTTCAGGAAGCGCTGAAGCAATTCGTTGGCACGTGGATAGTCGTCCGGGTGCATCAGGTCAGTCCAACATTCTAGGTAGCTGGAGTACTGTTCCTGCAGGTCTTTTTTGGAGTAGCCGAGCATTTCTGCCGCGATGTGATTGATGCTTGCTTGGGTGATACGGCCTGCAGAATCCAGTTGCCAATCCCAAAGGCCGAGATTGGCACCATGGACGGCGAGATACAGGCGTTGTTCGCTTCTGGCAATTCGCTGCTCGGCAAGTTCGCGCTCGGCAGCGGCGGCGCGAGCTTCTGTAATGTCCTCAAGCATCCACACGGTGCCGCGACCAAGGTCTGATGGATCGATGGCGCTACCGCTCAGCTTGCACCAGAAACGCGAGCCGTCCTTGCGAACAAGTTCCTGCTCACGCTGGTTGATTTCTCCGCGCGACATCTGTTCATAGGCGCTTGCCACATTGTCGTTGGTGGCATCGTCGGGGTACCAGATGCGTGTTTTCTGGCCGATCTGTTCGCCGGGTTCATAACCGAACATCTGGTCCAGCAAGCGATTGCTGCGCATGATCACCCGGTCCTTGAGGAAGGCAATACCCTGCGTAGCGGCCTCGAACATGGCGCTTTGCTCGGCGCTGGCGATGCGTGCCACATCGGCAGCCTTTTCACGCTCGGTGATGTCGTAGATCCAGGTCACCAGGTGGCGTCCATCGACGAAATCCATCAGCACCGAGGAAAGAAGCACCGTCAGCGGTGTGCCGTCCATCCGGACAAAATTAGCCTGGTAGTCGTTGACCGCACCGTCGCGACGGATCTGCTCAATGAAAGCAATCCGGTCGTGTGGGTTGCTCCAGTATTCTGTCGTGCGGTGGTTGGCGATTTTTTCTGGTGCAATCGCCAGCAATTCAGCAAGGCGTTGATTGGAAAAGAGGGATTGCCCCTCTTCTGTACTGATCGTCACGCCGGCGGGGCTGTTTTCCAATACCAGGCGAAACTTTTCTTCGCTTTCGCGCATTTCCCGTTCGAGGCGCTTACGTTCTGCGATGTCCTGATACACCCACACTGCGGCGCGTTCATAGCCGGGGAGATGAATGCCTTGCCCGGATACCATGGCAACGAATTTTGTTCCGTCTTTTTTGACGAAATCCCATTCGATGTGAACATCTTTTCCCGCTCTTAGTTGCGGACCGGCAATTTCACCAAATTCGAAAAATCGCTCCTCTGACTCAAACAGAATGGCTGATGCCGGCCGTCCGATCAGTTCGTCTACGGTGCGTCCGACTTGTTCGGCCAGGCGCTTGTTGGCCCTCAGGATGATTCCATCCGCGGTGTACGACATCCCGTTGGGCGCGTTTTCGAAAATGGCCTGTTGTTCATCAAGCAATTCCTGGATTTCCCGCCGTTGATTCTCGATTTCTTCGCGCGAGCGGTGTCTTTCCGTGATGTCGTCGACCGTGAAACGCAGTGCCAAGCGGCCTCCACAGTCAAATGCCATCAAGTGAACTTCGGCGTCCCAGATCTCGCCGTTGGATCGGCGCGCACGCCACTGAAAATTGACGATCCCCTCGGAGATTGCAATGCGGGCAAGTTCTTCTCCGGCGGTTTGGCTATCTGTGCCGTCATACTGGGTAGGGGCAGAAAACTCGAACGGCATCTTTCCCAGCACGTCTTCGCGTGACGTGTAGCCGTAGATCTGGACTGCTGCCATATTGCAGTCGGTGATACCGGTGATCGGGTCAATGATGACAATCGGTGTTGCCGATTCCTGAAATACCTTTTTGTTGTAGCTCTCGCTCTCCTTCAGCGTCGCCTCCGCTTTTTGCCGCGCTTCTTCGCTTTCCGCGAGTTTCTCAGCGAGGGTGCGATTTTCTTTTTCGAGTCTGGCAAGTGTGGTTTTTAAGTCTTCCAGTGAATTATCGGCCATCTTCATCGCACCATGATGTTTTCATATGCCGAGTATATTAGCAGTAAGTAAATTACTTTCTCTTTGATAAATGGCAGTTTTTGCAAATGACGATGAACTAGCTCTTTGTCGATCGTGTTATTTGGGAATGCCGCGCTGCGCGCGAAAGAATTACGTTTCCAGAGTCTTTTTGAAAAAGACAAATGCCCCGAACAATCAATAATGGGCTAGCCTCGACGCTGGTTCGATGGGGCGCTATCGTCTGGCAAAATTACTATCGGAGGATGCAATGTCACGCTCTGTGCGATCAACTAAAGCGGCTGGTGCTGTAGAACGACTTCGGGCCAGAAGCGGCAACCCGGATTATTCGATGTCGGTTCGTTCCGACGGCTTGTTTGTCCTGCGTAACGCATTAGCTACTGGCGAGCCAGTGGGGCCGCCGTTGCCTCTTGATGAGTTCGTGCATTTTGTCGATGGGATCGACGCAGCAGCACCCAAGCGGGTCAGCAAAATGGATGTGGCGTTCAGGAGTCAGTTGAAACGGAAGTAATGGAACTGTCTCGGGGCTTGGCCTATCGACAGGGGCAGGGATACTCCTTCCATCACGCCGATAGTCGCTTGGGTGATGGAAGGAGGGGGTACTGTTTATTGCTGTGACGATTAGACTCGTGTGGGATTAGGCGCCTTGCAGTTGCAACAGGAGTCACCCGATCGTATAGCCGCCGTCGACAACGATTTCCTGACCATAGATATTTTTTGCGGCATCGGAGGCAAGAAACACCGAGGTTTCGGCAATGTCTTCCGGTGCTCCGAAGGCGCCCGGCATCAGGCGGGCGGTGACGTTGGCGGCGACGACATTCAAGACATCCGGCGGCAGGCCGACGGTACCCCACAGTGGCGTGCCGATCGGGCCAGGAGCGATCGAATTGACGCGAATCCCCTTGGGCGCCAGTTCGGCAGCCAGCGTCTGCGACATCGATTTCAGTGCAGCCTTGCTGGCGCTGTAGATGGCCAGGCCGGGAAAACCCACTTGCGTGAGGAAGGTGGTGATGAACTGCACCGAGCCGCCCTTGCGGATATGCGGCAGGAAGCGGCGCACGGTCTCGACCGCGCCGAAGAGGTTCACCGAAAACTGGGTATTGAAGGCTTCGGCCGTGCTCTCCTCGAAGGAAACGACGCGTGCGATGCCGGCGTTGGGGACGACGATATCGACACCGCCAAAGGTCTTTACCGTTTCATCGACCAGTCGCTGCAGGTCGTCGGCTCGGGTGACATCTCCGCCGACGGCGTGCACTTTGCCAGGGTACGTCGTGGCCAGTGCCTTCAATTCATCAAGGTTGCGGGCGAAGGCGACGACCTTCGCGCCTTCGGCAACGTAATGTTCGACGATCGAACGGCCGATGCCGCTGCTGGCACCGGTGACGACCGCAATCTTGCCTTCCAGTCTGTTCTGCATGGATACACCTCGATGGAAATTAATCGGTAGTTTGGAATGAAGAGCATCTTAGTATCCGAGTAATTTAGTCAACTTCCATTGACGCTTATCAAAAGCCAGCTTCGGGTAAGCTTTCGCACTGCAGTAGCAAAACAAAAAAACCAACCAACTTCTGGAGAATAGTAATGACCCTATCTGCGCCGCAGATGACGACGATAACGGTGTGCCTGGAAGGTGCTGTGGCGGTGGTGTGTCTCAATCGCCCGGATCGCTCCAATGCGCTGAATGAAGCCATGTGGCAGGAACTGCGCACGGCCATGCAGTGGGCGGATTCGACGCCCGAGGTGCGGGCCGTGGTGCTCGCCGGTGCCGGAAAGAACTTTTGCGCCGGCATTGATCTGGCCATGCTCAGCGGCGTAGCGCAGGCGGTGGCGCATGCTGATCCGGCGCGCAGCCGCGAGAAACTGCGCCGGCTGGTGCTTGATCTGCAGGATTGCCTGTCAAGCATCGAGCAGTGCCGCAAGCCGGTGCTGGCCGCGATTCAGGGCGCCTGTATCGGCGGAGCGCTGGATATGGTGACCTGCTGCGACATGCGCTATGCCTCGGTCGAAACTGTGTTTTCGGTGCGCGAGGTGGATGTCGGCATGACGGCTGACGTTGGCACGCTGCAGCGCCTGCCGCGACTGGTGCCGGACGGCGTCGCACGCGAACTGGCCTATACCGGGCGCAATGTTGAAGCGGCGGAAGCTGAACGCATCGGGCTGGTGAACCAGATCTTCGCGTCGCAGGAGGAACTGGCGGCAGGTGTGATGGCGCTTGCGCAGGCCATTGCCGCGAAGTCGCCGCTGGCCATCCGCGGCACCAAGGAAATGCTGAACTACGGCCGCGACCATTCAGTGGCCGACGGGCTCAACTACATCGCTACCTGGAACGCGGCGATGCTGATGTCGGTCGACCTTAACGAGGCGATGGCGGCAGCGAAGGAGCGGCGGGCGCCGAAGTTCCTCGACTGAGTGCGGGATTCGTTCGCCATGAAAGCACAAGGGCCGCGAGTTTGATCCTCGCGGCCCTTGTTCTTTTACGGGTACGTTGCGGTCAGCGCATCTGTTTCTGCATGTCGGCCGGGTTGAATTTCATGCCGCCGGGCATGCCAGGAATTCCCTGCATCATCACGTCACCGGGCTTCATTCCGGCCTTGCAGGGACCGAGCCACTTCGCAGTGATGGTCATCTGCGACTCCTTCATGCCATGCATGGGCGGGGCATAGGTAGTTTTGATATCTCCACGATAATTGTTGCCGAAGTCACCACTGAATTCGGCGTGCGTGGTTGCCGTGGTGCCGTCGAATTTGCAGACGGTATCCGAGATCACCTTACCGCCAGAGCGGGAAATGTCGTTCTTCGAGCAATTCTGTTGTGCTTCACGCTGGCCCGTCTGTTCGGTCAGTTTGTCGGTCTTTTCATCGACACACTGCTGCATCGTTGTTGTCATCGGATGCGGGCCGCTCATGTTGTTGGTGATTTCCCACAGCCCCGATTTTCTGGCCGGTGCATCTGCGGCGGTGGCGAGGCCTGTGGCGAGCAGCAGGGTGGTAGCAACGAGGGTCTTGCGCATGCGGATCTCCTTCAGTCTGGTTGTGTACTTGATATTCCCGCAGCATAGCCCGGAGGGGGCGACAAGCCAAGTACGAATACAGCTTGTGTTCTGCCCGAATTCTGCCGCTAGTCAGCCAAAGAAACGGGTGCCGGCTTCGGTCGGGAGTTCGGTGCCCGTGGCATGGGCGCGTTGCAACAACTCCCAGTAGTAGCGGTAGGAAGCGCGATCATGCAGCTTGCCGTCGTGGCGGATCGGTCCCCAGTCGGCATCCTGGGCTGCCACAAGAATTTCGCTTGCAGTCTGCACTTCCGTAAAGTCTGGGCGCATGGCTTCAACGATGGGGACGATCTGATGGGGGTGAATGCTCCACATGCGCAGGTAACCGAACTCCATTCGTGCGCGACGAGCATCGTCACGGATCATGTCGAGATCGCTGAGTTCGGTGGTGACATTGTGCGAAGGCACCACGCCATTGGCCAGTGCCGCCGCCGCAATTTCACATTTGGCACGACTGACCAGCGGATGATCGAACTGGCCCGGACTCTTCATTGCGCTACCGGGAATTGCCCCGTGATGGCCGGAGACGAAATCCATCAACCCGAAGTCGAGCGACTCGACCCCCGGCAGTGCTGCGATTTGCCAGACATCACGTAGTGCTCCGTGGGTCTCGATGAGCACATGCACCGGGATTTTGCGGCCGATACCTGTGGCGAGTTCGATACGTCTCAGCTCCCCAATCTGCCGGGAAACGTCGTCAACACTCCGCGGTTTGGGCAGGGTGACGAAGGGCAGGCGATGACCGGCGGCCCCGACCAGGATTTCAAGGTCCTGCTGCCAATGGTCGTGCGTGACGTCGTGGATGCGTGCAGCGACCCGGTTGAAGAGATTTTCCGCACTCATGATCAGCGCAGCGCACATCTCGGCATGTTCGCGTTCTGCTCCGGCGCGGGCGCCATCCTCGCAGTCACAGGTGATGTCGAAGATCGGGCCGAGTTCGCGTTGCAGCTGCATCGCCTTTTTCATCAGCTTTTCGGCGCCTGCGTAGTGGTCAACAGCGGGAAGAATGGGAAAGGGCTTTTCGCCTGCGAAAAGGACAGAACCGGGGTGGCGTCGGGGCATGGCAGTAGTTGTGGGTGAATGATGAGAAGCGCCTATTCTAGCGTGCGCCACGGATTAAGGCCGGTTTAAGCCTTCGCTTCCAGAATGGCCGCCTGCAAGTTGTTTTGGATGAACAATGAATACCAAAGACGCAACATCACGACGTTATAGCGGCCTGACCATCAGTCTGCACTGGCTTTCTGCGGCGCTGGTTCTGGGCGCTATAGCGCTGATCGAAATGAAGGGCTGGTTTCCGAAAAACAGCCCCTTGCGTGATAGTGTCAGGCTTTGGCACTTCCAGTTGGGTGCGATCGTTCTGCTGGCGACGGTCGTTCGGTTCGCGTGTTTGTTGCGTGGATCCAGGCCAGAGCCTGTTGCGGCAAAAGGGAGTCTGGAGCGGCGTCTGGGTGCGTCTGCACACGGCTTGCTCTATCTGTTGTTGCTGGTCTTGCCTTTAAGCGGAGCAATGGTCCTGATTGCTGCTGGCAAGCCGGTCAGTTTGCTGGGCTTGGCCTTGCCGGTATGGGCTGATGGCAGTCGTGAGGCAGCGAAAGGCGTCAAATCGATTCATGAATTCTTCGGCAACTTGATGATCATGATGGTCTTGCTCCATTTTCTGGCAGCATTGTGGCATCAGTTCTTGCGGCGCGATCGCGTGATGCTGCGCATGTTGCCATGGCGAATCGGGCGTTGATTTACCGGGATTGCTTACCGCAGGACGCAGAAACAAAAAGGCCGCAGCAAACGCTGCGGCCTTTTCCGTTGGAGCACTGCCGGATTACAGCATGTCCTTGACGGCTTCTGCTTCGTCGGTCAGTTCCTTGAGCGTGAAGTTGATCTTCTCACGGCTGTAGGCGTCGATTTCCAGACCCTGGATGATCTTGAATGAACCGCCCTTGCACTCGCAGGGGAAGCCGAACACGATGCCCTTCGGGATGTCGTAGGAGCCATCGGACGGAACGCCCATGGTGACCCAGTCGTCGGAACCGAGAACCCAGTCACGCACGTGGTCGATGGCAGCGTTGGCAGCCGACGCAGCCGAGGACAGGCCACGGGCTTCGATGATGGCGGCGCCGCGCTTGCCGACGGTCGGCAGGAACACGTCGTTGTTCCAGGCATGATCGTTGATCAGGTTCTTGACGTTGTCGCCGTTCGACACGCAGTTGCGGTAGTCGGCGTACATCGTCGGCGAGTGGTTGCCCCACACGGTCAGCTTCTTGAACGACGAAACCGGACGGCCAGTCTTCTCGGCCAGCTGCGACAGCGCGCGGTTGTGGTCGAGACGGAGCATGCCGTGGTAGTTGTTCGGGTTGGTGCGGCCAACCTTCTTGGCGGCAGCAGCAGCGATGAAGGCATTGGTGTTGCACGGGTTGCCGACAACCAGAACCTTGACGTCTTCCTTTGCGTTCTCGGCAATGGCCTTGCCCTGAACGGTGAAGATGGCGCCGTTGGCGGTCAGCAGGTCGGCACGTTCCATGCCCTTGGTGCGCGGACGGGCACCAACCAGCAGGCAGACGTCGGCATCCTTGAAGGCGACGTTCGGATCATCAGTCGCGACCATGCCGGCGAGCAGCGGGAAGGCGCAATCGTCGAGTTCCATCATGACGCCCTTGACGGCCTGCTGGGCCTGGGGAAGATCGAGCAGCTGGAGGATGACCGGCTGATCTTTGCCGAGCATTTCACCCGAAGCAATACGGAAAAGCAGGCTGTAACCGATTTGGCCGGCTGCGCCGGTGATGGCAACGCGCATGGGGGCTTTGGACATGTTGCGGCTCCTGTTGTAAACGGTGAACAAGAAATAAGAAAACCTTAGGCTTTGCGCCTTCTGCCTTGTTGTTGCCTGTGCAGTGCTAAAGCTTTTGGATCATATTCCGGGGCGTCGCGAGTGTCAATGTTCCGTCTTCTGTCTTATAAAAGATATAAGAAGTAGAATAGACGAATTCGTCAAAATATGGTCCAATTGATCCCATGAACCGGTCTTCGCATTCGCGCACTACCGCGCCTTCGCCTACCTTCAGCCCGCTGTACAGGCAGATCAAGGATTTGATCCTGAAGAGCCTTGAAGAGGGGGAGTGGCAGCCGGGAGATGCCATTCCCAGCGAATCCGAACTTGCAGTCCGCTTCAATGTCAGTCAAGGGACTGTGCGCAAGGCTATCGACGAGATGGCTGCCGAAAATCTTCTGGTTCGCCGTCAGGGCAAGGGTACCTTTGTCGCCACCCACAGCGACCCACGTTCCTTCTTTCGCTTTCTCCGTTTGATTCCTGATGATGGTGAGTTGCAGCCTTCGCAAAGCGTGCCGCTCGAATGCGGCCGGGCCAAGGCCGGTGCCGATGTCGCGCGCATGCTGGGCCTGGAGCCGGGGGCGCCGATCATTATCATGCGCCGATTGCTGAAATTCGCTGAAGAGGTCGTGGTCTTCGACGAGATTTATTTGCCGGGCGAACTCTTTCAGGATCTGTCGCTGGATGTTCTCAAGCAGAGCGAAAAATCCCTTTACGACCTGTTCGAA
>JBAYVG010000022.1:0-43586 GCA_041674785.1 Rhodocyclaceae bacterium
ATGGACAAGCTCGACCGCCGCATCATCCAGTTGAAGATCGAGCGCGAAGCGGTGCGCAAGGAGAAGGACGAGGCTTCGATAAAGCGCTTTGGCCTGATTGAGGATGAGATCGCCAAACTGAGCAAGGAATACTCCGACCTCGAAGAGATATGGAAGGCCGAGAAGGCGCAGGTGCACGGCTCGGCACACATCAAGGAGGAGATCGAGAAGCTCAAGGTGCAGATGGCCGAGCTGCAGAGGAAAGGCGATCTCGGGAAGGTCGCCGAGCTGCAGTATGGCCAGTTGCCACAGCTCGAAGCCCAGCTCAAGGCGGCCGAAAAGGCGGGCGATGGCGACATGAAGAACAAGCTGCTGCGCACCCACGTCGGTGCTGAGGAAATCGCTGAGGTCGTCTCGCGCGCCACCGGCATTCCGGTCAGCAAGATGATGCAGGGCGAACGCGACAAACTTCTGCAGATGGAAGACAAGCTGCACCAGCGCGTGGTTGGTCAGGACGAAGCCGTGCGCCTCGTGGCCGATGCCATCCGCCGTTCGCGTGCCGGGCTTTCGGACCCGAACCGGCCTTATGGCTCCTTCCTCTTCCTCGGCCCCACGGGCGTCGGCAAGACGGAGCTATGCAAGGCGCTGGCCGAATTCATGTTCGACGCCGAGGATCGCCTGATCCGTATCGACATGAGCGAGTTCATGGAGAAGCATTCGGTTGCCCGCCTGATCGGTGCGCCGCCTGGATACGTGGGCTACGAAGAGGGGGGCTACCTGACCGAGGCCGTACGCCGCAAGCCTTATAGCGTGATCCTGCTGGATGAAGTCGAGAAGGCGCATCCGGATGTCTTCAACGTGCTGCTGCAGGTGCTTGACGACGGCCGCATGACCGACGGCCAGGGCCGCACCGTGGACTTCAAGAACACGGTCATCGTCATGACCTCGAACCTTGGCAGCCAGATGATCCAGAGCATGGCCGGCGACGACTACGGTCTGATCAAGCTGGCGGTCATGGCCGAGGTCAAGACCTATTTCCGGCCCGAGTTCATCAACCGCATCGACGAGGTCGTGGTCTTCCACAGTCTCGACGAGAAGAACATCGCCTCGATTGCGAAGATTCAGCTCGGCTACCTCGAAAAGCGGCTGGCGCACATGGACATGGCGCTGCTGGTCGACGATTCGGCCTTGCTCGAACTGGCCAAGGATGGTTTCGACCCGGTGTTCGGCGCGCGGCCGCTCAAGCGCGCCATCCAGCAGCAGATCGAGAACCCGCTGGCGAAGTCGATTCTCGAAGGCAGGTTCGGTGCCAAGGACAGCATTCATGTCCGCAGCGAGAACGGTTCGCTCGTCTTTACCAAGGGCTGAATCCGGATGGCGGGATGTTGTGCGGCGCAGCACGGCATCCCGTTGATTTTTTTGTAGTTAATTGCTTGCGTGGAGTCTCCTGCTGGCAGTATAAATATGGCGGCAACCTGACCAGGGCACACCTGACCGAAAGGCAGGGTCGCAAAGTTACCGGCCTTCCGGGTAAACCTACCCGATGGCAGCGGAACCGCCAGGCTTCAACGCTTCCCAGCCTCGTCCGGAGGTCTGCCCGGTCCAACATAACGATCACCGAATCGGGAGGAGACCCATATGTCGGCTGTCCTTGAGTTAGTTGAACCGGATGCAGGCCTGACGGAGCGTCAGGCAGAAGAGCTGCTCCGTTCCATCACCATTCCGTCGTGCCCGGCCATTCTGGCGACACTGATGCATGAGGCGCGTCAGGACGAAGTCGATTTTCCCAAAGTGGTTCGCCTCATCGCCAGCGATGTCGGGCTGTCGGCTTCCGTGCTGAAAACGGCGAACTCCCCGTATTTTGCGCTGCGCTCGAAGGTGCAGAACGTACAGCAGGCGATGTCCGTTCTCGGTCTCAAGAACCTGCTGTCGATCATTACCAGTGTCACGCTGCGTAGCTCGCTGTCACCGCCTGGCGTGAACATGGAGCGTTTCTGGGATCGTTCCGGCTATGCGGCGGTGGCCTGTGCGCACATCGCCCGTGTCACCCGCTCGGTGAATCGGGATCTGGCCTATACCTTCGGTCTTTTCCACGATTGCGGTATACCGATCCTGATGCAGCGCTTCCCCGATTACAAGCAGACGCTGGCGCTCGCCAACGATACGGGCGAGGATATCCTGAACATCGAGTACGTGCGCCATGCAACCAACCATGCGATTGTTGGCTCGATGCTCGCCCGTAACTGGCAGTTGCCGGTTGAGGTAGTGCAGGCGATTGCTCAGCATCACGAGCATGAGTTGCTCGAAGATGCGCGTGCCGGCAAGATTTCCGGTGAGGTGCGTGCGTTGATTGCCATCTGCCATGTTGCAGCTTACGCCGTGGCACGTTTCCTTGAGGTGCGCGAGGATCGTGAATGGGTTTTGCATGGCGACAAGGCGATGGCTTACCTTGGACTCGATGCTGACGAACTGACCGAGATGATCATCGAGATCAGGGAGCAGCTGTCCGAGAATCGTGACAGCAAGCTGTGAGCGGGGCAGATTCCTTGCCATCGCGGACGGTTGTCTCGGAAGTCTCAAAATTTGCAGAATTCGCTGATTGGTGTCAGGCACGTGCCTGCGATCTGGCCGCTCCGGATAGCTGGCTCGGCCTGCTTGGGCTGTTCTGGCTGGAGGAGGGCAGCAACATCGTGGGCAGTGATTCGGCTGCACAGGTACTTCTCCCTTGTGGCCCGGCCCGGTTCGGCGATCTGCTGTGCCATGGCCGGCGCGTGCTATGGCAGCCTGCTGCAGGGGCGCCCGTAGTCTTGCAAACCGATGCCGATGGTGTACCGGATGAGGTGCGTTTCGGCACGCTGGCATGGGTTGTGATCGAGCGCGCCGGCAGGTTGGCAGTGCGTTTGCGCGACCGCGACTGGGCAAGCGATCGGCACTTTTCCGGGCTGAACCATTTTCCGTTTGATCCAGCTTGGCAGATCGAGGCCGATTGGCTGCCGCTGAGCCCGCCACAGACGCTGGAAGTGCCAGATGTCACCGGCGATCTTAAAGCGGTCACGGTGGCGTGGCAGGCCGTGTTCCGTGTCGGTGAGGCCGAGGTGCGCTTGCTGCCGATGAACGTTTCCGAGTCCGCTGTTTTTTTTGTTTTTCGCGATACGACGAGCGGCCGTCAATCCTACGGTGCCGGTCGTTTTCTCCATTCCGCCCCGGCACGCGCTGGGCGCATCACGCTGGATTTCAACCGTTCCACCAATCCCCCCTGTGCCTTCACGCCTTTCGCCACCTGCACGCTGCCGCCGCCCGAAAACTGGCTGCCATTCCCTGTTCTGGCGGGCGAAATGAAATACGCCGATCACTGAATTCGTGCCCCTCGCTTGTGCGCAGGAAACGAATGTCACCTGTTTGCTGTCTGAACTTCCCCGTTGCCGGAAGTATTCGATGGGCAATGATTGGCTCGCCTGAAAGGCTGCATGTATTACGGAGAACGATTCAACGCCTGGACGCATCTGGTCGGCGCACTGCTGGCACTGACGGGTGCTGTGTGGCTACTGGTTATTGCCGTATCGAGTGGGGATGGCCTCAAGGTGTCGAGCGTGTCGATCTACGCCCTGACGCTGGTTCTGCTCTACAGTGTCTCAACCCTTTATCACAGCGTTCGGGGTCGGGCCAAAGTGATTCTGCGCAAGCTCGATCACCTGTCGATCTACCTGCTGATTGCCGGTAGCTATACGCCTTTCTGTCTGATCACGCTCCACGGTCCCTGGGGCTGGACGCTTTTTTCCATTGTCTGGTCGCTTGCCGTGATCGGCATGTTGCAGGAAATCAGGCCGCGCTCGGAGGCCAGGGTGCTTTCGCTGGTGATCTACGCCATCATGGGCTGGATCGTGCTGATTGCCGTTGTGCCTTTGCTTGAAAGGCTTGGCGTCGCTGGTTTCATCTGGCTGGCAGCGGGCGGGGTGTTCTATACGCTCGGTATCGTTTTTTTTGCCTTTGACACGCGCTTCCGCCACTGGCATGGGATCTGGCATCTGTTTGTGATGGCCGGTAGCCTGGCGCACTTCATCGCGATCGAGTCTTACGTCCTGTAGGCCTGTCTCGGTGCGAGTATCTGTTGCACCAACCCCGTTTTCTGTGGTCTGATGGCTTGAAGCGTTCGCATTAGTCCCCATCTTCGCAGTGCAACGATGCAAGGTGAAAGGAGTGGTCCATGAACTTGGTCTATAACAGCGAGCACTATTCGATACTGGCTTACCCAGCCCAGGAAAGTTTTGAACTGGTCGACAAGGAAGCCAGCCGGACACTTTTCATCCGTGGCGAAGTCGCTTTCCGCTTCCGGCAGGCAATCGATTCGATTCCGGAAGGCGAGCGCGACGAAGAGACCATCGATGAGTTCATCGAAAGCTACTGCGACGGCGTCGCCAGCCCGATCCGTTTTCACTGAGCGCTCCTGCTGGAGCAGCTGTGCGCACTTCGGAAGGCGAGGATGTCGGGTATAATCGCCGTTTTTCGGTTGCTGCACGGGAGAATTTCGAATGTTTGGAACGCTGTACGAATCCGATCACACCAAGTGGATGCGCGAGATGATGGCCAAGAATCCGGAGTGGTCCGAGGATCAGAAGCTTGGCCGGGCGATCTGGTGGGACAAGAAAGTCGATCTGGACGAGCAGGGGCGCTACCAGCAGGCGAAGGAGCCGAACAAATCCTATCCGTACGATGTGAATTTCGATTTCTGATTCACCGCGTCGCCAGAACAAGAAACGGCAAGTCGAAGAGATATCGACTTGCCGTTTTTCTTTGGCGGTACGCGGGCTGGGTGTTGGCGGAATCGGAGAGATTGGTCGCGCGACAATGGACGCTTGACGCTTCTCCCCGACTCCTGAACCCGCTCAGCAGTTTTCCCCGCTAGCCCTGCAGCGGCTTGACCACACGTTTGACTGCAGCATCGTCCGGATGTGGGTGGATGGTGAAGCCGAGGCTGGTCATTAGCCGGAACATCTTGGTATTCAGCGCCAGCACGTCGCCGACAACGGCGCGGTAGCCCTTCATGCGGGCACACTCGATCAGTGCAGTCATCAGCTTGCGGCCGATCCCGTGCTTCTGCCAGTCGTCTGCGACGGCGAGGGCAAACTCTACCGATTCACCGTCCGGATTGGTGACGTAGCGGGAAACGCCAATCTGCTGTTCCTTTCCTTCTTCGGTCTGCACTGTCGCGACCAGGGCCATCTCACGGTCGTAGTCGATCTGCGTGAAGCGGACCAGCATCGGTTGCGTCAGCTCGCGGATGGTGTCCATGAAGCGGTAGTACTTGCTCTCGTCGGACATGCGTGCAACGAAATCCTTTTCCATTTCGGCATCTTCCGGACGAATCGGGCGAATGGTGATTTCGAGGCCGTCGGGGAGCTGGATTTCCTGGATCAGATGCACCGGGTAGGGGTGTATCGCCATGTGTGAGTAGCGGTCACCGGATGCCGCTGCATGGTCGATGACGATGCGCGCGTCGGCTGCGATGGCACCATTCTCATCAACGATCAGCGGGTTAAGATCCAGCTCCTGCAGCCAGGGGAGTTCGCAGACCATTTCCGAGATGCAGAGCAGCACGTCTTCAAGGGCTTCCCGGTTGGTTGGCGGCATGTTGCGGAATTCGTCAAGCAGCTTCGATGCGCGCGTCGAACGGATCAGGTCCTTGGCCAGGAAGCGGTTCAGCGGTGGCAGGGCAACGGCGCGGTCACTGAAGATCTCGACTTCCGTACCACCGGCACCGAAGGTGATGATCGGCCCGAAAATCGGGTCACGGACGACGCCGAGCATCAGCTCGCGGCCGTTCGGGCGGGCCAGATAGGGTTCGATCGAAACCCCGTTGATGCGGGCCGTCGGGTGCTTCTTCTGCACTGTCTCGATGATGTCGTGGTAAGCGTTGCGAACCGCCGGGGCATTCGGAATGTTGAGGCGGACGCCACCGGCATCGCTCTTGTGCACCACATCCGGCGAATCGACCTTCATGGCGATCGGGAAGCCGATCTGTTCGGCCAGCAGCAGCGCCTCGGTCGGCGTGCGGGCCACCATCGTCTGGGCGACCGGAATGCGGAAGGCTCGCAGAATGGCCTTCGACTCCATTTCCGACAGCACCTTGCGGCGCTCGGAGAGCACGGCCTCGATCAGCATCTTGGCACCTTCGGTTTCCGGGCGCTCGTTGCGGCTGGTCGGCATCGGTGTCTGCAGCAACAGCTTCTGGTTACGGTAGTAGGTGGAGATGTGATAGTAGAGCTCGACCGCCGTCTCGGGCATGCGGAATGCCGGAATGCCGGCGTCTTCCAGCTTCTTGCGTGCAGCGGCAACCTGTTCTTCGCCCATCCAGCAAGTCAGCAGCGCCTTGCCTGTCTGCTCGTGCGCTTCGATCACCGCATCGGCAACACGGGTCGGGTCGGTCATGGCTTGTGGCGAGAGCATCACCAGCATGCCATCTACATCCGGGTCACCAGCTACGGCGAGAATGGCATCGCGGTAGCGTTCCGGCGTGGCATCGCCAACGATATCGATCGGATTGCTGTGTGACCAGGTGGAAGGCAGGCAGGCATTGAGCTTCTGGATAGTTTCCATGCCCAAGCTGGCGAGCGGAATTTCCAGGTCGCCGGCACGGTCGGCCGCCATCGCGCCGGGGCCGCCACCGTTGGTGATGATGGCCAGGCGCTTTCCTTGTGGACGGAACTTGGAGGCCAGTGCCTTCGAGGCATAAAACAGCTGGCCGACGTTCTTGACGCGGACGACACCGGCACGGCGCACGGCGGCATCGAATACCGCGTCGGAGCCGGCAATCATGCCTGAGTGCGTCTGCACCGCTGCCGACCCGGCGGCATGGCGACCGGCCTTGAGCAGGATGATTGGCTTGATGCGGGCGGCAGAGCGCAGGGCGCTCATGAAACGCCGGGCGTTACGGATCCCCTCGATGTAGAGCAGGATGTAATGGGTGCGGTTGTCGTAAATCAGGTAATCGAGAATTTCACCAAAATCGACGTCGGCAGTGCTGCCCAGCGAGATGACGGTGGAGAAGCCGACACCGTTGGATTTCGCCCAGTCGAGCACTGCGGCGCACATGGCGCCGGATTGCGAGACCAGCGCCAGGTTGCCGGAATTGGCCGTAACCTTGGCAAAGGTGGCGTTGAGCCCGAGCTGGGGGCGGATGATGCCAAGACAATTGGGGCCGAGTACGCGAACGTTGTAGCTGCGGGCAATCTCCAGCATCTTGCGCTCGAGGGCGGCGCCCGAGTGTCCGGCTTCGGCAAAGCCGGCGGTGATGACGATGACGTTCTTGACGCCACTGCGACCACATTGTTCGACGATTCCGGGAACGGTCTGCGGTCGCGTACAGATCACTGCGAGTTCGACGCGGGCCCCGATTTCCTCGATCGAGGCCTGTGTCTGAACGCCTTGAATGGTCTCGTGCTTTGGGTTGATCGCGTAGAGGCGCCCCTTGTAACCGGATTCCAGGATGTTCCTGAAAATGATACTGCCCACTGAATTCTCGCGATCCGATGCACCGATGACGGCGACTGACTTGGGTTCGAAGAGACTGGTCAGATAGTGCTGCTCAAGCATTGCGTGCCACCTTGTGGGTGAAATTGTTATTGGGTTGTGCGTTGCAACAATTTAGCACAATGCCCACACAAAAACTTGGTGTATGTATCAAATTCGATATGGTTTTTAGATCATCGAACGTGTCGGAAAGTGTTCCATCAATCGTTGGCCGCGAGCGTGCTGTCAATTTCAAGATTGCCCGAGAGCGTGCGGTGTACCGGGCAGCGATTGGCTATCTCCAGCATCCGGGTGCGCTGCTCCGGTGTAAGATCGCCTTCGAGTTTGATGTTTCGGGTGATCCGGTCGATTTTCCCTTTGCCTTCGATTTCAATTTTTTCGTGTGACAGAGTGACGCTGACGCGGGTCAGCGGCAGTTTTTTCACTTCGGCATACATGCGCAGGGTCATCGAGGTGCAGGCGCCGAGCGCGGTCAACAGGTAATCGAATGGTGCCGGCCCGGCATCTTCGCCCCCCATTTTCGCCGGCTCATCAGCGATCAGGCGGTGGCGCCCGGCGGTGACCTGTTGTTGGTAGCGACCCGCACCGTTTTCTGCGACGACAACTTCACTTCTTTCATGGGCCATGCCGGGACTCCTTGATCTTCTATGTGTTGGCGGAAGATGATAGCTGAATCAAATGGCTGTGGAGTGTCAAAAAATGCATACGGAAGTCGCCGAAACGTCATCCTGGGTCACACGTTTTGCTCCGCTTATTCCTGTCGGTGGTGAGGTGCTTGATCTGGCCTGCGGCAGCGGTCGACACGTCCGCCTGCTGGCTGGTCTCGGCCATTACGTCGAAGCGGTTGATCGGGATGCGGCAGCATTGGCTCAGCTGAGCGGGGTGAAGGGCGTTTCCGTGCGCGTTGCCGATATCGAGCACGGGCCATGGCCTTTCGCAGGTCGACGTTTCTCCGGCATTGTCGTTACCAATTATCTGCATCGACCGCTCTTGCCGCTGATTGAGGGCGCTCTGGCCGAGGGGGGCGTGTTGATCTACGAAACCTTCATGCTCGGCAACGAGCGTTTTGGGCGCCCCTCCAATCCTGATTTCCTGCTGCGACCACAGGAGTTGCTGGAAATGGCGCTGGCGGCCGGGCTGCGGGTCGTCGCCTACGAGGAAGGTGAGGTTCGCGCTCCGAAGCCGGCGGTCGTTCAGCGGCTGTGCGCGACAAAAATTGCTTCCCGCACTTGACATCCTTGCCCGGTGGGGACCGTGGGCCGGGTTTGGAGTGTGACCCGGTTATCGGGTAAAATCGTGCTTTCCCGCTGCAGAAAAATCATGACCAAATACGTGTTCGTCACCGGCGGTGTGGTGTCCTCTCTCGGTAAGGGCATCGCCGCCGCCTCGCTCGGGGCCATCCTCGAATCCCGTGGCCTGAAAGTCACCCACCTCAAGCTTGATCCCTACATCAACGTCGACCCCGGCACGATGAGCCCCTTCCAGCACGGCGAAGTGTTCGTGACCGAAGATGGCGCCGAGACCGACCTTGACCTCGGCCATTACGAGCGCTTCACCAGCGCCAAGATGAAGAAGTCGAACAACTTCACCACCGGCCAGATCTACGAGTCGGTGATCAAGAAGGAGCGACGCGGCGAGTACCTCGGCAAGACCGTTCAGGTCATCCCGCACATCACCGACGAAATCAAGAACTCGATCAAGCGCGGCGCCAATGATGCCGACGTGGCCATCGTCGAAGTCGGCGGCACGGTCGGCGACATCGAGTCGCTGCCCTTCCTCGAAGCCATCCGCCAGATGGGCCTGGAGGAAGGCCGCAACAACGCCTGCTACATGCACCTGACGCTGCTGCCCTACATTCCGACCGCCGGCGAGCTGAAGACCAAGCCGACCCAGCACTCGGTCAAGGAGCTGCGCGAAATCGGTATCCAGCCGGATGTGCTGCTGTGCCGCGCCGACCGCCACATCCCGGAAGACGAGAAGGCCAAGATCGCACTGTTCTGCAACGTACAGCGCGAAGCCGTGATCGAGGCGCTGGACGCCGATTCGATCTACAAGATTCCGGCCATGCTGCACGACCAGATGCTCGACGAGATCGTCTGCCACAAGCTGGGCATCCTGGCCAAGGCCGCCGACCTCAAGGTCTGGAACAAGCTGACGCACGCGCTGGCGCACCCCGAGCACAAGGTCGATGTCGCCTTTGTCGGCAAGTACGTTGACCTGACCGAATCCTACAAGTCGCTGACCGAAGCACTGGTGCATGCCGGCATGCACACCAAGAGCAAGGTCAAGATCCACTACATCGACTCGGAAGAGATCGAGCAGAAGGGTTGCGATGCACTGAAGGGCATGGATGCCGTGCTCGTTCCCGGCGGCTTCGGCAAGCGCGGCACCGAGGGCAAGATCAAGGCCATCCAGTATGCGCGCGAGAACAAGGTGCCGTATCTGGGTATCTGTCTTGGCATGCAGCTGGCAGTCATCGAATTCGCCCGCGACGTGGCCGGTCTCAAAGGGGCCAACAGCACCGAGTTTGACGCCAAGGGGCCGCACCCGCTGGTCGGCTTGATCACCGAGTGGAAGGACAGCACGGGCAAGGTCGAGACGCGCAGCGAAAGCTCCGACCTCGGCGGCACCATGCGCCTCGGCGCCCAGTCCTGCCCGGTCAATGTTGGTACGCTGGCACATGCGATCTATGGCGACGAGGTGAACGAGCGCCATCGTCACCGCTACGAAGTCAATAACAACTACGTCGACAAACTGGAAGCTGCCGGCCTGGTCGTCTCGGCACGTACGCCGACTGAGAACCTCTGCGAAATCGTCGAATTGCCTGCCGATGTGCATCCGTGGTTTGTCGGTGTCCAGTTCCATCCGGAATTCACCTCCAACCCGCGCAACGGCCATCCGCTCTTCATCGCCTACGTGCAGGCGGCGCTGGCGCATCAGGCGGCAACCAGGAAGTGAACGCGAAATGAAACTCTGCGGCCACGATGTCGGCCTCGACCAGCCGCTGTTCCTGATTGCCGGCCCGTGTACGGCTGAGTCGCTGGAATTGTGCGTTGAGGTCGCCGGCCACATGCAGGATGTCTGTGGCCGCCTCGGCGTGCCGTACATCTTCAAGGCTTCCTACGACAAGGCCAATCGCAGCTCCGGCAAGTCGGTGCGCGGCCCCGGTATCGACGCCGGCCTGAAGCTGCTCGATGAAGTCCGCCGCCAGGTCGGCGTGCCGATCCTCACCGATGTGCACACCGAGGAAGATATCCCGGCGGTGGCCTCGGTCGTCGACGTGTTGCAGACGCCGGCCTTCCTCTGCCGGCAGACCGATTTCATCCATGCGGTGGCGGCCTGCGGCAAGCCAGTGAACATCAAGAAGGGCCAGTTCCTGGCGCCGGGCGACATGAAGAACGTCGTCGACAAGGCGCGCGAAGTGAATGGCGGCGCTGACAACCTCATGGTCTGCGAGCGCGGTGCGTCCTTCGGCTACAACAACCTCGTCTCCGACATGCGCTCGCTGGCGATCATGCGCGAGACGAATTGCCCGGTGGTTTTCGACGCCACGCACTCGGTGCAGCTGCCGGGCGGGCAGGGCACCGTTTCCGGCGGGCAACGCGAATTCGTGCCGGTGCTGGCACGGGCGGCGGTGGCGGTCGGTATTGCCGGCCTGTTCATGGAAACGCACCCGTGCCCGGAGAAGGCTTTTTCCGACGGCCCGAACAGCTGGCCGCTGGCCCGCATGGAAAGCCTGTTGTCGACGCTGGTGGCGCTCGATCGTGCCGTCAAGGCCGCCGGCTTCGAGGAAACGAAGCTGTGAGCGCCAAGGGTTATCTGGTCGTTGAGTCGAAGGTGACCGACCCGGGGGCCTACGAAAGCTACAAGCAACTGGCACAAGCAGCGATTGCGCAATACGGCGGCCGCTATCTTGTGCGCGGCGGGGCCATCGAAATGCTCGAAGGCAAATGGACTGGCGCGCCGCGTCTGGTCATCGTCGAGTTCGACTCGGTCGAACTGGCAAAGCAGTTTTACGATTCGCCCGAATACCGGGCAGCCCGCGAAGCGCGGGCAGGGGCGGCCGACATGAACATGCTGGTCGTCGAAGGAATTTAGGTTTCATCGGTTTTCAACAACTTTTATCTGGGTAAAGGAAACGCCATGAGTTCTGTTGTCGATGTCGTCGCCCGCGAGATTCTCGATTCGCGCGGCAACCCCACCGTGGAATGTGATGTGCTGCTGGAAAGCGGCGTCATGGGCCGTGCCGCGGTGCCGTCTGGCGCCTCGACCGGTTCGCGCGAAGCCATCGAACTGCGTGACGGTGATGCCGGTCGCTACCTCGGCAAGGGCGTGCTGCAGGCCGTCGAGAACGTGAACACCGAGATCTCGGAAGCGATCATCGGCCTCGACGCACAGGAACAGGCTTTCATCGACAAGACCCTGATCGACCTCGACGGCACCGACAACAAATCGCGCCTTGGCGCCAACGCCATGCTTGCCGTGTCGATGGCCGTGGCCAAGGCTGCAGCCGAAGAGTCCGGCCTGCCGCTGTACCGCTACTTCGGCGGTTCCGGCCCGATGCAGATGCCGGTGCCGATGATGAACATCATCAATGGTGGTGAGCACGCCAACAACAGCCTGGATATCCAGGAATTCATGATCATGCCGGTCGGCGCGGTCAGCTTCCGCGAAGCCCTGCGCTGCGGCGCCGAAGTCTTCCACGCACTGAAGAAGCTGCTCGACAAGAAGGGCTTCTCGACGGCGGTGGGCGACGAGGGCGGCTTTGCCCCGAACCTCGGCAGCCACGCCGAAGCCATCCAGTTGATTCTGCAGGCTGTCGAACAGGCCGGCTACACGCCTGGCCAGGACGTGCTGATTGCGCTCGATTGCGCCGCTTCCGAGTTTTACAAGGACGGCAAGTACAAGCTGGCCGGTGAAGGCCTGGAGCTGACCTCGGCCCAGTTCGTCGACTACCTGGCCAACCTGGCCGACCAGTTCCCGATCGTCTCGATCGAGGACGGCATGGCCGAAGGCGACTGGGATGGCTGGAAGCTGCTGACCGACCGCCTCGGCGACAAGGTGCAGATCGTCGGCGACGACGTCTTCGTGACCAACACCCGCATCTTCAAGGAAGGCATCAAAAAGGGCGTGGCCAACTCGATCCTGATCAAGATCAACCAGATCGGCACGCTGACCGAGACCTTTGCTGCCATCGAGATGGCCAAGCGCGCCGGCTACACCGCCGTGATCTCGCATCGCTCGGGTGAGACCGAGGACAGCACCATCGCCGATATCGCTGTTGGCATGAATGCGCTGCAGATCAAGACCGGTTCGCTCAGCCGTTCCGACCGCATCGCCAAGTACAACCAGCTGCTGCGGATCGAGGAAGATCTGGGCGATACCGCTGGTTATCCGGGTCGCGAAGCGTTCTACAACCTGCGTTAATGCGTTGAATTCGCCGGTTTCAGGAATGAGGAACGAGGGGCGGGGGGCCGCAAAGGGCGCCCGCCCCTCTTTACTCGTGGACGGTCGCTGATCCGCCATGCGCTGGCTGACACTCGCCCTGATCGCTCTGCTGGTACTGCTGCAGTACCCGCTGTGGCTGGGCAAGGGCGGCTGGCTGAAGGTGTGGGACTACGACCGTCAACTCGTACAGCAGAAGGAAGCCAACAAAAAGCTGGAAACGCGCAACGGCGGTCTTGATGCCGAAGTACGCGACCTCAAGCAGGGTTACGAGGCGATCGAGGAGCGAGCCCGGTTCGAGCTGGGCATGATCAAGCAGGACGAAGTGTTCGTGCAGATTCCCGAGCGTGCGGAGGGCGAGAAATCTTCTGCCAAGGCACCAGAGGTTTCAGGCAAACCTGCCAAGCCCGACCGGGTAACACGTTAGAAGACCTAGCGTTTCTTGCGCGCCAGCCATTTGAGCAGGATCGTGAAGAGGGTATCGGGATCGATCGGCTTGGCGATGAAATCATCCATTCCAGCATCGAAGCAGCGCGCTTTGTCTTCGGCAAAGGCGTTGGCCGTCATTGCCAATATCGGTACCCTGGCACCGTCCGGCAGGGCGCGAATCTGCCGTGTTGCTTCCAGCCCATCCATCTTCGGCATCTGCATGTCCATCAGGATCAGGGCGTATTCGCCACTGCTGGCGAGATTCACCGCCTCTTCGCCATTCTCTGCGGTATCAACGGCAATGGCGACGTCCTGAAGCAGTTCCAGAGCAACTTCGCGGTTGATCAAGTCGTCCTCGGCCAGCAGCACCCGGCAGCCACGATAGTCGCGTAGCAGCACTTCCTCTGCTGACTCACTTCCAGCGTGGGCGCTGTCTTTGCCCAGCGCGTTGCCCCTGGCAAGACGGGCGGTGAACCAGAAACGGCTGCCTTCTCCCGGCACGCTCTCGACACCGGTATCCCCTCCCATCAGCGCTGCCAGGCGCCGGGTAATTGCCAGCCCGAGGCCGGTACCGCCGTATTTGCGGGTGGTCGAGCTGTCCGCCTGTTCGAAGATGCCGAAGAGCTTGGCTTGTGTCGCGGCATCGATGCCCGGGCCGGTGTCCCTGACTTCGAAGCCGATCAACGCCGACGTCTCGTCTTCCTCACGCTTGAAGATGCGCAATGTGACGCCGCCATGCTCGGTGAACTTGACGGCGTTGCCGGCGTAGTTGAGCAGCGCCTGGCTGATGCGTGTCGGGTCGCCGAGCAGATAATGCGGCAGCGCCTCGGTTTCCAGCCACAGCTTGAGCCCTTTGGCCTGTGCCCGATCCTGCAGCATCGAGATGACGTTGGCGCCAATGGCAGCGAGGTTGAGCGAGGTATGTTCCAGCGTCAGTTTGCCGGCTTCAATTTTCGACAGGTCGAGAATGTCGTTGATGACGCTGAGCAGATGTTTGCCTGCATGGGTGATTTTTTCAAGGCGCTCGGCCTGCTTGCCGGTGACACCATCACGTCTCATCAGGTGGGTGAGGCCGGTGATGGCATTCAGTGGCGTCCTGATTTCGTGGCTCATGTTGGCGATGAAGGCGCTTTTTGCCTGTGTTGCCGCCTCGGCAGCATCCTTGGCCTCGATCAACTGCCTCGTTCTCTCGCGGACCAGCTCTTCAAGGTGGGATTTGTGTCGCTTTAATTCCTCAAGGTTGTTCTTTTTCTCGGTAACGTCTTCCTTGATCGCCAGGTAGTGCGAGATGCTGCCGTCGGCTTGATGGATCGGCGCAAAGATGGCCTGCTCTACATAGATATCGCCGTCCTTGCGCTGGTTGATGAATTCTCCTTCCCAGCGCTCTCCCTTTTCAAGCGCGTCCCAGAGTGCGCGATAGGTCGCGGCAGGTGTCTGGCCGGACTGCAGGATCTTCGGGTTCTGGCCAATGAGTTCCTCCCGCGTATAGCCGCTGATACGCACAAAGGCATCATTCACATACTCGATATTGGCATCGGTGTTGGTAATGACGATGCTGTTCGGGTTCTGCTCGACGGCCAGCGACAGCTTGCGCAATGTGCTCTCGGCTTCTCGGCGCTGTGTGATATCGCGCACGGTGGCTTGCAGTAGAACCTGCCCGTCGATTTCCATGCGGCTGAGCAGTACCTCGGATACAAACTCCTCGTTCGGGTCGAGGCGCTGAAGATTCCATTCGAAGGCCAGGCTGCCTTCTGCGATGGCTTGGCCGATCAGACGATCTGCCGCTTGCCGTGAATCCTCTCCACTGCCCTGGCGGGCAGGGGAAAGTTCTGCCGGGTGGCGGCCAACCAGTGCTTCGCGCGTTTTGGCCCCGAATATTTTCAGCGCGGCCGGGTTGCAGTCGACAACCGCATTGCGGTTGAGCAGGAAGACGGCATCAGCTGTCGATTCAAATAGCGTGCGGTGGCGGGTTTCCGATTTCGTCAGTTCGGCAGTGCGTTCCGCAACGCGTCGGGCCAGTGTTGCGTTGGCGTCCTTGAGTGCGGCATCGGCGCTACGCCAGCGCCGGCTGAAATGCAGTGCCATGAAAAGGCCGAGCAGGCTTGGCAGGAGAAGAATGCCGGCGGCGAGCAACGTCGCGTTTCTTATTGCAGGTGCGATCTCGTATTTGAGATGTTCGAGATCCTGAAACAGGAACAGGCGCCAGCCGTTTGCAAGATGCGTGTCGAATCCCAGCCAGTCGCCCTCGGTATCGCCGGCTGTGCGGATGACTTCGACCTCCTGGACATTGCTGGTCCGGCTGATTTTTGTCGCGTAATCCGGCACTTCTGCTGTTGTGCCGGCTCCGTTGGCGCTGCGGAAGGCGGGGTGCGTGCTGAGTGGCTTGGTAGCTTCAGAGGCCAAACGCAGCGGATCGCTGTCGGCTATACGCTGGCCCTGGCGGTCGATCAGCACGGCTTGAGCGAACGGCGATATTTTTTCTGGCGTCAGCAGGTTCGACAGATGGCTCAGGTGCAGTACGCCGCCGAGATGCAGAACAATATCTCCCTGTGCATTCAGCACCGGCATGTCGATGGCGACTGCCGGCACGCCGTCGGCACCAACAAAACTATTTGATATGACCAGCTTTCCTGAGCGCCGTGCTTCCTGGAAATACGGACGGTCGGCGAGGTTGTATTTTTTCAGCGTGCGTTGTATCGCAAAAGGATGCGAGATGTAGTGATCGCCCTCGGGCGTCAGTACGAAAAGGGCTGAAAACTTGCCCTCCACGCGCAGTTTTTCGAGCATCCGGCGCTTTCCGGCATCGACATGTTCGGGCAGCCCGTTCAGGCTGAGGTCAATGCGCTGACGGTCTGGCAGGCCGGCGAAATCGGGCGACTGGGCGGCAAAGCGGATCAGGCCGCTGGATTGTGCGATGTCAGTGTCGATGCGGTCTGCGAGGGTGCTGACGAAGGCCAGTTGGTCGTGCGACCAGCGCTCCATGGCCCATTCATGGAGCGAGTTGCGGAGGACGACGACAAGCAGGGCCAGCGATAGCAGCGTCGGTACGATGACGATGGCGAGTATCTGCTGTCGTTGCCCGAAACGCATTCTGTCTCCTTGGGATACTGCTTGCCATTTTTGGCGGACTCGGAATGGCGGGAAATTCCTGAAATGAGTCTATGAGGACCGCGCAATTTGTTCCGGTGGCATTAAGCGCCAAGCATAGCGGTCCGCTGCGGGGAATTCCAGCACTTCCGCAGCACTCCCGGAAACTGCCGTTATTGGTAGCGCAGCGCCTCGATCGGGTCGAGTGCGGCAGCCTTGCGTGCCGGGTAGTAGCCGAAGAAAACACCAATTCCGGCAGCGACCCCGAAGGCGACGAGTACCGAACTTCCGGAAACGACCACTGCAGTCTTCGCCAGCATATTGACCAGGATGGCACCGCCGATGCCAAGCAGCAGACCGATCAGGCAGCCGGCGATGGAGATGATGATGGCTTCCAGCAGGAACTGACTGAGGATGTCTTTCTGGCGGGCGCCGATGGCCATGCGGATGCCGATTTCTCGGGTGCGCTCGGTGACCGAGACGAGCATGATGTTCATGATGCCGATACCGCCGACAAGCAGTGAAACCGAGGCAATGGCACCGAGCAGCAGCGACATCACGCGTGTCGTTTCAGCAGCCGAGTCGGCAACGGCAGTGAGATTCCTGAGGAAGAAGTCGTTCTCCTGTCCGTCGCGCAAGCGGTGACGCTGGCGGAGCAGTGCTGTCATCGATTTCTCGACGGCCGGCATCGCCTCCTGTGTTGTTGTCTGCACCATGATCTGCCGTACCGAGCCGAGGAAAGGGGTGCCGAATATCTTGCGCTGGGCGGTGGTGAGCGGAATGACGACGACATCGTCCTGGTCCCGTCCGTCCAGGTTTTGTCCCTTTGACGCCAGTGCGCCGACGATGGTGAACGGAGCCTGTCCGATGCGCAGTGTTTTCCCGACCGGGCTGTCGTCGCCAAAGAGATTTTTCGCCGCGGTCTGGCCGATCAGCGCGACACGTGTTGCTGAACGCAGATCGGAGTCGGTGAACGGCGCCCCTTCCTGTACGGGCCAGGAACGCAGTTCGAAATACGCGGGTGTCGTGCCGATCACCCAGGCATTCCAGTTGTTGCCAGCGTGAACAAGCTGTGCGGAGCCTTGATGGATGGGGGCGACCCCTTGCACGCCATCCAGTTCGGCGATCGCTTCGCCGTCGGCAACACGCAGCGTCGGTGCGCTGCCGCTGCCGCTGCGTACGCCGGTTGTCGCAGTGAAGCCGGAGAGCACGATGAAGATGTTGCTGCCCATCGAACTGATGGTTTGCTGCACGGCCATCTGCGCCCCTTGGCCGATGGCCATCATCAAGACCACGGCACCGACGCCGATGACCATGCCGAGCATGGTCAGCGCCGTGCGCAGGCGGTTGGCACCCATGGCCTGCCAGGCTTCGCCGAGCATCGCTTTCAGCATGGGGTGCTTTCCATTGCTGCTGCCTGTCCGGTCAGATGGTCGCTGACGATGCGGCCGTCGAGGAAGCGTACCTGGCGTCTGGCATGCTGGGCAATATCCGGCTCGTGTGTGACCAGCACGATGGTGATGCCTTCGCGATTGAGATCGTCGAAGAGGCGCATGATTTCCTCGCTGGTGTGGCTGTCGAGGTTGCCGGTCGGCTCATCGGCGAGAATCAGGCGCGGCCGGTTAACCAGCGCCCGGGCAATTGCCACGCGTTGCTGCTGGCCGCCGGAAATGCGGCTAGGCAACGAGGTTGCGTAATTGCCAAGGCCAACCTTGTCGAGCATTTCGCGCGCTCGCTGGCGGCGGTTGTCGCGGTCGATACCACCGTAGACCAGCGGTAGTGCCACATTGTCTTCCAGGCTCATGCGCGGCAGCAGGTTGAAACCCTGAAAAACGAAACCGATGGTGCGGCCGCGCAGCGCGGCCAGCTCATCCGGTGACAAGCCTTCGACGTGGCGTCCGTCGAGGATGTAGTCACCGCTGCTGGCGCGGTCGAGGCAGCCGAGCAGGTTCATGAAGGTCGATTTTCCCGAGCCGGAAGGACCCATGACGGCAACGAATTCACCACTGTGGATGCACAGGTCGACTCCCTTGAGTGCCGGGAAAGGGCCCGCAGCGGTGGCATACGATTTAGTCAGTTGTCTGACTTCGATGACCGTCAGCCGGCTGGCGGCGTCGGTCATCAGAACATCCTTAGCCGGACACCGCTTGCCGATGCGCCGTTGGTGCTGGGCAGATTCTCGCCGAGCACCACAAGGTCACCGGCCTTGAGTTCGCCGCCGGTGATCTCGGTGTTGCGGTTGTCGGTGATGCCGATGTTGACGGAGACGGGCTTGAGCTGGCCGTCCACCAGCACATGGACGGTGCCGCTGCCACTTTCGCGGCGCTTGCTGCGGCGCTCGCCATTTTCCTTGTTTTCCTTGCTCTCCTTGTTGCTTCCCGCATCAGCCTTGACTGCTTCGACTGCAGGGCGGAAGCGCAGGGCGGCGTTGGCGACCGTCAACGCATCCTTCTTTTCCAGCACAACGATGCTGACGTAGGCCGTCATCCCCGGCAGCAGCGCGTGGTCCGGATTCTCCACGGCAACGACGACGTTGTAGGTCACCACGTTCTGGGTGGTCGTCGGGTTCAGGCGCAGTTGCTTGACCGTACCCCGGAAGCTGCGGTTGGGGAAGGCATCGACGGTAAAGCGTACCGGCTGGCCGACGCGGATGCTGCCGATATCGGCTTCGGCAAAGGTGGTGTAGATCTGCATTTGCGCCAGATCCTGGGCAATCTTGAAGAGCACCGGGGTCTGGAAACTGGCGGCTACCGTCTGTCCGACATCGATCTGCCGGTCAACGACAACGCCGGAAACCGGTGAGCGGATCACCGAGTAGCTGAGGTTGGCGCGGTCGCGGTCGTTCTGCGCGCGTGCCAGGCGCAGTGCGGCTTCCGCCGACCGACGTGCTTGCACGGACTGGTCGAGTTCCTGCCGCGAAACATATTCCTGGGCAAACAACGACTGGATGCGTGCCTCGTTGGCGCGCGCAAGATCAAGCGAGGCGGTGGCGCTGGCAATGTTGGCCTCGCTCTGGCCGGCGGCGGCCACCAGTATCGAATCATCGAGTTCGACCAGGATCTGCCCGGCTTTCACCACATCATTGAAATCGACATGCAATTTTTTTACTGTGCCGGAAACCTGCGTGCCGACGTTGACCAGCGTTACCGGGCTGAGGGTGCCGTTGGCGGAAACGCTCTGGGCAAGATCAGCGACGACAGCTTCCTGCAGTTTGTAGCGTTGCTCTGGCGACAGCGTGCTGCTCTGGCGCCAGATAAAGAAGGCGATGGCGCCGAGGGCAAGAACCAGGAGCGCAAGAAGGCGGGGGCGGGTCAGAAATGAGTTCATGGGTTTCCACTGGCAGCAGGGGATGTTGGCCGTAATGGCAGTGTGGGCAGTGTTGGCAGGGGCGCTTCGCCGCCAAGCGCCGGTAGAACCGCAGCGTCGAGAACCCCGACCGATTGCGCCAGCGTGGCGCGCGAGACGTTCCAGTCGAAGGCCGACTGCACGCGTTGCTGGCGGGCGGCGGCGAGCGCGCTCTGGGCGGCCAGCAGGTCGAGAATGTTGCCGACGCCAGCCCGGTAGCGGCCGAGGGCAACCTGTTCCGATTGCTCGGCGCTGGCCAGCAGGTCAGCCGTGGTACGCATCGACTGGGTGGCGGTGGTCAGGTTCTGGTACGACTTCCATACGTCAAGCGCCACCTGTAGCTGCAGGCGATCGCGTTGTGCGGCGCGAAGGTCGGCTTGCGCTTCGGCGGTGCGCACCTTGTAGGTTTGGCTGAACCCGGTGAACAGCGGAATACTCACTGAGACGCCGATGCTGGAGCTGTTTGTGGTCAGGCCCGAGCTGTCCTGCCAGAGCGGGGTTGCCTGCAGCGAAATGCTCGGCAGATGGGCGGCGCGGGTCGCATCGACGCTGGCCCGTGCTGCGTTCAACTGGCTTTCGGCTGCCGACAGATCAGGGCGGCGTTGACGCGCTTCTTCAATCAGCGTTTCGATGTTGCGCTCGAAATCCTGCGGCGGACTCATTGCACCCAGCGGCACCAGTAGAACGGGCCGATTGGCATCCAGGCCAATGACGTTGGCCAGGCCGCCGCGTGCGTTCTTCAGCTCACCATCGACGCGGATACGCGTCAGTGTGGTTTGCGAGAGGGCGGTTTGCGCCTGCAGGCGGTCGGCTGGTGTCGCGCTGCCTGCGCGGTAGCGTGCCTCGGCCGCCGCGAGGCTTTCGCGCGCGGCTTTTTCGGAGAGATGGGCAGCATCCAGCGCCGCCTGCAAGGCATGCACCTGGTAGAAGGATTGCAGTGCAGCAAGAAAAACCGCTTGGCGGGTCGTGTCCTGCGTGGCGACTGCTGCTGCCAGTAATTGGCGTGTTCCTTCGAGGGTCGCTTCGCGCACGCCGAAATCGTAGAGCAGCCAGGAAAGCGTGGCACTGGCACTGTTCAGCGTTCGCTTGTTGGTGTCCTGGTCTTCGATCCGGCTGCGGTTGCGGCTGCTTCCCAGCGTGGCATTCAGCGCCGGCAGGTAGGGGGCTTGTGCGACACCGACCAGACCGGCCTGAACGCGGGCACTGGCCCAGGCCTCTCGGGTCTGCGGGTTGTTGCACAGCGCCAGATCGACAACGTCAGCGAGCCCGAGCGCGCCGGTGATCTGTGGTCGCACGCACGGCAGCGGAGCGATCCCGCTCTCTGCGTCGAAGGGGTCAAAGGTGCTGGCGGTGTTGAATGTACCGGCTGCCAGCACCGGCATGCTCAGGCACAGACCGAGCAGCGCAACCGGAGTGGCGGGAAGTCGCAGGTGGCGCAGGTAGCGCAGGCGAAGCAGACGGCGCATGGGCAAGACAAGGCTCAAATAATCCAGCCAAAAGTATAGCCGGGCCCCTGTTTTTACCGTGCACCGCATTGTATCGGTCGGTTGCCTTGCGTCAGTTTGCCGTCGATCCGCCTGCCGCACTGTCAAGGATGGCGTGGGCGATGGCGGTAATGCCATCGGGTGAAAGCGTGCTGGCGGGGAAAACTTGCGGCTTGCCAAAGCCACTGTAATTTTTGCTTTGTGAAGCTTTGTATAGCGGGTCGTAGTGTTCTTCCAGCAGTTCGCCGACGAGGTCACGCCAGGCGCCGTTGCTGGCCTGTGCTTGCCAGCGGGCGATGGTTTCCTTGCCACGCAGTGCCTTGAGGGCATCAAGCCGGCGGTTGAGCCCGTCAGGGTTTTCCAGGAAATAGGCGTAATCGCGCAGTAGAAAGTCGACACGGGCGGCGAGTGGCGCTTCGACACAGAAACAGTCGCCCGCACGCATGCTTTCGAGGATGGCTTCCGGCACCTGCAAACGGCCGATTTTCCGGCTTTCGGCTTCGACATAGACGGGTCGGTTTCGGTCAAGCGTACGCAAGACCTGGAGCAACTGCGATTCGAACATTTTTTGCCCCGGTTGCGGAGCGTCAGGCAGTACGCCGAGGACCGAACCTTTGTGGCAGGCCAGTGCCTCCAGGTCGATGATCTGCGCGCCAGTGTTGCCGATGGCCTGGAGGATGCGCGTCTTGGCGCTGCCGGTGGCACCGCACAGTACGCGGTAGCGGAACTGGCGCGGCAGGCTTTCGAGCTCGCCAAGCACCGCGTGCCGATAGGATTTGTAGCCGCCTTCGAGTTGGCGTGCGTCCCAGCCGACGGAGCGGAAGATGGTCGTCATTGCCCCGCTGCGCTGACCGCCGCGCCAGCAGTAGATGACCGGCTTCCACGATTTCGGGCGGTCGAGAAACTGTTGTTCGAGAAAGCCGGCAATATTGCGCGCAACCAGTGCTGCCCCGAGCTTACGCGCCTCGAAGGGGGAAACCTGCTTGTAGAGCGTACCGACCCGGATGCGCTGCTCGTTGTCGAGTACCGGGCAATTGATGGCTCCGGGGACATGGTCCTCGGCATACTCGGCTGGCGAGCGAACGTCGATGATGGTTTCGGCGTTGGCGAGGTCTTCGACGTGGGCGGTTCCGTATTTCATGCTGAAAGGGCACAAAGGAAAAAGCGGCCGGTGCCTGCCGGTCGATCCTTCAGTTTCTGCGTGAGTAATCTTGCGCCAGAAAAAAATTGCATTTTCTCTTCGTGCTCTTCGTGAACTTCGTGGTTTGAATTTCGGCTACTGATTTCAAGCCGCTCATTTTAACAGCGGCGCCAGTCCGCCCCAGACGTTGTCGAGCAGATGCGGCTGTGCATCTGCGGTGGGGTGAAGTGCATCGGCCTGAAAGAATTGCGGTTTTTCGGCGATGCCTTCGAGGAGGAAGGGCACCAGTGGTACCCCTTCCTTTTTCGACACCTCAGCGAAGACTTGCTGGAACTCTGCGGCGTAAGCGCCGTAGTTCGGCGGCAGCTGCATGCCGACGATCAGTACTCTGGCTTTGCTCGTGCGGGCGGCGCGGACGATGCCCGTGAGGTTGTCGCGCAACCCCGCCAGCGGCAGGCCGCGCAGGCCGTCATTGGCGCCCAGTGCGAGCACCAGGACCTTCGGTTTGTGGCGGGCCAGTGCTTCGCTAATGCGCGCACGGCCGCCACTGCTGGTTTCTCCGGAAATACTGGCGTTGACGACGCTATAATCGAGTCGCTTATCGGTCAGGCGTTGCTGCAGCAACGCTGGCCAGGCGGCGTCCTGACGGATGCCGAAGCCGGCAGAGAGCGAGTCGCCAAACACCAGCAGGGTCTTGGCAGCCTGAGCTGCCGGTGCCAGCAGGATGGCTGTAACGGTGAAAACAGCAAGCAGGCTGCGGCGAATGGAAATAACGGAAAGCATGGTGTGATGGAAAAACCGGTCGTGGTGAAGGTCGAGCAATTGCACAAGCAAGTGGAAAGTGGCGTCGGCAGCGGTGAGCCGCCGCTGGTCATTCTGCACGAGATTTCATTTTCCGTCGCTGCCGGAGAAACGGTTGCGATTGTCGGTGCGTCGGGGTCGGGAAAGTCGACGCTGCTCGGTCTGCTGGCCGGCCTGGATCAGCCCAGTTCTGGCAGTGTCTTTCTCGACGGCCGGGAAATCAACGTACTCGACGAAGATGCCCGTGCCGTACTGCGCGGTCAGATCCTCGGTTTTGTTTTCCAGTCGTTCCAGCTGCTGCCGTCGCTGACGGCACTGGAAAATGTCATGCTGCCGCTGGAACTGGCGGGACAACGTGCCGCTGGCGGTGAGGCCCGTAGCTGGTTGGAGCGGGTAGGACTCGCGCACCGCCTTGGCCACTACCCCAAACATCTCTCCGGTGGCGAACAGCAGCGCGTGGCGCTGGCCCGCGCCTTCGCGCCCGGCCCCAAGCTGATTCTTGCCGACGAGCCGACAGGCAATCTCGATGCCACGACCGGCCACCAGATCATCGATCTGATGTTCGCCATCAATGCCGAACGCGGGACGACGCTGATACTTGTGACGCACGACGAGGAAATCGCTGCGCGCTGTAGCCGCCGGCTGCGCATGCATGGCGGGCGGATGGAGGAGCTGGGCGGGTAATTGCGGCAAAATCGTGCAAATTACGCCAATTGGCAAAACCCATGCAGCCCTTGCTGCCAGTGCGCTTCAGTAAAAATCGTGCAAACTGCGCCACTTCTTCAATGTACCGGCTCACCGCTTCATCGCTGCTGCACACCGCCGTAGCCGCTTGCGGTTAGAATCCTGTCATCACTCTTTGAGCAAACGCCGGAACAACACCATCATGTCTCTCGTGCCCTGCCGCGGCTGCGGCTACCAAGTGGATACCTCAGCGCTGGCCTGTCCGAAATGCGGCGCAACCGACCCGGCGAAGAAGATTTGTCGGCAGCATCGACAGGCAATTTCCCTGAGTCTGCAGTTGTTGATCGGCGTGGTTCTGCTGCTTGCCGTCGGGCGTTACGTCTGGGTCGAGTTCATGCCGCTGATGAAGACAGTGGTTGCCAAGCAACATCAGGGCTGATCAGCAAGCGCTCAGTATTCCCTGGGCGGCAGCGATGCCGCTGCGGACGGCGCCTTCAATGGTCGCTGGATAATCACCGTAGGTATAGTCGCCGGCCAGCCAGAGGCCGCGCTCGGCTGTTTCTGTGCCCGGGCGCGGTAGCCCCGGCTGGCATGAAAAAGTGGCACGGCGCTCACGGATGCTGCGCTGCCAGCGCGGTGCCGGCAGCGGGCCGATACAGGCCTCCAGTTCGGCGTGCAGTTTGAGCGCCAGCGCCTCATCTTCAAGCGTGTCCCAACCCCCCTCGGCCGAAAGCACAAAGGCCATGACGCCGGGGCTGCCCATGTCGCAGCGGTCGAAAACCCACTGCCCGATCGGGCCCGGCAGGCCGAGCATCGGGAACGGCAGGTGAACGTCTTCGGGGTAGGCCAGATAGGCTGTGGCGATGGGTTCGTAGCGGTAGCCGGCAACAAGCTGTAGCAGGGCTGCGTGTGCTGGTCGTGAAGCGAGCAGCGGCGCCAGGTGCTGCGGCGCCACGGCGAGCACGATCTGCTCGAAATGTTCGTCGCCGATGAGCCAGCCGTTGCCTTGTCGATGAATTTCGCCGACACGGGTCGACAGGCGGAGTTCGCCACCATGCGCTGCAATGAACCGGCCGGCTGGCTCGGGGAAGACCTGGCCGAGGTCAGCTTGCTGCAGCAGCAGGTCGGTGGCTGCGCGGCTGCCGCCGAGACTGTCGCGCAGCACGTTGGCGAAAATCTGGGCGGAAGCGCGTGCTGGTGGCGTGTTGAGGGCTGCGAGACAGAGGGGTTCCCAAAGATAGCGGCGCAGGGTGCCGGTCTGTCCGTGGGCATCAAGCCAGGCGGCCACCGTGGTGTCGCCATCAAGCCGGTAGTGCTGGCGCTTCAGGCGCTGCATGAACAGTGCTGCGGACAGCTTTTCGCGCAAGCTGGCGCCGGTTGCTGTCAGAAGACCGATGGCGAGATGCCAGGGGGCCGGCAGTTCCGGCAGTTGCAGGCGGAAGGCACCGGGATAATCGAGCCGCAGCGGCGTTCGCTGCAGGGTGGATGCCGGCGCTGCGCCGACCCGGTGCATCAGTCGCAGGGTTTCACTGTAGGCCCCGACCAGCAGGTGCTGGCCGTTGTCGAGCGTGCTCCCTTCGAGCGCAACGCTGCGGGCACGGCCACCCAGCTGGCGAGAGGCTTCGAAAACCGTGACCGGAAATTCGGCTGCTGCAAGTTCCGTGGCGCAGGCCAGGCCGGCCCAGCCTCCACCGATAATGGCAACGCGACCGAAGGCGCGCACGCGTTCAGCCTTCCCTGACCCAGGTCTTGACTGCCAGCCAGAGCTTGCGGATCGGTGTCAGCGAGGTGCGTTGCGTCAGCACCTGGCAACCTTCGAGCCGGATTTCCTTGAGCAGGGCGCGATAGATCGCGGCCATCACCAGGCCGGGGCGCTGGCACGACGGTCGCTGGCGGCGAGCTGGGCGAAGGCTTGGTCGTAATAGCGTTCGGCGCGCTCGATCTGGAACTCCATGAGGCGGCGGAAATTGTCGGAATAGCGTGCGTTGAGGATATCGGCGGCCTTGACGTCGAATTGCTGCATCTCGTCGATGGGCAGATAGATGCGCCCACGCCGAGCGTCCTCGCCGACATCGCGAATGATGTTGGTGAGCTGGAAGGCCATGCCCAGGTCGTGGGCGTATTTCTGTGTCTTGCGGTCTTCATAGCCGAAGATTTCGGCCGCCAGCAGGCCGACGACGCTGGCGACACGGTAGCAGTAGAGCGACAGCGCCTTGAAGTCGAGATAGCGCGTCTGCGTCAGATCCATCTCCATGCCGTCGATGATTTCGAGCAGTTGCTCCTGTGGCAGGTTGAACTTTGGCAGCACGGCCTGCAGTGCCTGGGTGACCGGATGTTCGGGCGTGCCTTCGTAGAGGCGCGCGACTTCCATGCGCCACCAGACGAGCTTGGTGGCCGCGATCTGCGGGTCGTGGCATTCATCGACGACATCGTCCACTTCGCGGCAGAAGGCGTAGAGCGCTGTGATCGCCCGTCGCCGCTCCGGCGGCAGGAAGAGGAAACTGTAATAGAAGCTGGATCCGCTCGAGGCGGCTTTTTGCTGGCAGTAGTCGTCTGGATTCATGGGGCTACATCATAAGGGCGCGGCCGAAAAGACGCAGCCAGTCAGTGGGGCCGAGCAGGGGGCGATGCCGGAAGACGTCGCCCCGTACCTGGGCTGTTTTCTCAAGGATGGCGAGGCCGCCCTGTACAGTGAAGCGGATTTCCCAGCCCATGCGGCCGGGCAGCGCGTGGACCAGTGGTGCGCCGGAAAGCATCAGCGCGCGGGTACGTTCATTCTGGAAGGCCATCAAGGCCTGCCAGTTTTCGTCACAGCGCCCGGTGGCGATCTGGTCTTCGCCGACGGAGAAGCGGGCAAGGTCGTCCTGCGGCAGATAAACGCGATCCTTCTTCCAGTCGATGGCCACGTCCTGCCAGAAATTCGCCATCTGCAACGCGCTGCAGATGGCATCGGAGCGCTCCAGATTCTCGGGCGTTGCCCGATCCACCAGGTGCAGCAACAGGCGTCCGACCGGATTGGCCGAGCGGCGGCAGTAGTCGAGGACTTCGTGATAGTCGGCGTAGCGGGTTTTGACCACATCTTGCGAAAAGGCATCGAGCAGATCGCGAAAGAGCTGGATCGGCAGTTGCCATGCGGCAATTTCGCGAGCAAGCGGTGCGAAGATCGGGCCGTCGACGGGTTCGTTGCGGCTGATGCGGTCAAGCTGGGCATTGTAGGCGGCCAGGTCGGCCAGCCGCTCTGCTGTTGAGGCATCTCCCTCGTCGGCAATGTCGTCGGCGCTGCGGGCAAAGCGGTAGATTGCCTCGATCGGCTGCCGCAGTCGCTTCGGCAGCAGGAGTGAGGCAACGGGGAAATTTTCGTAGTGGTCGACGGGCATCGGCCTGAAGGGAATGAATTGCTGGTGCGGCGGAGAGGACTCGAACCTCCACACCCGAAGGCGACAGGACCTAAACCTGTTGCGTCTACCAATTTCGCCACCGCCGCACGGAGGGGCGGATTGTAACTCAAGTGGCCTGGTTTCGGCGCACCCCGCTGCATCCGGCCGATGTTGGCTGGCTGATAATTTGTTCCGGATGCCGGGGAAATGAGGAGAAAACACAGGGAAAGACGGCAAAGCAGCAGTTGTCGCCGCCGTGATAGAATTCGGCGCTTCGCCTTTCTGCTCACTTCACTTCCGAATTCACTACCGTTTCATTCAGGATTTTTTATGCCAACGAACGCCGAAAACACCACCGCCCAGCAACCAGCCCCGAGCGCCCTGGAGCGCCGCCTTGACCTGTCGGTTGCCATTGCCGATCTCGACAAGGATGTCGATGCGCGCCTGAAGCGCATCAGCAAAAATGTGAAAATGGCTGGTTTCCGCCCGGGCAAGGTGCCGGCGACGATCGTCCGCCAGCAGCATGGTGACCAGGCGCGTCACGAAGCCCTGAACGAGGCTCTGGATCGCGCCTTCGGCCAGGCGGTGATGGCAGCACAAATGCGTGTTGCCGGCTATCCGCGGATTGAGGCAAAGCAGACCGAGAGCACGACCCACCTTGAATTTGCGGCTGTTTTCGAGGTCTATCCCGAAGTCAAGCTGGGCGACATGTCGGCGTCGGAAGTTGAGCGCCCGTCGCTGGAAGTCGGCGAAGCCGAAATCGACAAGACCATCGATATCCTGCGCAAGCAGCGTATCCGCTACGAAGCCGTCGATCGTGCCGCAGCCAAGGAAGACCGCGTCATCATCGACTTCCTCGGCAAGAAGGACGGCGAGCCGTTCCAGGGCGGTCAGGCCAGTGATTACCCCTTTGTTCTCGGTCAAGGCATGATGCTTGCCGACTTCGAGACGGCAGTTGAAGGTCTCAAGGCCGGCGAATCGAAGACATTCGACATGACTTTCCCGGAAGATTATTTCTCCAAGGATCTGGCCGGTCAGAAGGTGCAATTTGAAATCACGCTGAAGAAGGTCAGCGGCCCGGTGCTGCCGGAGCTCGACGCCGAGTTCGCCAAGACGCTGGGCATCGCTGATGGAGACGTCGCCAAGATGCGCGAAGAGATCACCGGCAACCTGCAGCGTGAAGTGAAGAAGCGCATCCAGAGCAAGATCAAGGATCAGGTCATGGATGCCATCATCAAGGCCAACCCGATCGACATCCCGAACGCCTTGATCGAGATGGAAATTCATCGCCTGATGGAAAATGCCCGTCGTGACATGGAGCAGCGTGGCATGAAGGTCAATGATTTCCCGATGCAGCCGGATTGGTTTGCCGAGCAGGCCAAGCGCCGCGTCACGCTGGGGCTGGTCCTGGCCGAGCTGGTCAAGGAGAAGGAACTGCACGCCAAGCCGGAACAGGTGAAGGCGATTGTTGACGAAGCCGCCCAAAGCTACGAGCATCCGGAAGAAGTGGTGCGCTGGTACTACGCTCAGCCGCAGCGTCTGCAGGAGCTGGAAGGTGTGGCAATCGAGGATAACGTCGTCGCCTGGGTGCTGAATACCGCTAAAGTGACCGACAAAGCGGTCGCTTTCGACGAACTGATGGGCCAGCAGGAAGCCTGATGGCAATGAGAGGAGCAGGCATGATCTTCGGATCGGATAATCGTAGCGATTGGGATCCCCAAGGCCTTGGCCTTGTGCCGATGGTGGTCGAACAGAGTGGTCGTGGCGAACGTGCTTACGATATCTACTCGCGCCTGCTCAAGGAGCGCGTCATTTTCCTCGTTGGCCCGGTCAACGATGCGACAGCCAATCTGGTGGTGGCGCAGCTCCTGTTCCTCGAAGCCGAGAATCCTGACAAGGACATCTACTTCTACATCAACTCGCCGGGTGGCTCGGTGACGGCAGGCATGTCGATCTACGACACCATGCAGTTCATCAAGCCGGACGTGTCCACACTGTGCATGGGCCAGGCTTGCTCGATGGGTGCCTTCCTGCTGACAGCCGGCACCAAAGGCAAGCGTTTCGCGCTGCCGAACTCCCGTATCATGATCCACCAGCCGATGGGCGGGTTCCAGGGCCAGGCCTCGGATATCGAGATCCATGCCCGGGAAATCCTGGCCTTGCGTGCCAAACTCAACGAGATCATGGCGCACCACACCGGCCAGCCGATCGACCGCATCGAGCGGGATACCGATCGGGACAATTTCCTTTCGGCGCCGGAAGCGGCAGAATATGGTCTTATCGACAAGGTGCTTGCGACGCGCGACGGCCTTTGATTCAAGCTTCGGGCGTTTTTGGCAAGACCAAGTTTAGGAAAACGGAATATGTCCGAAAAGAAAAGCAGCACTGAAAAACTGCTCTATTGCTCCTTCTGCGGCAAGAGCCAGCATGAAGTGAAGAAGCTCATTGCCGGGCCGTCGGTTTTCATCTGCGACGAGTGCATCGAGCTTTGCAATGACATCATCCGTGACGAAATTGCCGGTATCGAAGACGGCAAGACGGCGCGTTCCGATCTGCCGACCCCGCGCGAGATCTGTTCCATCCTCGACCAGTACGTGATCGGTCAGATTGCTGCCAAGCGCATTCTGTCGGTGGCGGTGTACAACCACTACAAGCGCCTGCGCCATCACGCCAAGAACACCGATGAAGTCGAACTGGCCAAGAGCAATATCCTGCTCATCGGCCCGACCGGTTCGGGCAAGACGCTGCTGGCCCAGACGCTGGCTCGCCTGCTGAATGTACCGTTCGTGATGGCCGATGCAACGACGCTGACTGAAGCCGGCTACGTTGGTGAGGACGTCGAAAACATCATCCAGAAGCTGCTGCAGAAGTGCGATTACGAAGTCGACAAGGCGCAGCAGGGTATCGTCTACATCGACGAAATCGACAAGATTTCCCGCAAGAGCGATAACCCTTCGATCACCCGCGACGTGTCCGGTGAGGGCGTGCAACAGGCGCTGCTCAAATTGATCGAAGGTACGGTTGCCAGTGTGCCGCCGCAGGGCGGACGCAAGCACCCGAACCAGGATTTCGTTCAGGTCGATACGACCAATATCCTGTTCATTTGCGGCGGAGCCTTCGATGGCCTGGAAAAAGTCATCCGCAACCGCTCGGAACAGGGCGGCATCGGCTTTGGCGCCGAGGTCAAGAGCAAGGATGACCGCAAGGCGGTTGGCGATGTGCTGCGCAGCGTCGAGCCGGAAGATCTGATCAAGTTTGGTCTGATCCCTGAGCTTATCGGTCGCCTGCCCGTTGTGGCAACGCTTGAGGAGTTGTCGATTGAAGCGCTGGTCGAGATCCTGATCGAGCCGAAGAATGCGCTTGTAAAACAGTATCAAAAGCTTTTCTCGATGGAAGGTGTCGAGCTTGAGATCCGCCCCGGTGCCTTACAGGCGGTGGCCAAGAAGGCGCTGGAGCGCAAGACAGGGGCACGCGGTCTGCGCTCCATCCTCGAATCCGTCCTGCTCGACACGATGTACGAACTTCCGGGCATGGAGAATGTCTCAAAGGTCGTCATTGACGAAAACATGATCAGTGGCGACAACAAGCCGTTGCTGATCTATGCTGATCAGCCCAAGGTCTCCGGTTCCAACTGAGATGCCGTCCCTAGTCGGGACGGCTTGATATTCCGCTTCGCGCCCCCATGTGGGGCGTGAACTCACCTCAATAGGCGCACGAGATGTCGAACCCCCCCGAAAATAAACAACTTCCGGCTGAATCGCTGGAGCTGCCGCTGTTGCCGCTGCGTGACGTGGTGGTGTTCCCGCACATGGTTATTCCCCTTTTCGTTGGTCGCCCGAAGTCGATCAAGGCGCTTGAAACGGCGATGGAAGCTGGCAAGAACATCCTGCTCGTGGCCCAGAAGTCGGCCGCCAAGGATGAGCCGTCCGAGGAAGATCTCTACCGCATCGGCTGCGTGGCCAACATCCTGCAGATGCTGAAACTGCCTGACGGTACGGTCAAAGTGCTGGTTGAAGGCACGCAGCGTGCGCATGTTGAATCGATCACGGCAGGTGAGTCGATGTTTACCGCCTGTGCGATGCCGGTCACCGGTGAAGATGGCGTCAATCACGAAGTCGAGGCCATGCGCCGCGCGGTGATCGCCCAGTTTGACCAGTACGTGAAGCTGAACAAGAAGATTCCGCCGGAGATCCTGACCTCAATCGCTGGTATCGAAGAGGCTGGTCGCCTCTCCGACACCATTGCCGCGCACCTGCCGCTCAAGCTTGAGCAGAAGCAGGAAATTCTTGAGATGTTCGACGTGCGTGCGCGTATCGAGCGCCTGCTGTCGCAACTCGAAACCGAGATCGACATCCTTCAGGTTGAAAAGCGCATCCGTGGCCGCGTCAAGCGCCAGATGGAGAAGAGCCAGCGCGAGTACTACCTGAACGAGCAGGTCAAGGCGATCCAGAAGGAGCTTGGTGAAGGTGAAGAGGGGGCTGACCTCGACGAGCTGGACAAGAAGATCAAGGCCGCCGGCATGAGCAAGGAAGGCATCGCCAAGGCCAACTCGGAACTGAAGAAGCTGAAGCTGATGTCGCCGATGTCGGCTGAAGCCACTGTCGTTCGTAACTACATCGAGACCCTGATTGGCCTGCCCTGGCGCAAGAAAACGCGTATCAGCAAGGATCTGTCGGAAGCCGAAAAAGTGCTCGACAAGGACCACTACGGCCTCGAGCGCGTCAAGGAACGCATCCTCGAATATCTTGCCGTGCAACAACGCGTGGACAAGCTGAAAGCGCCGATCCTGTGTCTGGTCGGACCTCCGGGCGTCGGCAAGACCTCGCTCGGCCAGTCGATTGCCAAGGCCACCAACCGCAAGTTCGTGCGCATGGCGCTCGGCGGCGTGCGTGATGAAGCCGAGATTCGCGGCCACCGTCGTACCTATATTGGCTCGATGCCGGGCAAGATCCTGCAGAGCCTGTCCAAGGTCGCTGTGCGCAACCCGCTGTTCCTGCTCGACGAAGTCGACAAGCTCGGCCAGGATTTCCGTGGCGACCCATCGTCAGCGCTGCTGGAAGTGCTCGACCCCGAGCAGAACCACACCTTCCAGGACCATTACGTCGAGGTTGATTTCGACCTTTCCGACGTGATGTTCGTGGCTACCGCCAACACCATGAACATTCCGGCACCACTGCTGGATCGGATGGAAGTCATCCGCCTCTCGGGTTATACCGAGGACGAGAAGGTCAACATCGCCGAGCGCTACCTGCTGCCGAAGCAGATGAAGAGCAATGGCGTCAAGAAGACCGAACTGACCGTGGCTGATTCGGCGCTGCGCGATATCGTCCGCTACTACACCCGCGAAGCTGGCGTGCGTGCGCTGGAGCGCGAAATCTCGAAGATCTGCCGCAAGGTCGTGAAGACCCTGCTGCTGAAAAAACGTACCAGCAAGGTTCTGGTCAATGCCAGGAACCTCGACAAGTATCTTGGTGTGCGTCGCTACACCTTCGGCATGGCGGAAAAGGAAAACCAGGTTGGCCAAGTCACCGGTCTGGCGTGGACCGAAGTCGGCGGTGAATTGCTGACCATCGAAACCGTGGCCCTGCCCGGCAAGGGCAAGACCATCACCACCGGCAAGCTCGGTGAGGTCATGCAGGAGTCGATCCAGGCGGCATTGTCGGTGGTGCGCAAGCGCTCGAAGTCGCTCGGTATTGTCGACGACTTTTATCAGAAGAACGACATCCACATCCACCTGCCGGAAGGCGCTATCCCGAAGGACGGCCCGTCTGCCGGTATCGGCATCTGCACGGCGCTGGTTTCGGTGCTGACCGGGATTCCGGTGTGCTGCGACGTGGCTATGACCGGTGAAATCACCTTGCGCGGCGAAGTGCTGCCCATCGGTGGCTTGAAGGAAAAATTGCTGGCGGCAGTGCGTGGTGGTCTGTCGCGGGCGTTGATTCCTGAAGAGAACGTCAAGGATCTCACCGAGATCCCGGACAACATCAAGAACAAGCTTGAGATCATTCCGGTGCGCTGGATCGATCAGGTGCTTGAACATGCGCTCGAGAGCAAGCCGCAGCCGCTCCCCGACGAACCTGCAGCGGCGGCACCGACCGCTGCCGATGCAGCGTCTGCACAAGCGCTGTTGACGCACTGATTCACCTACGGACCATGCTGGCAGTTGCTTGTCCGGCATGGTTTATGCCTCTGTTTTCCAGCTTGAAACTGGTCGGAAATCCGCTTGACACAAGGGTTTTCACGGCGCTATAAAAGCCGTGCAGGATTCCCTGCGTCTACCTCAAGGGGGCTTTTGTGAACAAATCTGAACTGATCGAACAGATCGCCAAATCGGCAGACATTTCGAAGGCAGCTGCGGGTCGCGCGCTCGATGCGACTGTTTCTGCAGTGAAGGCTTCGCTCAAGAAAGGCGGCGAGGTGAGTCTGGTGGGTTTCGGCACTTTCTACGTCGCCAAGCGTGCGGCGCGTAACGGCCGTAATCCGCAGACCGGTGCAACGATCAAGATCAAGGCAGCAAAAGTGCCGAAGTTCCGTGCTGGAAAAGCGCTCAAGGATGCTGTAAAATAATCGTCTTTGCGCTTGACCGAAAGACGGTCAAAAAGCGAGATAGCATGGGTGCTTAGCTCAGTTGGTAGAGCGCTAGCCTTACAAGCTGGATGTCGGCGGTTCGAGCCCGTCAGCACCCACCAGCGCAAAAAAGAGCATGTACCGACGCGGAGTGGTAGTTCAGTTGGTTAGAATACCGGCCTGTCACGCCGGGGGTCGCGGGTTCGAGTCCCGTCCACTCCGCCAGACACACTAGAAGGCGAACGCGAGTTCGCCTTTTTTGTTATTTCAACGAGAGCAGCGAGCTGAGAGAGTTACTACGCCATGTTCGACGCCGTCCGTAACAACAAGCGAATTGTCCAGGGTTTTCTTTTCCTGATAGCCATATCGTTCACCCTGTTTGGTGTCGATTCCTACGTGCGCGGCACGGGGGCTGGCACCGATGTAGCCAGTGTCGGTGATTCCAAGATCACACAGCAGCAATTCCAGCAGTCCTTGCGCGACCAGATGGACCGGGCGCGTCAGCAGATGGGGCCGAGTTTCAAGCAGGAATTGTTTGATACACCCGAAATGCGCCTGGCGGTGGTCAATTCCCTCGTTGATCAGCGCCTGCTTTTGCTCGAAGCCTACAAGGGGCGTCTTGGTGCGAGCAACGACATGCTTGTCGAGATCATCAGTAACATGCCGTCGCTCAAGGAAAACGGTCAGTTTTCCCAGTCACGCTACGAAGCGGCGGTGCGCGCGCAGGGGATGACGACGGAACAATTCGAAGCGCAGCTACGTCAGGATCTGACCATGCAGCAACTGGTTGGCGCTGTCGCGGATACCGGCATCGTTTCTGCTACCTCGGCTGCGACGATGTTGCGCATTCAGTCGGAAGAGCGTCAGGTTGCGGAGATCCGCTATGCACCCGAACAGTTCACCAGTGAAGTGAAGCTCGCCGACGATGCCGCGCGCAAGTTCTACGACGAGAACCAGAAATTGTTCCAGACGCCGGAACTGGTTCGTGCCGAATTCGTTGTCTTGTCGCTCGACAATCTGCTCTCGCAGGTGGCTGTCAGCGATAGTGAAGTCAAACAATGGTATGAAACCCACAAGGACCGCTACCAGCAGGCAGAAGAGCGCCGTGCCAGCCATATCCTGATCACCGTTAATGCCAGCGCAGCGGACGCCGAGAAGGCCAAGGCCAGAGCGAAGGCAGAAGAAGTACTCAAGGAAGTGCAGAAAACACCAGCAAAATTCGCCGACCTGGCGAAGAAGGTCTCGCAGGATCCCGGGTCTGCCGTGAATGGTGGAGATCTCGGTTTCTTTGGGCGCGGCATGATGGTGAAGCCCTTCGAAGATTCCGTGTTCAATCAGAAGGAGGGCCAGATTTCCGACCTGGTCCAGTCCGATTTTGGTTTCCACATCATCAAGCTGACGGGGGTCAAGGCAGCCAAGCTCAAGCCGCTCGACGAAGTGCGTGCCGAAATCGAAGGCGAACTCAAGCGCCAGGGTGCGCAGCGGCGCTATGTCGAGGCGGCCGAAGCCTTTACCAATATGGTGTATGAGCAGTCCGACAGCCTCAATCCGGTGGCCGAAAAATTCAAGCTGCAGGTGCAGCAATCGAAATTTCTACCGAAGGAAATTCCGGCCCAGGCGCTCCCGTCACTCGGTCCGCTCGGTAACGAGAAGCTGCTGGCAGCCTTGTTCTCGGACGATGCAATCAAGAACAAGCGCAACACTGATGCTGTGGAAGTCGTACAGAATACGCTGGTCGCCGCACGTGTTGCCGAACACAAGCCGGCGGCAATCCGCGACTTTGACGCAGTTCGGGCCGATATCGAGACGATGCTCAAGGGCAAGGAAGCTGCCGCTCTGGCCAAGCGTCGTGGCGAGGCGCGGCTGGCTGAGTTGAAGGCGGGCGACGACAAGGTCAAGTGGGCGCTGGTGAAGTACGTGTCGCGCTTGCAGGGCAAGCAGGTGACGCCGGAAGCCATGCGCGCCATTTTCCGTGCCGATGTCCAGAAATTGCCAGCCTATGCCGGGGTCGAGTTGCCGAACAACGGGGGCTATGCGCTGTACAAGATCATGGCAGTGAAGCCCCTGGAGAAGATCGACGAAAGCAAGCAGCGCGTTCTGCAGAGCGATTACACCGCCATGGCGGCGCAGGAAGATTTTGCGGCCTACCTGGCCGGTTTGCGCCAACGCTACAAGGTGGAAATCAACAAGGCTGTCGTCGAGTCCAAGGATCGCTGACCGGGCGAGGTCAAGTACCAAAACAAAACGCCGACCGGGTATCCCGGTCGGCGTTTTTCTTTGCTGTGGTCAGGTGTGATCGTGATCAGGCGGGCAACGGGTCCGCGTTGCCGAGCGCAGTTGTGTTCAGGCCGCCATCGACATAGGTGATTTCGCCGGTGATACCGCTGGCCAGATCGGAAAGCATGAAGGCGGCAACGTTGCCGACTTCGTCGATGGTGACGTTGCGGCGCAGCGGGGCGTGGTGCGAGTTGAATGCCAGCAGCTTGCCGAAGTTGCCGATACCGGAAGCCGCCAGTGTCTTGATCGGCCCGGCCGAAATGGCGTTGGCGCGGATGCCCTGTGGGCCAAGGCAGAAGGCCAGGTAACGTGTGGCAGCTTCAAGGCTGGCCTTGGCCAGCCCCATCGTGTTGTAGTTCGGCATGGTGCGCTCGGCGCCCAGATACGAGAGGGCGAGCAGGGCGGCGTTGTTGCCTTTCAGCAGCATCGGCCGCGCCGCCTTGGCCAGCGCCGGGTAGCTGTAGGACGACACGTCATGGGCGATGCGGAAGGCATCGCGGGTAATGCCGTCGAGGAAATCGCCCTCAATCGCTTCGCTCGGTGCATAAGCGATGGAATGCACGAGTCCGTCGAGTCCTTCCCAATGCTTTCCGAGTTCAACGAACAGATTGTCGATCTGTGCATCTTCGGCAACATCGCAAGGGAAAATCAGGTCTGTGTCGAACTCGGCCGCAAACTTGGCGACGCGATCCTTGAAGCGCTCGTTCTGGTAGGTGAGGGCGATTTTGGCGCCTTCACGATGGCAGGCCTTGGCGATGCCATAGGCAATCGAGTGCTTGGACAGCACGCCAGTAATCAGTATGCGTTTTTCTGCGAGGAATCCCATGGATACTCCCTGTTTGGTCTTTCGCGCATTATAGCGGAAATGCTGCCTCAGCCGCCGTCATACCTCGATCGGCCGGATGACGAACGGGCAGTCATCCGCTACACTCGACGCCATGTCGTTTCGCCCATTTTTCCGTTGTTTTGCTCGTGTTTCCGTGCGCGTTTGCGTTCCACTGGGCGCCTTGCTGCTTACCGCCTGCGGCGAGGTGTGGAACGACCCGTATCCCGTTGCCGAGCGTGGCCAGAGCATCCTTTATTCGGCGTTTACAGAACGTCCGAAGCATCTCGATCCGGTGCAGTCCTATACCGAGGACGAAATCACCTTTACTGCTCAGGTCTATGAGCCGCCGCTGCAGTATCACTACTTGAAACGTCCCTATACCTTGGTGCCGCTGACGACGACCTCAGTACCGGTACCGCGCTACGTCGATGCCGCTGGTCGGACATTGCCTGCCGATGCGCCGGTCGAGAAGATCGCCGAAAGCATTTACGAAATTCGCCTGCAGCCTGGAATCCGTTATCAACCGCACCCGGCCTTCGCTACCGATGCTGCCGGCAAACCGGTTTATGCCGATCTTGATCGCGACAAGCTGAAAGGTATCGAGCGCATTGCCGATTTCAAGGAATCCGGCAGCCGAGAACTGCGCGCCGACGACTACATCTATGAGATCAAGCGGCTGGCGCACCCGCGTCTGCATTCGCCGATCTTCGGCATGATGGCCGAGCACATCGTCGGCCTGAAGGAATTGGGTGCAAGCCTTCAGGCCGCGGCGAAGACCCTGCCGCGCGATGGCTGGCTGGATCTTGATGCCTATCCGCTTGCCGGCGTCAGCAAGGTCGATGACACCACTTATCGGGTGCGTCTCAAGGGCAAGTACCCACAGTTCCTCTACTGGCTGGCGATGCCGTTCTTTGCCCCGGTGCCGCGCGAGGTTGATCGCTTCTACAGTCAGCCCGGCATGGCCGAGAAGAACCTGACACTCGATTGGTATCCGGTCGGCACCGGCCCCTACATGCTGGTCGAAAACAATCCGAACAGCCGCATGGTGCTGGTGAGAAACCCCAATTTCCGCGGCGAAACCTATCCCTGCGAAGGTGAAGCAGGCGACCGTGAAGCCGGACTGCTGGACGATTGCGGCAAAGCCCTCCCGTTCATCGAGCGTGCCATCTTCTCGCGCGAGAAGGAGGCCATACCCTACTGGAACAAATTCCTGCAGGGTTGGTACGACGCCTCCGGCATTTCCTCGGACAGCTTCGACCAGGCGGTGCGGATCAATGTCGGCGGCGATGTGGCGCTGACCGACGAGATGCGCGAGAAGGGTATCCGCCTGCTGACCAGCGTGCGCGCATCCACCTTCTACATGGGCTTCAACATGCTGGATGCGATGGTTGGTGGCGAATCGAATGCGTCGTCGCGCAAGCTGCGCCAGGCCATTTCCATTGTGCTCGATCAGGAGGAGTTCATTTCGATTTTCATGAATGGCCGTGGCATTCCCGCGCAGGGGCCGCTGCCGCCGGGCATCTTCGGCTACCTCGAGGGTGAAGCGGGCATCAATCAGGTGGTTTATGAGTGGCGCGACGGCGCCCCCCGCCGTCGCGATGTCGCCACCGCCAAGCGCCTGCTGGCCGAAGCCGGCTGGCCGGATGGGCGCAACGCCAAAACTGGCGAGCCGCTGGTGCTCAACCTCGATACCACCGGTGGTGGCATGGGCGACAAGTCGCGCCTCGACTGGCTGACCCGGCAGTTTGCCAAAATCGACATCCAGCTGGTGGTGCGCTCCACCGACTTCAACCGTTTTCAGGAAAAAATCCGCAAGGGTGCCGTGCAGCTCTATTACCTCGGCTGGAACGCCGACTACCCGGACCCGGAGAATTTCTTTTTTCTGCTCAATGGTGCCGAGGGCAAGGTCGAGAAAGGCGGCGAGAATGCCTCCAACTACCGCAACCCCGAGTTTGACAAGCTGTTCCACGAAATGAAGAACATGGACAACAGCCCACAGCGCCTGGCCATCATCACCCGCATGAACCGTATCCTGCATCAGGATGCCCCTTGGGTTTATGGCTTTCACCCGAAGAGCTACGCGCTGGGCCATGCCTGGCTGAAGAACCGCAAGCCGAGCGATGTCGGCCACAACAATCTGAAATACCAGCGCCTCGATGTTGCGACACGCGAAGCCAGGCGAAGCGAGTGGAACCGGCCGGTACTGTGGCCGTTATTTGCCGGTACGGCACTTCTCGCTGCCGTCCTGGTGCCGGTGATCGCCGGTTACCGCAGGCGAGAGCGACAGGCGGCACGTTGAGGGCTAGAATCAATACGGGAGTGGGTCATTCCACGAACCGTGGTTTGACCGAGTTGCCAGAATAGGCGGCGTCTGTGTTTCAACTATCTTCATTGCAGCAACTGGTGCAGTACTGGCGAAAATCGCTGAGGCTTCGCGTGACCGTTCTTGCGTTGCTGCCGGTGATGGTTGTGCCCGTACTGGCGGCGATTTTGTTCGCTTGGGGTACATCGGTCTTTGATCGCGCTTTGTTGCACAAGGCCTCCATCGATCTGGCTGCTGCCGATGCACATCTCCATCGCAAGCAGGAAGAGCTGGTACGCAATGCCAGCAGCCTGGCGGAGTCGACTCGCTTGCGTCGCTTGCTGGTGGGCGGGCGTGCCGACATTCCCCTCTCCGATATTCTCGCTTCCCGTGCTGAGAATATCGGTGCCGACTTCATGGCTATCGTGACGCTGGATGGGAAAGTCATTGCCAGCAACACGGTGCTACCGACCGGTGCAAATTTCCCGATGCTCCCGGTTGTCCGGCAAAGCCTTGCCAGCGACTCAGCGAGGCACGGCTATCAGGTCCTGACGGAATCCGTGATGAGGACCATTTCGCCGGAGTTGGCAGCGCGTGCACGAATACCTGTGGTGCCGACGCCGAAGGCTCGGAAGCGCGTTGTTCCGGGCGAAGCGGAAGCCCGAGGGATGTTTCTTATTGCCGCCGCACCGATGGATCTAGCGGACGGCACGCCCCTGGGAGCGATGGTTCTTGGCGTTCTTCTCAACCGCAATGAAACTGAAATCGACCTGCAGACACAACTGGTTTCGGAGACTGGCGGATTTTTCGGTGAGGTACTTGGGACTGCCACGCTGTTTCTCGATGATATCCGCATTGCGACGAGTGTACGCAAGGCCGACGGGCAACGTGCGCTGGGTACGCTGCTCTCGCAGGAAGTGGCTGAACATGTCCTCGATCGGGGTGAAACCTGGCTAGGTCGGGCGTTCGTTGTCGACAAGTGGTACATCTCCGGCTACGTACCGGTGAGGGACGCAGAAGACAAGCGTATTGGTGTGCTCTACATCGGTTTTTCGGAGGCGCCGTACATCGAAGCCAAATGGTTTGCCCTGTCGCTGCTGATTGGTTTTTCCGGGCTGTTGCTGTTGGCAACTTCGTTCTTTTCCTGGCGTTTGGCACGCACCATCGTTGCTCCGCTGGATCGTCTGCGTTGTGTGATGGAGTCAGTGGCCGAGGGGCGCATGGACGAGCGGGTCGGCGTTGTAGCGGGAGAGGATGAACTTGCCCGTATTTCGCGCCTTTTCGACCACCTGCTTGATACCATCAGCGCGCAGACAACAGCGCTACGGGCGTGGGGAACCGAACTGGATGGTAAGGTGGCTGAGCGGACAACGGAGCTTGCGGCCGCCAATGTGGCGCTTGAACATGCGCGGGATGCGGCGGAGGCCGCCAGTCAGGCAAAGAGCTCCTTCCTGGCCAACATGAGCCATGAAATCCGCACGCCGATGAATGCAATCATCGGCCTCACCCACCTGCTGCAGCGCGACATCGGGCAAGCAAAGCAGCAGGATCGGTTGCGCAAGATAGCGGATGCCGCCCAGCACCTCCTCGAACTGATCAACGACATCCTTGATATTTCCAAGATCGAGTCAGGCAAGATGGTGCTTGAAAAGAAAGCATTTGATCTCGACAAGGTCATCGACAACGTGTGCACGATGATTGCCGACCGGGCGCATGGCAAAGGTCTGGAGGTCGTACGCGACCTGGCACCGGAGTTGTCGGGCGTGTTTACCGGTGATTCTCTGCGGCTCGGTCAGGTGCTCCTTAACTTCGCTGGCAATGCGGTCAAGTTTACCGAGGCGGGGTCGATCGTCATTCGCGGCAGGGTGGTCGAAGACGATTCCGACACTTTGCTCGTGCGCTTTGAAGTTCGCGATACCGGTATCGGTATTCCGCCCGAAATACAGGATCGCCTGTTCGAAGCGTTCGAGCAGGCCGATAGCTCGACGACCCGCAAGTTCGGCGGCACAGGGCTTGGTCTTGCCATCAGTCGTCACCTTGTCATGGCGATGGGCGGGGAGGTGGGGGTTGATAGCGGCGGAGCATCGCAACCAACACCGGGCAGTACGTTCTGGTGCACCGTGCGTCTTGGCAAGGGCGGGGATGCGTCCAGGTCACGCCCGATGATGGCGGGCCTGACTGGACAGCGGGTGCTGGTCGTTGATGATCTCGACGACGCCCGGCTGGCGCTGCGCAGCATGCTGGAGGCGATCGGGCTACGCGCCGACGAAGCTGACAGCGGCTCGGCAGCGCTTCGTGTCATCGCATCGGCGGATGCCGCCGGAGACCCCTTCGACCTGGTTTTGCTCGACTGGCAGATGCCCGATCTGGATGGGCTGCAGACCGCTGAAGTACTCAAGGCGTTGCCCCTGTCGCAACATCCAGTCACGGTGCTGGTCACCGCCTACGGCCACTCGCTGGAACATGAAGACCGTGAGAAAGCCGGATTTCATTCGGTGCTGGCCAAGCCGGTGACGCCCTCCGGGTTACTCGACACCATCATGAGCATTCTCGGTGACCACGGGCACGAACGAACAGAGATTGGTTATGCCGATGTCGAGCAGGCACTCGTCGCGTGTTATCCAGGCGCCCGCATCCTCCTCGCGGAAGACAACCTGATAAACCGCGAAGTGGCGCTCGAACTGCTTGAGGCCGTTGGTTTGCACGTCGAAGTTGCCGAGAACGGCGCTCTCGCCGTCGAAATGATGCGGACCTCCCGGTTTGATCTGATCCTGATGGACATGCAGATGCCGGAAATGGATGGTCTGGAAGCTACCCGAGTCATCCGCAAGCTGCCTTTCGGACAACGCATCCCGATCATCGCCATGACGGCCAACGCCTTCGAAGAGGACAGGCAGCGTTGCCTTGATGCCGGCATGAACGATCATGTCCCCAAGCCCGTCGATCCGGACATTCTCTATCAGGCGCTGCTGACCTGGCTGCCGAAACGAGAGCCCGCTGGAGATACTGGCGATGCAGGGAATGCAGGGAATGCAGCTTCGGCAGGAGGTAATGAGGATGCGGCCGATGCGCACTTGCAGCGCCTGCGTGTGATCCCGGGCCTTGATGTTGACGCCGGGTTGAAACCGGTACGTGGAAATGTCGACAGGTACATCCGTTTACTGCAGAAATTCATCGACAGCCATGCTGACGATATTGCGCGGGTGCAGGTGGCCTTGGCCGAAGGGGACGTGCAAGGGGCAGGGATTGCTGCACATACATTGAAGGGGCTGGCGGCAACGCTCGGTGCCAGGCAGCTCTGTGCGGCAGCGACTGCGCTCGAAGACGCGATTCGCCACGATCATCACCGCGTCATTCCGGAAGTGCTGCAACATGCAGAAACGGAATTGCTGGCGCTGGCGAGCGCTGTAAGGCGAGCCTGATTGCTGCGTCAGGCCTGTTTGCAAAAATCGCAGCAACAAGAAACACCATCGAGCGCGCTGCCTTGGCATAATTCGCCCTGATGCTTGCCTACATCCTCCGCCGCCTGCTTTACGCGATTCCGATCCTGATCGGGGTGAACCTCATCACCTTCGCGCTCTTCTTCGTCGTCAACACACCGGACGACATGGCGCGCATGCAGCTTGGCGTCAAGCGCGTGACACCGGATGCGATCCAGAAATGGAAGGCCGAGCGCGGCTACGACAAGCCGCTGTTCTGGAATGCTGCCGCCGGCGGTACGGGCATGGCTACTGAAACCATCTTCTTCGAAAAATCGGCACGCATGTTCGCCGGTGATTTCGGCCGCGCTGAAGACGGCCGCGACATCGCACGCGAGATCGTCGCCCGAATGGGGCCGTCGCTGGCGATTGCCTTGCCAACCTTCCTGCTCGGCCTTTTCGTCACCGTCAGCTTCGCCTTGCTGCTGGCCTTCTTCCGTGCCTCTGCGCTGGATTTCTGGGGCGTCGTGCTATGCGTGGCGATGATGTCGATTTCCGGACTGTTCTACATCATCGGTGGCCAGTTCCTGTTCTCCAAGATCTTCCGCCTGGTGCCCATTTCCGGCTACGGCGGCGGCCTGGATGCGATGCGCTTCCTGATCCTGCCGGTACTTATCGGTGTCATTTCCGGCATTGGTTCGTCGACGCGCTGGTATCGCAACATCTTCCTTGAGGAAATCGGCAAGGACTATGTGCGCACGGCGCGGGCCAAAGGGCTGACCGAAACCGCAGTGATGTTCGGCCATGTGTTGCGCAACGCCATGATCCCTATCCTGACCGGTGTCGTCGTCGTCATTCCGCTGCTCTTCATGGGTTCGCTGCTGACCGAGTCCTTC